>NZ_JBSGVD010000033.1:0-78278 GCF_053608285.1 Nocardia sp. NPDC055053 | reverse complement strand
TCCCGGATGGGGAGGCGGCCTTCGCCGTCGTGGTGCTGGGCTCTTATCCGCGGCGGCGCGTCTTCAGGAGGTCGAGGCGCTCCTTGAGCAGCTCCTCGAGCTCTTCCTTGCTGCGCCGTTCCAGCAGCATGTCCCAGTGAGTGCGCGGCGGCTTGACCTTCTTGGTCTCCACCGTGGTGCCCTCCATCAGCTGACCCTCCTGGCCGTTGCGGCACAGCCAGGTGGGCGGGATCTCCGCGTCGTCGGCGAACGGGACGTCGAACTCCTCACCGTTGTCGGTGCGGTAGCGGGCGATCCGGCGCGGGGCCAGGTCGTGGTCGCGATCGGTCTCGTAGCTCACCGCTCCGAGCCGACTGCCTCGGAGTACGCGATCTGCCATGTGTGCTCCCTGTCTTTGGCGGCTGGCGCCGCGGGTTCGCGGCTTCGGCGGTTCTCAGGCCTGCGAACTGGTCGTGGTCCTACCGTTAACGCGCGGGACGTCTGAACTGTTCCATTGTAGTCGCAATGGTGATCTGACCGAGCGGGCCCTGAGCCGTCGGCCGGGCACAGTGCCCGCTCAGCGAGACCTGTGCCGCCGTATCGGGCCTCGGACCGATAGGGTTTCGCACCATGTCGCGCAGTCGCCTGCTGTCCTGCCTGTGGTGCGGGCGGGAGATCGTGGATTCGGAGTCGGGTCGCCGTCGTCGCTATTGTCGCCAGTCGTGCCGTCAACGGGCTTACGAGCACCGCACCAGCCTCAAGGGCACCGGGATTCCGGAGGACGCGGTGGTGCTGTCCGCGCAGGAAGCCGCGGATCTGGCCGACCGCTGGTTCGCCGCCCGGTGCGCCGCGGAAGACGTCGCAACGGCGGTGGCCGAAGGTGCCGAGCACGTCGAACTGGCCGAGCTCAGCGCCACGCTGGTGACGTTGGCCAGGGAAGCCGAACGGTTGCGCTGAATCCCCGTGGCGCCCAAGGCGAGTGGGCAACCAGGGGGATCGGCGCTCACGCTCCGGCGTGCCGGTCTTCGACGGGGAACCCGGTCGAGGTCTCGCGGGCCCGCAGGTACACGGCCGTCACACCGCCCGCGACGAGCAGCGCGAGTGCGCTCGCCGCACCTGCGGTCGCGAGGTCGGGGCTGGTCAGCGGCTGACCGCGCAGCGCCTGCCAGAACACCAGGGTGAGCAGACCGAAGTAGCCGAGTACGGCGACGCCGAGCAGGGCGGCACGGACGGTTTCGGTGCGCAGCCAGCGATAGCGGGGCGCGAGGGCGACCAGGACGACGGCCAGCAGCAGCAACACCTGGATGCCGTGCAGACCGACGAAATGCGGGATGCGCAGGTCACCGCCGGTGGTACTCCAATGGGTGATCGGCATGGCGCCGACGCCGTCGCGCGCCGCGTCACCGTGCGCGCCGCCCGCTCGGACGGTGTGCCCGGCCATCAGGCCGACCACGGTGCCGTCGGCCTGGCGGACCAGCTGCGGTCCGGTGAAGCCCATCAGATAGCCCAGCATCATGCCTGCCACCGCGAGCCACAGCCCGGCCTTCAAGGCGATCCTGGTCGGCCGGTCGGCCAGCTTCTGCCACGAGATGATCACCGCCAGGACGAGATTGGCGAGGAACAGCCCGGGGACGCCGGAGGCGAACACCTGCTGGCCGATCTGGTTGACCGGGTCGTCGGCGGTGTTGAAATGACTGAAGGTGCCGCGCGCGGCCTGCAGCGCGATGAAGCCGACATCGGCGATCCCGGTGACGGCGAAGACGGTGCCCAGCCACCAGGTGACCCGCCGCCCGCGATGCGGCAGCCGCAGGATCCACGCCAGCGTCACCCCGTAGAGCGCGAAGGCGAGCCCGAACTTGGCGGGCTTGAGCCACACCGATTCGCCGAGCAGCAGGCGGTCGTCGACCAGCATGCCGACGACCGACACGACAACGAGCCCGGCCATCAGGGCGGAGTTCACCAGCAGCGGGCCGTGCCAGGGCGCGCGGTCGGTTCCGTCGCGGACCGGTGCGGCGGGTACCCGGATGCGGGACAGGGTGCGGGAGAGATCGATCGTCGCCATGATTCGACGGTAGAAATCCGGTGTGCCGCACCGCCTCCCACTGCGGAACGGTTCGGCACCCGTACCCGGGTAGGGGCCTGCCCTACCCGGGTGCGGTCACGAGGGGGTCGTCAGATCCCCAGGCGCCAGATGACCGCGTCGACCGCGCGCGGCGACACGGTCGCGACGGCCTGCAGGATCCGGGTGTAGCGGGGGTAGAGCTCGATCGGCCTGGTCCGGATCGCGGTGCAGATCCAGTCGGCGGCCTGCTCGGCGCTGAGCGCGGCCGACTCGTCGTAGGCGCCGGTGGGGGCGATCATCTCGGTGCGCACCAGTGGGAACCCGGCCGTGGTGACATGGACACCGCGCGAGCGGGTTTCGGCGCCGAGGCTGCGCCCGAACGCGCCGAGCGCGGCTTTGGACGCGTGGTAGGCGGTGAACATCGGCATCGTGCCCGCCGCGACTCCCCAGGTGGAGACATTGACGACGTGCCCGTCGCCCACCTCGAGCATCGCGGGGAGCAGTCCCATGGTCAGCCGCGCCGCGCCGAAGTAGTTCAGCGCCATGGTCCGTTCGTAGTCGTGGAACCGGTCGGTGGCATCGGCGGCGCGACGGCGGATCGACCGGCCCGCGTTGTTCACCAGCACGTCGACCGTGCCGTATTGCTCGAGCACGGTTTTGACCAGGTCGTCGACGTCGCCGGGCTCGGACAGATCGCAGGTGATGCTCTCGGCGACGCCGCCCGCCGCGCGCACCGCGTCGCGGACATCGAGCAGGGGTTCGGCGGTCCGGGCGACCAGGATCAGCCGGGCGCCGTGGCGGCCGAGCGTGTGGGCGGCGGCGCGGCCGACCCCGGACGACGCGCCGGTCAGCAGGACGGTCTTGCCCGCGATCTCGTGCCGCTCGCCGAGTACGAGCCGCGCCACGGTACGCGGCAACGCGGGCGGGTTGAGCAGCAAGGACTGCGCGAGGCGGTCGAGCACGGGGACTCCTGGGCGTCGAGGGCTACCGATGTAATTTACTATCTAGTAAATTACAAAATCGTCAATTGAGTGTCAACCGGTGCGGCCGTGATGGTTGGATGGGTCGGGTGAGCACAGCTGGAACCAAAGGTGTCCCGCGCCCCGAGCGTGAGCAGCAGATCCTCGACGCCGCGGTCGCCGAGATCGGGCGGGTCGGTTACGCGGGTCTGTCGCCTGCCGATGTCGCGCGGCGGGCCGGGGTGTCCAAGCCGCTGGTCTACACCTATTTCCAGTCCAAGGACGGGCTCTACATCGCCTGTGTCGAGCGCGCCGCCACCGTCATCTACGACGCGATCGAAACGGCCATCACCGGGGCGAGCGGGCTGAGCAAGGCCGAACGGACCCTCGACGCGCTCTTCGTCGCCCTCGCCCCGCGACCGCACGACTGGACCGTCGTCTTCGACCGCTCCCATCCCGACGAGGGTGCCGCCGCCGACGCCGTGCGCGCGGCCCGCCGCCGCATCGCCGACCAGGCGGCCCGTGGCGTCGCCGACGCGCTCAGCGGGCTCGCGCTCACCGATCCCGACGACCTGTCCGCCTTCACCGATGTCTGGATGGGGTCGGTGACCTCGCTGGTGCTGTGGTGGCTGCGGCACCCCGGGCAGACGGCGGGCGAGATGAGCGCTCGCAGCCACCGACTGATCGGGGCCCTCGTCAACGCGCCGCGCTGACCGGCGCTGTCTCCGGCAGCAGTTCCGCCAGCAGCGGCGACCACTCGTAGCGTCGTTCGGGGAAGCAGCGCTCCAGCAGGTCGCGCATGATCGACGGCGCGATCGAGGCGCCAGGGGAGGCGCCGAGCAGCCCGGCGACGGTGCCGTCGGCCCCGGTCACCAGTTCGGTGCCGAATTCGAGCACACCGCCGTGCCGGGGATCCGGCTTGACCAGCTGAGCGCGCTGCCCGGCCTGGATCAGCTCCCAATCGCCGGGATCGGCGGTGGGATAGAAGCGCTGGAGCTGCGCGAACTTCCGGCGCCGCGACGCAAGGAGTTCGGTGATCAGGAAGCGGACCAGATCGAGATTCCGCAGGCCGGCGGCCATCAGCGGCACGATGTTGTGCGGTCGCAGCGTGGTGAACAGGTCGGTCAGCTTGCCGTGGCGCAGCAGCCGCGTGCTGAAGGTGGCGTAGGGACCGAACAGCAACGAGGCGCTGCCGTCGACCTCGCGACGGTCCAGGTGCGGCACCGACATCGGCGGAGCGTCGAGCGCGGCCTGGCTGTAGACCTTCGCGTGGTGCTCGGCGACCACGTCGGGATTGCCGGTACGCAGGAACTGCGCGCCGAGCGGGAACACACCGTAACCACGCACCTCCCGCAGCCCGGCCCGCTGCAGCAGCCGCAGGGCGTAGCCGCCCGCCCCGACGAACACGAACCGGGTGCGCACCCGAAAACGCCTGCCGCTGTCCAGGTCTCGTCCGCGCACGGTCCACAACCCGTCCTTGCCGCGGGTGAGTCCGGTGATCTCGCGATGCAGCCGGACCGCATTGCCCGCCGCGGTCATCGTCGACAGCAGCGACCTGGTCAGCGCGCCGAAGTCGACATCGGTGCCCGCGGTGTGCCGGGTGGCCGCCATCGCCTCGCCGTCGGCGCGCCCGCGCACGAGCAGCGGCGCCCATTCGGCGATGACGGCGCGATCCTCGCTGTACTCCATGCCCGCGAACGCGGGCTGGTCGCGCAGTGTCGCGTACCGCTGCCGCAGATAGGCGATGTCGTGGTCGCCGAACACCACCGTCACGTGCGGGGTCGCCGTGACGAAGGTGGCCGGATCGAGCTCGCCGCGGCGGGCCAGTGCCGACCAGAACCGCCGCGAGAGCCCGAACTGCTCGGCGATCCCGGCCGCCTTGCCGCCGTCGCGGGGATCGGGCATGTAGTTCAGCTCGCACAGGCCCGAATGTCCGGTGCCCGCGTTGTTCCATGGATGACTGCTCTCGGCGGCCGGTTCGCCGAGCCGTTCGAACAGGGCGATCGACCAGTCCGGCGCGAGCGTGCTGAGTAGCGCGCCGAGCGTGGCGGACATGATGCCGCCGCCGATCAGCACGGCGTCGAGAACGTCGTCGTTACCGGCGGATTCGGGGTGGATGGGTGTCGTCTCGGTCATCGTCGAACCTCCCGTGAGCTGTGTACCGCCATCGTCACGCCACCGGGAGTGATCCGTCCAATACGAAATCGCCGACGATATGATCCGAATATGGATGATTCAGGCGACGGGGGAGCGCAAGCCCTGGCACCGCTGCTGGCGGCCTTCGACGCGGCGGCCGACGAAGGGCACTTCACGAGGGCGGCGCAGCGGCTCGGGGTGCCCCAGTCCTCGCTGAGCCGCCGGATCAAGACGATGGAACAGGCGCTGGGCGTGGCCCTGTTCCAGCCGGTCGGGCGCGGCGTGACGCTCACCCCGCAGGGGCGCGAGCTCTACGAACACACCCGTGGCCTGGTGCGCGCTCTCGACGACGCGGTGCGCCGGGTGCGCGCCGACGCCGACCCCGACAGCGGCCTTGTCCGTTTCGGCTTCCCGCTCACCCTGGGCCCGGTGAGCATTCCGACACTGCTGGCGCAGTTCCACACCAGAGCGCCGAGGATCCGGCTGCACCTGGTTCAGGCGCACGGCGAGGCACTGGCCGAGCAGGTCCGTGACGGCAGGCTCGATCTGGCGGTGATGATCCCGCCGCCCGCCGATCTGCCGACGGTGCCGCTCGGCAGGCAGCGCATCGACCTGCACGTGGCGCGCACGCACCCACTGGCCTGCCGCGCCCACGTCGGCCTCGCTGAATTGGCCGACACGGCCTTCATCGCCAACCCGCCCAGCTATCAGCTGCGTTCCCTGCTCGATACCTGGTGCGCCGCAGCGGGTTTCACGCCACGGGTGCTGTTCGAGATCACCGAATTCGAGACCCTGCGCGAACTGGTCGCGCTCGGTCTCGGCGTCGCGCTGCTGCCCGCCGCGGAGATACCGCATCCCGATCTCGCGGTCGTGCGTATCGATGGCGAACGCGACCGCGAGATCGGCCTGGTCTCGGGAGACCATGGGCCGACGCTCGCGGTCGCGCGGCTTCGGGATTTCCTGATCGCGCACACGGCGCGGATCAGTCTGTAGTGCGGATCAGTCCTGGGCGACACCGGCGTCGACGCCGCGGGCGGCGAGCCACGGGTGCGGGTCGATCGGGGCGCCGTAGAGGGAGCCGTCCGGCACGTGCACCTCGTAGTGCAGGTGGGGACCGGTGGACTGGCCACGGTTACCGACGGTGGCGATGACGTCACCGGCGTTCACGTGCTGACCCGTCTCGACCAGGATCTCGTTGACGTGACCGAACACGCCGATGGTGCCGTCGTCCTGCTGGACGCGGACCCACAGGCCGAAGCCGGAGGCCGGACCGGTCTCGATCACGGTACCGTCGGTGACGGCGAAGACGGGGGCGCCGATCGGGTCACCGAAGTCGATGCCGTTGTGCGACTCGCCCCAGCGGGCGCCGTAGTAGGAGGTCAGCCTGCCGTTGACCGGGCGGACGGTCTGCGGGCGCGGCGGCGGCGGGGGCGGGGCGATGACCGGCATCGGCGGCAGCTCGGGCAGCGCGAGAGCGACCGCTTCGCGGTGCTCTTCCCACGCGATCGGGGCCGACGCGGGGGCCTCGCCCTGCGGGCCCTGGGCCTCGGCGGGGGTATAGGCGACGAAGCGGTACGGTGACTGGCCCGCGGTGATGGCCTGGGTGGCGCCCGCGGTGATGCTGGTGTCGGAGGTCGGGGTCTCGGGCTCACCGAAGGTGGCGACGGAGGTTCCCACGAGTGCGGACAAAGCCACCGCACCCGCGACTACGCCTCCCCAACGGCCGGCGAAGGCGTCGGAGACTCGAGCAGATAACGGGTTGGTCACGAACATGTTTCGAACGTAGCGAAACCGTGATGTCGACGGCCAATGATGTGGCTGCCATCACTGCTGGCTATAACCCCAGTTGATCTATAACAACAGCGTAACAAAAACGGAGATTCCGGGGACCGACCGGGAGGAATTCCCAGGTCGCAAGATCATTGCCGAATATCCCCGTCCGGAGGACACTGATTCAGTGGACACTAACGGAGTTCGGGCAATTACGGCCCTGTCCGACCCCACCCGGCGTGCGATCTTCGAGTCGTTACCGCAGGGCCCACGCTCGGTCGCCGACCTGGCCGCGGCCACCGGCATCACCAGCTCGGCGGCCTCGCAGCACCTGCGTGTGCTCCGCGAAGCGCACCTGGTGAGCATGCGCCGCGACGGCAACCGCCACCTCTACTCCCTCGACCCCCGCGGCCTCAGCGACGCCCGCGACTATCTCGAGCAGTTCTGGCCCAGCGCGCTGGCCGCCCACGCGGCCGCCCTCCGCGAAGCCGCCGCCCCGGCTCAGCCCACCCGGCGATAACGCGACCGGGTCGAGTCCGCCCAGTCCTGCTTGTCCAGCTGCGCGTCCACCGCGGACACCACCTCGGGCACGCCGATCCGCAACAGCCCCGGGTCCGGTGAGCGGCCTTCCGGGTCGCCGACCTGCCCTGCCCACAACACCGCGTGCCTGCCGAGCAGGTGCGCGGGCGGCCCGCCCCGGCGCGGCGGCGTCGGCCCGAACAGCAGCACGGTGCGGGTGCCGAAGGCGGTCGCCAGGTGCGCGACACCGGTGTCGCCGCTGATCACCAGCGAGGCTTCGGCCACCGTGGCGGCCAGGTCGGTGAGGTTCTGCCTGCCTGCCAGCACCCGGTCGTCGGGCAGGCCGGCCTGCGCGGCCACCTGCACGGCGATCTCGCGTTCGAACGGGTCGCCGGTGAGGACCACGTCCCGGCCGAGCACCAGCAGATGCCGCACCACGGCCGCGAACCGCTCCGGCGGCCACCGCCGGGCGGGGGCGCCCGCGCCGATGTGCACGACGACGCAGTCGCGGCGGCTCAGCGACGCCACCGGCGGAACCAGCCCGAGATTGCGGCGATCGGCCACTATGCCCGCCGACTCCAGCAGCTGACACCACCGATCGACCACGTGCGCCTCGGGATCCCAGCGGGGACCGGCGAGCTTGGGGAGTGCGGGGGAGCGGTGGCCGATGATCCGGTCGGCGCCGGTATCGGCCAGCGCTCGCGCGCTCGCGCCGTCCGCGCCGTGCAGGTTCACCGCCAACTCGGGTGCCGGCCCGTCCCAGATCAGGGCGGCCGGATCGGCGGTGGGCACCAGTTCATCGACCGAGGAGATCAGATCGACGATCTGTTCCAATCGATGCGGCGCCGCCAGCACGATCTTGCTGCGTGGTTCGGCCCGGCGCAGAGCACGCAGAGCCGGGACCGCGGCGAGGAGATCACCGAGGCCCCGAGCTTGCAGCACGAGTACAACCGACACTTCCATGACCTACCCGGGAGCAGGGCAAGCCAAACGTTCGCGTGGGCAAGGACGTGGCGGTTGTCACCGGACCCCCGCTCGGCGCGATGGCCGCGGTCGCGACACGGTCACGGCCCCAGCTAATGTCCGGAAAACCAGAGCGGGCGGGCATAACATCTCGTCATGACGACAAACACCGTGCTGGAGAGCCCGTTTGCGGCTCTTGCCAAGAAAACCTGGCAAACAATTCTGGTCACCGGCCTCCTCGCGGTGGTCCTCGGCATCATCGTGCTCGTGTGGCCCGGTCCGTCGCTGCTCGTCGCGGGCATTCTGTTCGGTATCTACATGGTTGTCAGCGGCATCTTCCAGTTGATCGCCGCCTTCACCCACCTGCCGAGCACCAGCTTCCGGGTGCTGTCCTTCATCAGTGGTGTGCTGTCGCTGATCATCGGTGTCTTCTGCTTCCGCGACGATTTCGCCTCGATCGTGCTGCTCGGTCTGTGGATCGGCATCAGCTGGCTGTTCCGTGGCGTCGCGATCCTGTTCGCCGCCATCTCGGAGAAGGGCGTCCCCGGCCGTGGCTGGCAGATCTTCTACGGCATCATCAGCGCCATCGCCGGTGTCATCCTGATCGTGTGGCCGATCAGCTCGCTCACGACCCTCACCCTGGTGGTCGGCATCTTCCTGATCGTCATCGGCATCATGGAGATCATCACCGCCTTCGGCGTCCGCAAGGATTCGCGGGTGCTGGAGCAGCAGGGGCTCTGACGCCACGGAAAAGTTCGTCGGAGAACGGCCGGCGCCTTCGGGCATCGGCCGCTTTCGGGTGAACTACGCTCGGCATTCATGGAATTCGTCTACAACCTGGTGGTTGTCACGCACCTGCTCGGGATGGCAGCCGTCGTCGGTGGTTTCGCCGCCTCGCGCCCCGTCGTATCGGAGCTGATGGTCTGGGGTGCGCGTGCGCAGCTGATCACCGGTGTGATCCTGGCCGGCCTGGCCTCTGGCGTCGATTCGCTCGACAAGGACCCGGACACCATCAAGCTGGCGGTGAAGCTGGCGATCTCGGTGATCGTGGTCGCGCTCGCCGAGATGGGCAGGGCCGATGCCAAGCGCGGCAAGCAGATCGACTCGATGACCGACGTCGCGGGCGGACTCGCGATCGTCAACGTGCTCGTCGCCGCGCTCTGGACCTGATCCTCCCGGCCCGGCGGGTAGGCCCCGCGGATCAGCCCGCCGCGCGGGCCCGGCGCGCCAGTTCGACCGTCGCCGACCGCAATTCGGAGATCTCCGACAGCGGTGTGGCGTAGCCGACCCTGGTACGAGCCACCCCGCGCGGCGTCTCGACCCGCAGTTCCAGCCCGTAGCGGTCGGCGCGCTCACAGGAGGCGGCGGTCGCGTCGGGGAATCCGCCGAGTTGCTTGGCCATCGCCAGCAGCGCGTCGGCGTGGTCGGCGTTGAGATGCGCGATGCCCGGCGCGGCCTGCGGCACGATCGGGTCCGGCTGCGCGTCGAGGTACTCCTGCGCCGAGGCCGAATCCATCCGCCCGTATCCGCCGACCCAGCGCACCCGCTGGACCCGCAGGATCCACAGCGTGAAATCGCTGTAGTCGATGTAGTACTTCGCGGCGGGGATGGCGGCCAGGTGTGCGGCGCGCGCCGCCTCGGCTTCGGCGCCCACCGGCTGCTCCACCACGCCGGCCAGGGTGATCCGGGTGCCCGCCAGCGGATCGGCCGGGATGTCGGGTGTCACGACGGCGATGCTCGCGCGCGGATCGGCGGCCAGATTGCGGCCGTGCTCGGCCAGTCGCGAGACGCTCAGCACCGGCGCGCCGTCGAGCAGTCCGTAGGTGATGAACGACGCCCACGGCGCACCATCGGCCGTCAGGCTGGCCAGGGTGCCCGTATTCGTCGCCGCCGCAATCGTTCTGGCTTCCTCGGCCGCCGAGGGGCGGGCCTCGTTGGCCAGGGGAGCGGTCGGCAGCGGGATGGAGGGTGCGTCGCCGGGGTCGCCGTGGTCGAGAGTCATGGCCACAGCGTATCCACCCGGACCGCCTTGCGTGGGGTGCTCGACAGCCAGCTGTGCAATGCCGCGTAGACCGCGTCGTGATTGAGCAGGCTGAAATGGTTCGCCTCGGGCACATGCAGGCTGTTGACGCCGTCGAAGCCGATCCGGCGGGCCCGGCCGCGGCCCGAGCCGCTGCCGCTGAGCACCAGGCCGTCACCCACGATCAGGCCGAGCGGATGCTTCGGGCTGCGGGTGAACGTCGCGGTGACGAAGTAGTGCTCGGCGCACGCGATCAACGGCACCTCGCGCACCGCTCGCGCGCGCAGGGTGTCGACGTCGAGATCGCGCCAGTCCTCGTCGACCAGGGACCCGTGGCGCAGATCCCGGATGCCCGCGCTGCGCCTGCGCAGCAGCTTGCCCAGCGGACGGGTCTCGGGCAGCAGGTCGAACGCGGCCGCGGCGTAGTGGGCGAGCTGCTCCAGGGGAGCGCCAAGGTGCGGGGAGCCCAGGCACACCACCTGCCGGACCGCGCGCACCCACGCTTCGCCCGCCTCGTCGGCCTGATGGCACGCGCTGCGCGCGACCAGCCCGCCCATCGAATGTCCGATCAGGCAGATCTCGTGCACCGGCAGCGGCCAGGCCGTCACGAGCCGCGTCAGCAGGGCGCTGAGCTGAGCCGCGTTCTCGGAGATGTGCAGGCCGGAGTTGTACCGCACGAAGACCGGGGTGTAGCCGAGGTCGGTTTCCAGCTGTTCGCCGTAGGTGGGGCGCCCGCCGAGGCGCCACGCGTGCTCGGTCTCCACCAGGCCGTGCAGGTGCACGACAAGCCTGGTCGTCGGCACGGCGAAATGCGCGGCGAGCAGCTCGGGCGGTACCGGTGCGCCGTCGACGCGAAAGGTCATGGGGGAGGCCAGGATCGGTTCCTCGTCCGCGAGCGCGTCGCCGATCAGTCCCTGCACCGCGGCCAGGATGCCCGCGCCCCACACGGTGCGCGACGGTGCGGTGACACCGGGAACCTGGACCGCGCTCGCGACCTCGCCCACCACGAACCCGGTCCCGCCGACCACCGCGTACACGCCGTCGGTGATCGCGTCGTGCACGAGCTTCACCGGATCGGCGGCCGGGCCGACGCCCACCCGCACTGCCGCGAACACCCGGTCGGAGATGGCGCGGTGGATGGCCGCTATCCCGTCGACGGCGCCGGCGAACTCGTCGCCCGCCAGCCGCGTGAGCGCCTGTACTTCGGCCTGGGATTGGAGGAACTGCTCGGTCACGATGCTGAGAGTACAACTGTGCACTGAAAGATGCTGAGCCTGGGTCAGCTTCGGGAAGGTGGGGAAAGTCTCCCGCCCGCTGTTCGTTACCGGTCACAATCAACATGCCGATACTGCGATATGCGCATCTAAACATGTAGCTCACCATGCCGAACTGCGAAAAAGAAGACAAGGACGGCGGGGGAGGGCCCGCCGTCCTCACGGGCGAGGGCCGATCACGGCCGATGCATGATCGCGTACCAGAGCGCGCCCATCGTGCCGAGCACGAAAAGCGGAGAGATGACCCAGGTTTCGACCCGGTTCCCGGTCCGCTCGATCAACGGCACCCTGGTCCGCAGCGGGAACGGCCACAGCAGCCGGCAACCCCGGTCGGTGAGGCAGTCGCCGAGCAGGTGCGCCAGGCACCCCAGCCCGACGCAGATCGGCAGCCACGCGGGCCGGTCGACGATCCAGTGGTCGACGGCGAAGGTGCCCGCCGTCGCCAGCACGATGACCGTCCCGTAGGTCCGCACGCTCTTGCCCGGCGGGCACAGATGCAGCGACCGCACCGCCAGCGCGAGCAGGAAGAACACCAGGCCCAGCGTGAACGGCCTGCCGAGGTAGTGCTCCCCGGCCCAGGTGGCGGCGACCGCGGCGACAACGAACAGCAGCGAATGGGTGCCGTGGCGATGACCGCCCGAGACCCAGGAGATGAACCGGCACAGGTGATGTGACACCGGGCCCAGCACGTGCGAGATGGTTCCGCTCGGATGATCCGCGTCCGGCAACAAGGCGGCACCCGCGGTGAGCAGGGTGCCCATGATCAATTCGGCGATCCCGAATCGTGTTGTGTCGCTGTCGAACAGGGGGAACGCGGCGACCGTGAGCGGGAGCGCCGCGGCGGTACCCGCCCAGGCCAGCGCGCCACTGGTCGCATGTGAATGTCCTAGCACCCCGCAACGTTAGAGGAGCTCACTAGTTCGGCGCATATGCCGAGGCAGGCCGGTGCGCGGGCGGGAATGTCCGGCGTGTCCGGATGGTTGGCGCAGGGGACCGCACCGCGAAAGGACGAGGATGAGTGCATTCAACGACCAGGTGATCGCCGAGTTCCGGGCCAACGGTGGCCGGGTCGGCGGCATGTTCGAGGGCCGCGACAACATGGTGATCATCACCACCACCGGCGCGAAGTCCGGTCGCGCGATCACCAACCCGCTGGTGTTCCTGCCCGACGGCGAGCGCATCGTGCTGATCGCCTCCAACGGCGGCGCCGACAAGCACCCCGCGTGGTATCACAACCTGGTCGCCGATCCGGAGCTGACCGTCGAGCTGCCGACCGAAACCTTCACGGGCAAGGCCGAACTCGTCGCCGACCCCGAGCGCACCGCGCTGTTCGACCGGATGGTCGAGCTGATGCCGGGCTTCGGCGAGTACCGGGACAAGACCAGCAGGGAGATCCCCGTCTTCGCGGTGTACCGGGCGAGTTAGTCGCGGACTCGAGCGGAACGGTTGCCGGGTCGGGTGAGCTGCTGGTTCGATCGCCCGGTGACCGAAACCATCGACGCGCCCCGCATCGTCCACGCCTCCCGCGAGATCGCGGCGAGCGCCGCCGCGATCTTCGAACTGATCGCCGACCCCGCCCAGCAGCCACGCTGGGACGGCAACGACAATCTCGCGGAAGCGAGCGTGGGCCAACGGGTCCGCGCCACCGGTGACGTCTTCACCACCACCCTCACCAACGGCGCCGATCGCGACAACCACATCGTGGAGTTCGAGGAAGGCCGCCGCATCGCCTGGAACCCGTCCGAGCGTGACAAGACCCCGCCCGGACATCTGTGGCGCTGGGAGCTGGAGCCGATCGACGACACCCACACCCGGGTGACCCACACCT
The DNA here is from genome assembly GCF_053608285.1 of Nocardia sp. NPDC055053. Classification (NCBI taxonomy): domain Bacteria; kingdom Bacillati; phylum Actinomycetota; class Actinomycetes; order Mycobacteriales; family Nocardiaceae; genus Nocardia; species Nocardia sp. NPDC055053. Next base: position 64,768 of record NZ_JBSGVD010000033.1, on the reverse strand, counting down.
ACGACTGGACCCAGCTGCACGACGAACTGCGTCAGGTGCGGGCCAGGGCGACCACCTCGGACAAGCTGCGGGCTTCGGTCGATCGGCTGGCCGAACTCGCCGAGGCCGACGCGACCGTGTGATCCTGGCCGCACACGAAACACCCCGTGACTCGCACTGAGCCACGGGGTGTTTCGCTTCCGGCGGATCAGGCCAGATCGAACCGGTCCAGGTTGCTCACCTTGGTCCACGCGGCGACGAAGTCGTGCACGAACTTCTCCTTCGCGTCGTCGGTCGCGTAGGCCTCGGCCACGGCGCGCAGCTGCGAGTTCGAGCCGAACACCAGGTCGGCGCGGCTGCCGGTCCAGGTGACCGCCCCGCTCGCGCGATCCTTGGCTTCGTAGGTGTCGTCGTCGGCGGCCGACGGCACCCACTCGACGCCCATGTCGAGCAGGTTGACGAAGTAGTCGTTCGTCAGCGCGCCCGGCGTGGCGGTCAGCACGCCCAGCGGCGACTGCTGGTAGTTCGCGCCGAGCACGCGCAGGCCACCGACCAGGACGGTCATCTCCGGCGCGCTGAGCGTCAGCAGGTTCGCCTTGTCGACGAGCAGGTACTCGGCGGGGACACCGGCGTCCTTGGCGAGGTAGTTGCGGAACCCGTCGGCCTTCGGCTCGAGCGCCGAGAACGACTCGACGTCGGTCTGCTCCTGGGTGGCATCGGTGCGGCCCGGCGTGAACGGCACGCTCACGTCGTAACCGGCTGCCGCGGCGGCCTGCTCGACGCCGACGGCGCCACCGAGGACGACCAGATCCGCGAACGACACCTTGGCACCGCCCTGGGAGTTGAACGTCGCCTGGATGCCCTCGAGCGTGCGGACGACCTGCGCGAGCTCGTCGGGCTGGTTGACCTCCCAGCCCGCCTGCGGCTGCAGCCGGATCCGGCCGCCGTTGGCGCCGCCGCGCTTGTCGCTGCCACGGAACGACGAGGCCGCCGCCCACGCCGTCGACACCAGCTGCACGACGCTCAGACCCGAGGCCTGGATCTGGCTCTTCAGCGTCGCGATCTCGGTGTCACCGATCAGCGGGCCGGTGTGCGCGGGCACGGGGTCCTGCCACAGCAGTTCCTCGGACGGGACCAGCGGGCCGAGGTAGCGCGTGACCGGACCCATGTCGCGGTGGGTGAGCTTGTACCAGGCGCGCGCGAACGCGTCGGTGAGCTCCTCGGGGTGCTCCAGCCAGCGGCGGGTGATGCGCTCGTAGATCGGGTCCATCCGCAGCGACAGGTCGGTGGTCAGCATGACCGGGGTGCGCTTCTTCGCCGGATCGAACGGGTCGGGCACGGTGTCCGCGCCCGCGCCGCCCTTCGGGATGTACTGATGCGCACCCGCCGGGCTCGCCGACAGCTCCCACTCGTAGCCGTACAGCGTTTTCAGGAAGTTGTTGTCCCAGGTGATCGGGGTGCTGTTCCAGATGCCTTCCAGCCCACTGGTGATCGAGTCGGCGCCGACACCGGTGCCGAAGCTGCTCTTCCAGCCCAGGCCCTGCTGTTCCAGCGGGGCGGCCTCGGGCTCGGGACCGACGAGGTCGGCCGGACCGGCGCCGTGGGTCTTGCCGAAGGTGTGCCCGCCGACGATCAGCGCCGCGGTCTCCTCGTCGTTCATCGCCATCCGCGCGAAGGTCTCCCGGATGTCGATCGCCGCCTCGAGCGGATCCGGATTGCCGTTGGGGCCTTCCGGATTCACATAGATCAGGCCCATCTGGACCGCGGCGAGCGGACGCTCGAGGTTGCGCTCACCGGAGTAGCGCTCGTCGCCGAGCCAGGTGCGCTCCGGACCCCAGTAGACGTCTTCCTCGGGCTCCCACGCGTCGACGCGGCCGCCACCGAAACCGAACGTCGGGAAGCCCATCGACTCGAGCGCGACATTGCCCGAGTACACGATGAGGTCGGCCCAGGACAGCTTCTTGCCGTACTTCTTCTTCACCGGCCACAGCAGGCGGCGGGCCTTGTCCAGGCTGGCATTGTCGGGCCAGCTGTTCAGCGGTGCGAACCGCTGCAGGCCCGCGCCGGCACCGCCGCGGCCGTCGCCGACGCGGTAGGTGCCCGCCGAGTGCCAGGCCATCCGGATGAACAGCGGTCCGTAGTGGCCGAAGTCGGCGGGCCACCAGGGCTGCGAGGTCGTCATGACCTGCTCGATGTCCTGCTTCACGGCGGCCAGGTCGAGGGTCGCGAATTCGGCCGCGTAGTCGAAGTCCTCGCCCATCGGGTTCGCCACCGGCGGGTTCTTCTGCAGGATCGTCAGGTTGAGCTGGTGCGGCCACCAGTCCCGGTTGCTGCCACGGGCGTCGGCGGACGCGAACGGGCGACGATCGGCGACGGGGCAACCATTTTCACCGGGTTCCGTGTTGGCTTCCGCGATAGGTGGATGTTCCTCGGGCACGGTGATTCCTTTCAGGAGAGTGATGGTGATGTCAGGCAGTCGGGGCAGCGGCCCCAGTAGATGACCTCGGCCTCGTCGACGACGAAACCGGTGTCATCGAGAGCGGTCAGACAGGGCGCATCGCCGACTGCGCAGTCGACATCGACAATCACGCCGCAGGATCGGCACACCAGGTGATGGTGGTTGTCCCCGACCCGGGTCTCGTACCGGGCGACCGTGCCCATCGGCTGGATCCGCCGGAGCAGTCCGGCGGTGGTGAGCACACGCAGCACGTCGTAGACCGCTTGGTGACTCACCGCGCCGAGGGTGTCCCGCACCCGGCTCAGAATGGTGTCGGTATCAGCGTGCGGATGCTGGTGCACGGCGGTCAGCACCGCCAGGCGCGGCGAGGTGACGCGCAGCGAGGCTGCGCGGAGCATCCGCTCGAAGTCCGACGTGGTGGACACAGTCCAAATTATTACTCGTTCCAGATGGCAGCGGAAGCATTTCCGGGCAAGTCGGCCACAGCCGGATCGGCAGGGGAATCTGGAACGACAGAAGAATGACCGGGACCGCCCCCCGGTCGGCCACCGGTTAGGTGGTCACCGGGGTGCGGGTGGCACGGGCGATGAGGTACTCGACGAGGTGGGTCAGCACCGCCTTCGCCGAGGGCCGGTCGCGGGCGTCGCACAGCATGACCGGGGTGTTCGGATCGAGGTCGAGCGCGTCGCGGACCTCGTCGATCGTATAGCGCGGCGCGCCCTCGAAGCAGTTCACCGCGATCAGGAACGGCAGCCCGCGCCGTTCGAAGAAGTCCACGGCCGCGAAGGAATTGCTCAGGCGCCGGGTGTCGGCGAGCACGATCGCGCCGAGCGCGCCGCGGCACAGCTCGTCCCAGAGGAACCAGAACCGGTCCTGGCCGGGAGTACCGAACAGGTACAGCACGAGATCGCGGTCGATGGTGATGCGGCCGAAGTCCAGCGCGACCGTGGTCGTCGACTTCTGCTCCACCCCCGACAGATCGTCGACGCCGGTGCTGACCTCGGTGATCAGCTCCTCGGTGCGCAGCGGCGCGATCTCGCTGATCGAGGAGACCATGGTGGTCTTGCCGACGCCGAAGCCGCCGGCGATGAGGATCTTCACCGAGGCGGCGAGGTGCTGCCCGCCCGGTGCTGTTGGGTCAAAGTTTTCGGATGCCATCCAGAACCGCTCGCAATACGTTGAGGTCTCCGGTGCCGGCCTCGGCCGCTACCGGAGCCCGGAAGATGAGGTGGCCCTCGGCGATGAGATCACCGACGAGGATCTTGGTCACCGCCAGAGGAAGTTTCAGTACGGCCGAGACCTCGGCCACCGACTGCGGACGCTTGCACAACCGTGCGATCGTCGCGTACTCGGGTTCCGGCCGTCGCAAGGTGGGGGCGGGATGTACTGCCACCACCACCGTGAGCATGTCCAGGTCGTGCGCCGCACCCATGGTGCGGCCGCGGGTCACCGCGTACGGCCGGACGAGAGGTCCGGCCGCGTCGTCGAACCACGGATCGCCGAGTCGAGTCATCTGAGGCTTCCTATAGCTCAGCCAGTCCGTGTCGCGGTTCGGTCGACAGATAGCTGCCGACCCGCTGCACGGTGAGATTCATTTCGTAGGCGACCATGCCGAGATTCGCCGACTCGTTCGCCTGCAGGGCCAGGCAGGCGTTGTCGCCGGCCGAGGTGACGAACAGAACGGCGCGGTCGAGCTCGATCACCGCTTGCCGCACGCCACCGCCGTCGAAGCGGCTGCCCGCGCTGCGCGCGAGACCGTAGAGCGTCGACGACATGGCGGCGAAGTGCTCGGCGTCCTCACGCTTCATCTGCGAGGACCGTCCGAGCAGCAGCCCGTCGGTGGACAGCACGACCGCGTAGCGGACCCCCGCCAGCCGGTCGACGAGATCGTCGAGCAGCCAGTTGAGATCACCTGGGTGGGGAGAGTTCACCTCAGCCTTCCTGTTCGTCCTGGTTCGATGTGGTCAGGGGCTTGCGTCCCTGCCTGGTGCCGTTCTCGATCGCGGACATGAGATCGCGCGCCTGTTCGGCCGTTCGTGGCCGCTCCGGCGCGCGGGGCGCTTCTTCGGCGGCGGGTTCATCGGTGAGCTCGGGTGCCAGGTTCGTCTGCCGCTGGCGCCGCGGCAGGGCGGGACGCTCCTCGGAGCCGTTGGTCTGCGCGGGAGGCAGTTCGGGGGCGGGCGCCACCGGGCGCGGCGGGGTGGGCGGATCGGCGACGAGCGTGGCTACCGAGGTGGGCGCCGATGCCGATTCGATCGCGGCGACCGGGGCGGGCTCCGGCGCCGGGGCAGGCAGCCCGCGCCGCAGCGGACCGGTCGTAACCGGCGGCAGCATCGCGGTGTCGGAGTCACCGGCCAGCAGCGACAACGGGATGAGCACGATGGCGCGGATGCCGCCGTAGTCGGATTCGCTGAGCCGCACCGACACACCGTGCGCGGTGGACAGCCGGGCGACGACGAACAGACCGAGCCGCGAATCCGCGGACAGCGTGCCGACACCGAAGTCCGGCGGATCGGCCAGCATGGTGTTGTACTTGGCCAGGTCCTCGGGGCTCATGCCCATGCCCTGGTCGGTGATCTCGACGACGACGCCCTTGCCGACGATGTTGCCGCTCGCCTCCACCCGCGACTGCGGCGGGGAGAACGCGGTGGCGTTGTCGACGAGCTCGGCGAGCAGGTGCACGAGGTCGGCCACGACGGTGCCGACGACCTCCACCTCGGGCAGCTTGGTGACGCGCACCCTGGCGTAGTCGAGCGTCTCGCCGATGGCGCTGCGCACGACGTCCATCACCGGAACCGGCTTGCGCCACTGGCGACCTGGCCGCCCGCCGCCGAGGATGATCAGGTTCTCGGCGTTGCGGCGTTCGCGGGTGGCGAGGTGATCGAGCCGGAACAGGGTCTCCAGCAGCGCCGGGTCCTCCTGGCTGCGCTCGGCCTCGTCGAGGATCTCGAGCTGGCGGTGGACCACGATCTGGCTGCGGTGGGCGATGTTGAGGAACACCGCGCGCACACCCTCGCGGGTGCGGGCCTCGTCGACGGCGGCGCGGATCGCGGCGGAAGCCGCGTGCTCGAAGGCCTTGGCGACCTGACCGATCTCGTCGCGGCCGAAGTCCAGCGTCGGGGCGGTGTCGGCGGCCTCGACGTCGCCACCGTCACGCAGGGTGCGCATGGTGGCGGGCAGCTGCTCGTCGGCCAGCTTCAGTGTCTCGGTGCGCAGCCGGCGCAGACGGCGGATGATCCGGTTGGCCAGGATCACCGCGACCAGGAACACCAGCACACTGAGCGCGAGCACGCCGCCACCCGCCAGGGCCGCGTTGACCTCGGCCCGGTGCGCGGTGTCCTCGGCGAGTTTCTGGACATGCTTGTTGTGCGTGCTGTACGCGTCGAGCATGGCCCGGTTGACATCGGCTGCCGCGCTCTGCCATTCGGGCGAGGACAGCGGCAGGGTCGTCGCGGGCGTCTGCTTGGCCGAGCTCGCGGAGCTCTGCGTGGCCGGTGCCGCGAAGCGCGCCACGATGGCTGATTCCATGGCGGTGAGCTGCTGCCAGTTGGGGGAGGCCAGCAACGCGGTGATCGCCGTTCGCTGTGCCTCGTCGAGTTCCGCGGCGACATTGGCGACTTCGTTGTGATAGAAGCCGCTCTGGCGGATGAACTCGTCGATCGAGATCGTCGTCGGGCCGTCGGCGACCACCATCGACACCGCGAGCGCGTTGCTGCGCGACATCGCCTCGGCGGCGTTGAGCAGGCGCATGCCTTCGCCGACGCCCGAGGCGACGACGGCGTCGGGGGCGGCGCGCTCGGCGACCTTCGTGCCCTGGGTGAACACGTCGAGCAGCCGGTTGTAGAACGTGTACGCGTCCGTGGCGGGCAGCATCCCCGCGTCGGCGCCACCCCGGACTCCGGCCAGATGCGTTCCGAGGGTGGCGAATCCGCCCTTGTCGTCACCGATGTTGGAATCGTCGACCTCGCGGATGCCTGCCGAGATCTCGATCAGGCCGCGGAAGGCGGCGTCGAGCCGGGCACGGGCCGGTCCGAGGGCGAGCTGGGCGGTCTCGTCGCCGGCCAGATGCGCCAGGGTGAGCTGGCGTTCGGACTGGACCGCTTCGATCAGCTCGCGGGTGTAGGGAACCGCCGCCTGCATCTCCGAAGCCCAGGTCTTGGCTTTGTTGCTCTCCTCGACCAGGTAGCCCGCCGTACCCACGCCGACCACCACCAGGGTGAGACTGGGAATGAGAGCGATCGCCAGAATCCGGGTACGAACACCGAGTCTCGCTAAGAACATCGCTATAACGTAACGGAATCGTTGCAGTCTTGGCGTGCATGTCTCGCTGAGCGAGACGCGATTTGGTTTGTGCCGGAACACATTTGCTATGCGCGCTGCCGACACGGAAAACGGCGAGCTCACCCCGCCTGCTGAGCCGCGATGGCCCAGTCGGCGGGGGCTCGCCGTGGCCTGGCAGTGCCGGGAAGGTCCAGCCAGGTCAGGTCGATGGCGCTGCTACAGCGTGCGGTCGGCGCCGGTGCGCGGCGGCGGCGCGGCCGCCAGCGCGGCGTTCTCCGCCGCGGTCAACTGCCTGGCGCGCAACACGAAACGCATGCCCTGGCCCGCTTCCAGCGATTCCGCGCTGGCCTGCCCACGCACCGCGTCGACGGTGAGGTGGGTGTCCTTCCAGCATTCGAACTGCTCGGGACTGATCCAGAACTCGGTCTGCCAGCTGAGCCTGCCGAGCAGGACGTCGGCCTTCTCGATCGGGAACTGCCTGGCGGACAGGCACACCGGCGCGGCATCGGCGTCGTCGCAGCCCTCGCCCGCCTGGCGGAACAGCACCGGCCCGTTGTCCTCGATCAGCCTGCGCAACAGCGTCTGTGCTCGTTCGGTGATCTCCACACGGTGGATCCGGTTCTGCATCAGAACATCCCGAGTTTCGTCGTCGAATAACTGACCAGCACGTTCTTGGTCTGCTGGTAGTGCCCGAGCGCCATGGCGTGGCTCTCCCTGCCGAACCCCGACTTCTTGTAGCCGCCGAACGCGGCGTGCGCGGGGTAGGCGTGGTAGCAGTTGGTCCACACCCGGCCCGCCTTGAGGCCGCGACCGAGCCGATGGGCGATATTCATATCGCGGGTCCACACGCCGGCACCGAGGCCGTAGAGGGTGTCGTTGGCGATGCGGATCGCCTCGTCGGTGGTGTCGAAACGAGTCACCGCGACGACAGGCCCGAAGATCTCCTCCTGGAAGATCCGCATCGTGTTGTCACCCTCGAAGACGGTGGGTTCGATGTAATACCCACCCGGCAGTCCGTCGACCTTGCGTGCTTCCCCTCCAGTGAGCACGCGGGCGCCTTCGGCTCTGCCGATGTCCAGGTAGGACAGGATCTTCTCGTACTGGTCGTTACCGGCCTGCGCGCCGATCATCGTCTCGGTGTCGAGCGGATGACCGGACACGACGGCCTCGGTGCGGGCGATGCAGCGGGCGAGGAACTCGTCGTAGATCGACGAGTGGATCAGCGCACGCGACGGGCACGTGCACACCTCGCCCTGGTTCAGGGCGAACATCACGAAACCCTCGATCGCCTTGTCGAGGTAGTCGTCGTCGGCGGCCATGACATCGGGCAGGAAGATGTTGGGGCTCTTGCCGCCCAGCTCCAGGGTCACCGGGATGATGTTCTCGCCGGCGTACTGCATGATCAGCCTGCCGGTGGTGGTCTCGCCGGTGAAGGCGATCTTGGCCACTCGCGGACTCTGCGCCAGCGGTTTGCCCGCTTCGACGCCGAAACCGTTGACCACGTTGAGGACTCCGGGCGGTAGTAGATCCGCGATCAGCTCGACCACCAGCAGCAGCGAGGCCGGCGTCTGCTCGGCGGGTTTGATCACCACGCAGTTGCCTGCCGCGAGCGCGGGAGCCAGTTTCCAGGCCGCCATCAGGATCGGGAAGTTCCACGGGATGATCTGCCCGACGACGCCGAGCGGCTCGTGGAAGTGATAGGCGACGGTATCGGGATCGATCTGGGAGATCCCGCCCTCCTGGGCGCGCAGGACGCCGGCGAAGTAGCGGAAGTGGTCGACGGCCAGCGGTAGGTCGGCGGCCAGGGTCTCGCGGACCGGTTTGCCGTTGTCCCAGGTCTCGGCGACCGCCAGTGGTTCGATGCTGTTCTCGATCCGGTCGGCGATCTTGTTCAGGATGTCGGCCCGCTCGGCGACCGGGGTCGCGGCCCAGCGGTCGGTGGCCCGGTGCGCCGCCTCGAGTGCCATGTCGATATCGGCGGCGCTGGATCTGGCCACCGCGCAGAAGATCTCGCCGTCGACGGGGGAGGTGTTGTCGAAGTAGCGGCCTTCGATGGGGGCGGCCCAGTCACCTCCGATGAAGTTGTCGTACCGGGCGGCATAGCTGACGATGCCGGTGTCCGATCCGGGTTTGCCGTAGATCATGCGCCTCGCTCCTCGCGACCCTTGCGTGGTGGGACACACTATGGTCGGCGAAGGTTGGTACGAGGTTGGTGAGCGCGTATGCGCAGGTCAGCCCTGGCGGGCGGTGTAGAGGCGGGCGGTGACGACGGCCCGGCGGACGTCGTCGCGCGGCAGCAGGCGCAGGGCGTGCTCGTGCACGGCGGCATCGCCGGGGCAGCGCTGGCCGAACGCGACCGCGTGCTCGGCGCGGTCGCTGCCGAGCACCGCGTTGCGGATGCCGACATCGAGGTGGGCCCGCCACTGTTCGACGCCGGGCAGGTCCGAACCGGGCAGCAGCGGACCGCGATACAGCCACAGCGCCGAGGTGAGATCGCCGCCCTCGATGGCGGCGAGCAGATCCACCGCATCGCAGGACACGGGCCCGGTGAGCATGTAGCGCCGGTTGGCGATCTCGCCGCGGGTGGCCCGGCGCAGATGCGAGACATCGGCCTTGAGCGTGTTCAGCGACACCGCCCGGTCACCGTAGACCGCGGCGTGCAGCTGTTCGGGGGTATAGCCCTCGGGTTCCAGCGCAAGCAGGGCCAGGATCTCGAGCTGCCGCGGCGGCAGCGGGACGGGTCTGCCGTCGCGCAACAGCCGTGCGGCGCCGAGGCATTCGAGCCGGACACCCGGCGCTGGGGTCGGCGCTTCGGCGCGCAACATCGTCTCGACCGCGGTTACCAGCGCGCGGACCGAGGTCATCACCATCGGGTGCGACCGTTCCCAGCTCGAGGACAGGTCGAGCACGCCGACCTGCCTGCCGTCGGGGCCGTGGATGGGCGCGGAATAGCAGACCCAGCCGTGCAGGGCGGCGACCAGATGCTCGGCGGAGAACACGGTGACGGCCTTGTCGTCGTGCAGCGCGAGCGACAAACCGTTGGTGCCCATATGGCTTTCGTCCCACACACCGCCCGGCGCGAAGTTCACCTGTTCGCCCTGACGGCGCAGGGTGCGATCGCCCGCGGTCCACAAGATGGTGCCCGATTCGTCACTGACGACGGCGAGATAGCCGGAGTCCTCGGCGATTCCGCGCAGCTGTCCCGCGAGTTCGGTGACCGGCCTGCGCAGCGGTGACTCCGACCAGCGGTCGCTGATGTCGTCGAATCCGGGGGCGACGGTCTGGGCGGGGTCCACCGTGTTCAGCGAGCGCTGCCACGACTTGGCCACCTCCTCGCGCACCGGGCCGGTGTCGCGTGGCAACTGCAGGGGACGCGACGGTGCCGCGAGCCGGTTCCACTGCTGTTCGAGCGCGCCACGATAGTCGGCGAGCCGGTCCGGCCTGGGCGGTCCGGCGATCGGGTCGTCGTGTGCGCCCACGTTCACTCCCTGCTCGTCGGTGGCGCCTTCCTGTCTATCAGCTGCGCCACCGGTCTGTGCGCCGATTGCCGCCAGGACGACCAGGTCACCGGCGCATGCCCTGTCGTGGCGGCTTGACGCCGCCGTCGGCTACTTGTTCAGGAACAGGCCGGCGATGTCGGCGTTCTTGATCGGGGTGTCGACATTGCGCTGGCCCGCGCACAGCAGGTCGACCTGCACGATCATCGAGTCGACCAGGGTGCCCGCCGGCTCGTTGTCGGTGCCGTTGCGCTCCTTGATCGCCTTGGTGATGGTGATCCGCTTGGTGTCGGCATCCTGGTTGACGTACTCGCGGCACGGAGTGTCGCCACCCTGGTTGAGCACCCGCTCGACCTCGGCACAGCCGCTCGCCAGGACCGCCAGGACCGCGACGCCGACGGCGAGCGCGCCGGTTCGGGTGGTGGCGTGCATGATTCCTCCTGGAGTGTTCGCCGAGCGCGGTCGCGCGTCGAGTGGCCTTCAGACTAGGCGGTACGGATCAGGTGCGGTGGATCCGCAGCGGAACGAGCTGTTCGGCGGCGGTCAGCGAGCCGTGGTGGCCGACCATCATCGACTGCAACGGCTCGGCTCCGGTGCGCACCACGCCACCGTCACCGCACGCGATGACGACGAGGTCGCCGATGCGAGCCGCGGCGTCGGCGGTGACCCGCGGCCCGAACCAGCCCGCTTCGACGGCCTCGGCGCGGGTCTTGACCAGGAAGTCGTGGCCGAGCGACCCGGTCCAGGTGTCGGCGACGGTGGCGGTGGCGCCCTCGACGGTGTAGACGTGGCGGGCGCGCGGTTCGCCCCCGAGCGTCACCACACCCTCGGGCAGGTACGGGTGGGTGTCGAAGTCGATCCGGTCGGCGAGCTCGACCATGCCGTGGTCGGCGGTGACGATCAGCGCCGTGCGTTCGGGCAGTCGCGCGGCGAGCTCGGCGGCGATCCGGTCGGCGTTGGCGAGCTCGAACCGCCAGGCCCGCGAGCCGGGGCCGCGGGCGTGACCGGTGGTGTCGAGATCCGCGTGATAGGTGTAGACCAGGGTTTTCGGCGCCGAGATGATCGCCTGCAGCACACCGTCGACGAGATCGCCGACCGAGAAGGTCGGCCGGAAACCGCCGCCGCGCCAGCCCGCCTTGGTGAGGCCGGAGCCGTCCTGGTAGCCGGGCGCGACCTGGATCGCGGCGATCCCGGCCGCGGTGGCACGCTGGAAGACGGTGGGCTGCGGCTGGATTCGGTCGGGCGGGAACGCCGTCAGCGCGTCGACCTTCGGGCCGTCGCCGGTGAGGGTCCAGCGCAGCGTGTTGAACAGCCGCTCCTCGTCGGGCAGGCGCAGCAGGTAGCCGACGACGCCGTGCTCGCCCGGCGGCAGGCCGGTCCCGAGGGTGGTGAGGCTGGTGGCGGTGGTGCTCGGGAACCCCGCGGTCATCGTCGCCGGTGGCAGGCTCGACAGGAACGGCGCGGCGTCGGCGTTGGCGGCCAGCGCCTGTGCGCCGAGGCCGTCGATGAGTAGCACGCACACCCGGTCGACATCGAGACCGAGGGCGAGCCGGTCGGTTTCGCCGTCGACGCCGAGACAGGCGAGCACGGAGGGGAGCAGATCGGCGAGGGAGCCCTGGCCGTACCGCGGGGTCAGCAAGTGATTGTCGTTCACGCCTGTCCGGTTTCGAATCGGCTGATCAGCCCGTCGCGCACGACGAACCGCCAGGTGGTGCGCATCGAGCCCCAACGGCTGTTGGTGTAGCCGGCGGTCAGCTCCAGGCCGTCCGCGTCGACCGACTCGACCTCCAGATGCCCGTTGCTGCTGAAGATCTCGGCTTCGGTCCACTGCGCGAGATCGCGTTCGACGCCGTCGTCGGACATGGTCGCGTCCTCGGTCAGTACACCGTAGAAGCGGCCGGTGTCCTGGGCGTTGAGCGCGTCGACGAACACTTCGACCACGGGATCGAGTTTCGCGGTGGCAGACATCGGGTCTCCTGCTCGGGTGGGCACACGAGGCAAATGTGGTGCTACCACTGTAGGTGAACGCGCGTGTCCGGCAGGGGGAATAGGCGACGGCGCGTCAGGCGCCGGGGCGGGGCGGGGAGATGAGGTCGGTGAACGCGCGCATGATCGCGTCGACGAGCTCGGGCGCCTGCGTGCCCATCTGTTCGCTGCGCTTCTCGAGTTGTCCGTCCAGCCACAGTGAGGCCAGGCCGTGCGCCAGCCCCCACCAGGCGACGGCGAGGGTTTCGGCGCGGTCCGCGGGCAGCACGCCGGCCGCGACCGCCTCGGCGACGGTGTCGTCGAGTATCTCGTACGCGACGTCGGCGGCGAGGTGTGCGTCCGGGTGCTTGTCGGGCTGGGACAGCTCGGGCCGGAACATCAGCCGGAACTGCGCCGGATGCTCGCGGGAGAACCGTACGTAGGCATCGGCGAGATCGGTCAGCATGCCCAGCGGTGTGGTGGCGGCGGCCTTGGCCGCGGCGAGGTCGGCGGCGAGCTGCTGGAAGCCGTCGATCGACAGCGCCGACAGCAGCGCGGCGCGGTCGGCGAAATGGTGATAGGGCGCGCCGCTGCTGACCCCGGCCTCGCGGGCGACGCGACGCAGGCTCACGGCGGCGAGGCCTTCGCTCTCGATCAGGCGCAGGCACGCGTCCATCAGCGTGGCCCGCAGGTCGCCGTGGTGGTATCTGGTGCGCTTCACCCTCCGAGCCTATGCGAGACGTCCCAGGAATTTGGCACTGGACAGCAAATCTATGCAGTGTTTAGATTATTTGAGCACCGCTCAGATAGCGGCCTCCACTGAAGGGTGAACATCATGACCACACGGGTACTCGTCACCGGCGCGACAGGTTTCGTGGCCGGCCACTGCATCGCCGAACTGCTCGAGCACGGCTACGCCGTCCGTGGCACCGTGCGCGACCTCGCCGCGCACGGCAAGCGCGCGCACCTGACCGAACTCGCCCGCCGCCTCGGCGGCGACCTCGAGTTCGTCGCCGCCACCCTCGACGACGACGCGGGCTGGGCCGAGGCGGTGGCGGGCTGCGACACCGTGCTGCACGTCGCCTCGCCGTTCCCGTCCACGCCGCCGGACGACGAGCAGGCCCTGATCGGCCCCGCCGTCGACGGCACCCTGCGGGTGCTGCGCGCCGCCGCGGCGGCCGGGGTGCGGCGCGTCGTGCTCACCTCGTCGGTGGCCGCGGTCGCCTACGGGCACGAGGTCGACGAGGAACGGACCGAGGCCGACTGGTCGGTCGTCGACCGTAGTCCCGCGTATCAGAAGAGCAAGACCCTGGCCGAGCTCGCCGCCTGGGACTACGTCGAATCACAGGGAGGCGGACTCGAACTCGTCGCGGTGAACCCCGGGATCGTGCTCGGGCCGCTGCTGGACACGACGACCAGCACCTCACACGAGCCGATCCGCCGTCTGCTCAACCGCGACGTGCCGGGGTCGGTGCACACCGGCTGGACGCCGGTCGATGTCCGTGACCTGGCCGTCGCGCACCGGCTGGCGATGGAAGTGCCGGCGGCGGCGGGCAACCGGTACATCTGCGCGGCCGAACCGCTGTGGATGGGTGAGCTCGCCCGGCTGCTGGCGCGTGACTACAACCCGCAGGGCTTCCGCGTGCCGACCCGGGTACTGCCGAACTGGCTGGTCCGCCTGGTGGCGGTCTTCGACAAGAGTGTCCGGCTCACGGTGCCGGTGCTCGGCCGCACCGAATACGTCAGCGCCGAGAAGGCGCGGCGGGAACTGGGCTGGACCATGCGCCCGATCGAGGACACGATCCGCGACACCGCCGACAGCCTGATCGCGTTCGGCCTCGTCACCGCGCCCGGTGCGCGACGGGCGGCACCCGCGGCGCAGGCCGGAACTCGGTGAGCGGGATCAGTCTGAGCGTCAACGCCATTCCTGGCGTTGCAGGTCCTGGATCACCGGGTGCATAAGGGTCGACACTTTGGGATCGACGGCGCGGCGGTCCGGCGGGAACACGGTGGCCGCGGTGAGGGTGCGATCGTCGAGGGAACGCAGTGGGCCGGGGGAGCGCAGCGCCGGTGCCGGGTTCTCCCCGGTCGCGGCGAGGATGAAACCCCAGTCGCCGAAGCTCGGGACGTCCACGTGGTACGGCGTGGTGCGCAGCCCGGCCGACCGCAGGGTGGCGTCGATGGTCCAGAAGGAGCGCGGCGCGAAGAACGGCGACCCGGACTGCACCACCATGCGGGCGCCGGGCGCCAGCACAGTGGCGGTCATCGCGTAGAACTCCTGCGAGTACAGCTTGGCGACCGAGGTCTGGTCGGGGTCGGGCAGGTCGACGATCACCGCGTCGAAAAGCCCTGGCGCGCCGCGCAACCAGGTGAACGCGTCGGCGGTGACGACCCGCACCCGCGGGTCGTCGAAGGAGCGCTGGTTGAGCGTGGTCAGGCGTTCGTCGGTGCGGGCGAGCTCGATCATCGCCGGATCGAGTTCGACCAGCGTCACCTGGCCGACATCGGGGTAGCGCAGGATCTCGCGCAGCGCCAGGCCGTCGCCGCCACCGAGGACAAGCACCGAGCGATGCGCGCCGGCGAGCACCGGGTGCACCAGCGCCTCGTGATAGCGATACTCGTCGACCGAGGAGAACTGCAGCCCACCGTTGAGATAGAGCCGGGTGTCGGTGGTGCCGAAGGGGGAGAACGATTCGGTGAGCACGATCTGCTGGTACGGCGTGCGCGTCTGCCAGACGATCGGATGGGCGAACAGCGCCTGCTGCGCGGTCGCCTCGAACCGGTCGGCGTAGAGATAGGTGCCGGTGAGCCCGCAGGCCACCACCACGGTCGCGGCGACCAGTACGTGCCGGGCGGCGCGCGTCATCTGGGCGCGAAAGAAGAAGAACGCCAACGCCAGTCCGGCGACGGCATTGACCACACCGACCACGAGACTGCCGCGGATCTGCCCGAACACCGGCAGCAGCAGGAACGGGAACGCCAGTCCGCCCAGCAGCGCACCGACGTAGTCGGCGGCGAACAGATCGGCGACCGCGCCGCTGGCCTCCTGCTTGCGGACCTGCTGGAGCAACTCCATCAGCAGCGGGATCTCGGCTCCGATCAACATCCCGATCACCGCCGCGGCCAGCACCAGCGTGCCGGTGTAGACATTGAGCCAGGCGTAGCTGGCGTACAGCGCCGCCACCGACAGGCCGCCGATCACGGCCAGCGCCAGCTCGACCGCCACGAACGCGGCGGCAGCGTGGCGGCGCAACGGTTTCGCGGCGAGCGCGCCGACGCCCATCGCGCATACCATCACGCTCAGCGTGATCGAGGCCTGCGCCGCGGTGTCACCGATCAGGTAGCTGCCGAGGGTCACCAGCGACAGCTCGTACACCAGACCGCAAGCGGCGCAGACGAACACGGTCGCCAGCAGCGCCGCCCTGGCCAGGCGGTGCACGGGCATCAGGTGAGGCCCGCGGCCACCACCAGCGCGACCGCGACGTGCGCCGACGCCGTGACCCACACCGCGGGATGCGGTTCCGGATCGGCGACGACGGCCCGGAAATCACCGGGGGTGAGCGCGTCGAGCAGCACGAACGCCAGCGCCATCGCCGCGAGGCCGATCACGCCGTAGATCGCGCTGGCCAGCAGTGCCTGCGCGATCTTGCCCTCGGAGGTCCAGATGGCCGTGGCCACGATGATGCCGACGCCGAACAGGTTCGAGGCGAGCAGGATCGCGGCATTGCGGTTGCGTTCCAGCCAGATCTGGGCGCGCAGATCGCCGGGCGTGAGCAGATCGACGATGCCGAAACCGACAGCCATCAACACGATTCCCACCGCGGAATAGGCGAGCGCGGCGCCCGCGTCCGCCGCCAGGTCGGCGAGCATGAGGTCCTCCTGTGCTGTGTGAGGCGAGCCGCCTCGATGAACTACTTGCCGCCGTTGTCGCTGCCGCCGCCGCGGAAATCCCCCGCCGCGGAGCCGCTGTTCCAGCCGTAGGTGCTGGTGTGCGCGTGGTGGCGGCGGGTGCCGTTGGCGAGACTGTCGACAAGCACCAGCGATCCGCCCGCGTGCGGCGACACCGCGACGAGATCCTTGTCGAAGCGCAGGTAGTGGTTGTCGCCGGTATTGCGGCGGCCGCGCGGGTCGGTGGCCTTGGCGATCGCGGCGGCGACGGCGGCCGGTGCTGCGGTCGTGGTGAACGCGAGCCCGTCGTTGACCTGGTCGAGCTGGCGGGCGCGCTGATAGCGCTCGGCGACGAACTCCCGCGGATCCTCGTCGCGGGTCACCACGACCACCACGATCACGGCGACGATGGCGACGACCACGGCGACGATGCCGGCCACGATCCATCTGGTGCGATTCATCGTCACCGCGGCGCCCCGGAACCGGTGCGCCGCACGACTGTCGGCGATGCGCTGATGAGAAAACCCTCCCCGTGAAAAACTGGCCGGACTGTATCACCCGGTGCGCGCGCATCGAAAACCGTGCGGTGGCTACGTCTCGGCGGGCAACCAGTCGCGGGCCGGATCGTAGTCGAGCCACCGCCGTTCGCCCGCCGCCCGGATCAGGGTGGTGAGCAGGGCTTCGAGCTGCGGCGGTTCGGGGCGGGTGCGCCAGATCAGCGACCACGCGTAGAGCGGCGTCGGATCGACGAGGGGGATCGCGCGGACGCCGGGGATTTCCGGTGCCGGCACGTCGGCGGGCAGCAGCACGAAGCCGCGCGGATCGGCCGCCAGCGCGGACAGCATCGGCGCCAGGCCGAGATTCGGGGTGGCGCGATGCTCCGCGATACCGAATCGGTCCGCGAAACGAGCCAGGAAATCGAGGCGGTCCAGCGCGGCCGGGGTGTGCAGGACGCTGCCGCGCAACTGGTCGGGGCGCAGTTCGGTGGCCGTGGCCAGCGGATGGTCGGCGCTGACGAAGACGTCGACGGGTTCCAGGCGGATCAGGCGATGGGTGAGGCCCCCGGGCAGGGGCGGGTGCACCCGGCCGAAGCCCGCGTCGGTGTCGCCGTGGGTGAGGGCGGCGGCGACGGCGGGCAGGTCACGGCCGTGGCCGGGTTCCAGCGGCGGGGCGCCCGGCGCGGTCGCGATCCCGGCGAGGGTACGCAGCGGCGCGTAGAGGTGTCCCCAGACGTCGACACGCAGGGGGCGCTGCTCCGCCTGGAGCGCGGCGACGGCACGGTCGTTCGCCTCGAGGGTTTCCTGTGCGCCCGGCAGAAAGCGGGCACCGTCGTCGGTGAGCCGTACGCCGTGGTGGTCGCGGTCGAGGAGCCGGACACCGAGGGATGATTCCAGCCGCGCCACCCGTTTGGACAACGCTTGCTGGCTGAGTCCGAGGGCCGCGGCGGCATGGCCGAAATGCCGTTCCTCGGCGACGAACACGAAGGCGCGCACGGTCGCCAGATCCAGATCCACGGTCGTCGACAGTAGCCGTACCCAGTGGTGACAACCGATCGTTGTCGGTGTCGTCGCCGGGTTGTTGGCGGGTTGGGCCCGCCCGGCGGTTGTCTCGGGGCATGCAGCGTTTGATTCCGACCGGCGATCCGGAGCGACCGGTCGCCTTCACCGAGGCGGCCGAACCGGTGCCGCGATCCGACGAGGCGCTGGTGCGCGTCGAAGCCTTCGCCCCGAACCGCGGCGAGACGTTCCTGCTGGAGAATCCGCATCCGGACCTGTTGCCGGGCAAGGATATCGCCGGGCTGGTCGTGCAGGCCGCGGCCGACGGGTCGGGCCCGCGGATAGGGACCAGGGTGGTCGGTCACCCGCCGCTGGGTGGCTGGGCCGACTACGTCGCGGTGCCCACCGACGCGCTCGCCGTCCTGCCCGACGCCGTCGACGCGGTGACGGCCGCGGCCCTGCCACTGGCCGGGATCACGGCCGTGCGCCTGCTGCGCGCGGCCGGCGCCGTGCCGGGTGCGCGGATACTGCTGACCGGGGCGTCCGGCGGGGTGGGGCACTACCTGACCGAGCTGGCCGCGGGTGCGGGCGCCGAGGTCACCGCGGTGACGGCGACGCCGGAACGCGGCAGGCGGCTGTCGGCACTCGGTGCGACCCACGTGGTGCACGACATCGCGGACGCGGCAGGCCCGTTCGACCTCGTGCTCGAGTCGACCGGTGGTTCCGCGGTGGCCGCGTGCCTGGCCCGGCTGCGGCCAGGCGGCACGCTGATCTGGTTCGGGCAGGCCGGCCGTACCCCGGCGACCCTGGACTTCTTCGACTTCTTCGCCGGACCCGAGAACGCGACGATCCGCCACTTCCATTACGCGGGCGGGCCATACGGCCGCGATCTCGACACCCTGGTGCGTTGGGTGGCCGGCGGCCGGTTGCATCCGGAGGTCGGGCTGGTCGCCGACTGGTCCGAGACCGCGCGGGTGCTCGTCGACCTGCGGGAACGCCGGGTGCGAGGCAAAGCCGTGCTGACCACGAGCACCGCCCGATGAGCGCCGAATTGGTCGAGGCCCTGTTCAGCCGGGCCACCGGCGCCGGTATCGATCCGCACGACTACCGGCGGATTTGCGCCCAGATCGCCGCGCCCGCCGACTGGGCACCGGCGTGTGCGGCGGCCGCGGCAAGGTACCGGACAGCGCCGGGTTCGGCGATCACCCGCGGCCACCAGCTCCTGATGGCGGCCCGCTGGTCGCACCTGGCGACACTGGTCCCCGACGAGAACCATGGGGCCAACGCCGACGCGGCGGACTCCGCTGCCGAACAAGGCTTTTCCCTGCTGGAACCGACAGCGCGGCGCATCACCGGTCCCGGCTTCACCGGCATCCTGCGCGGCCCCGCCGACGCGGCGGGCACGGTGATCGTGGTGCCCGGTCTCGACTCCGGCAAAGACGAATTCCACGTCCTCGCCGACGCGCTCCTCGCGCGGGGCGTCGCGGTCTTCGCGATGGATGGTCCCGGGCAAGGTAGCCGCGCCGCGACATCGGTTCTCACCAGCGACTATCCGGCGGTCATCGGTGCCGCGATCGACGCACTCGGTGTCGCGCGGGTCGGCGTCGTCGGGCTGAGCCTCGGCGGCTACTACGCCGCGGCAGCCGCGGCCCGTGCATGAACCGGAAGACTCCGCCGCTGCTCGCTGCGGGCGCGATGAGCGAGGACTTCGCGGCGACGGCGGCGGGCCGGGTGGTGGTGGGCCGCTTCGGCACGGCCGACGAGATCGCCGCCCTCGTCGCCTTCCTCGGCTCCGCCGACGCCTCCTCTGGGAACGGCCAGGACATCGTCGTCGACGGCGGTTTGGTGGCGGCCTACCCGAGCTGACGCGGTCGCCGCCACAGCAGGGTGTACCGCCACATCAGGCGGCGGCGGATCTGCGCACCCGGCAGCAATTCGCCGGTCACCGAACGGATCTCGGACAGCGTTTCCCGCGGGTCGCGCACGGCGGCGCCCGGTCCGCCGAGTTCGCGGCGCCGCCACCAGTCCAGGCCGCGGATCGCGGGCAGCAACGGCAGGTAATGGAAGTCGGTGAGGGGATGCATCTTCCACAGACCCACCACCGCGAGGGTGCCGCCGGGCGCGACCAGCCGGCGTAGCGCCGCGAGGCCGTCGCGGATCGGGACGTGGTGCAGGGTCGCGACCGCGGTGACCACGTCGAAGGTGTCGTCGAGCTCGCGGAAGTCGGCCTGCTCGAGATGCACGGTGGGCGCGGGCGGCGCGGTGGCGATCACCTCGGCGTCGATGTCGACGCCGAGGACCGCGTCACAGCGGGTGGCGAGCTTGCGGGCGAGCAGGCCGTCGCCGCAACCGATGTCGAGTGCGGTGCGGGCCTCGGCCGGGACCTGCTCGAGGATCCAGGGGTGGTACTGCGTGTTGTGATTCCAGTAGGGGTCCATCGACATGCCACGACAACGGGCAGGACCGTGATGAGGTTCCTGGCCGCGAACCCGGTCCGCGCACAGGCGGTTCCGGTCCTATCCGCGGCCCGCCGCGTAGCCGGCCAGCCAGTCGGGGAACTGGGTGAGGTCGTCGAGGACGACATCGGCGCCGGCGGCCCGCAATCCGTCGGCGTCGTAGGGCCCGGTCGTCACCCCGACCGCCAGCACCTCGGCGGCCTTGGCGCCGCGCATGTCCCCGGCGTGGTCGCCGACGAAGACGTGCGCGGATTCGGCCCGCAGGACCTCGGCCTTGCCGGTGGACCACAGATCACCGGCGAGACGGTCGATCTCCCAGCCGAGATGCTCGATGTGCAGTCGCGCGTTCGGCTCGAACTTGCCGGTGACCACCAGCGTGCGTCCGCCACCCGCGCGCACCGTGTCGAGCGCGGCGGTCGCGCCGGGCAGCGCGGGGATGTGCGGGACGACATCGGGATAGAGCGCGCGGAACCGGGTGACCAGGTGGGGGATCAGGTCGTCGGGTGCGCCCGCGTCGGCGAGCAGGGTGGCCAGCGGCGGCCCGAGGTGGTCGGCGAAGTGGCTGCCCACCATCGGCAGATCGAACTCGCGCGCGAGGGTGTCGATCGCCAGGGCGACACCGGGACGCGAGTCGATGAGGGTCATGTCGAGATCGAAGCCGACGGTGAGGGTCACGAGACCGAGCGTATCGCCGACGCCGCCGCCTCCTGGTCAGGGGCTGATTCACGTGGAACGCCGGATGCACTCGATGCCGAAAACGCCTGGGGGAGTGCGGTTGTGTGATGCACAGCGTGCATCACTGCACCGATGGTAGGAAGTATGGCGGTTCCGGGGCGGACGAGGCAGCGCCAGGTCACTGCCTCGTCCGCTGGTTCAGTGCAGAGGAATGCACGGTCACCGGCAGTGACTGCCACTGTGCACCGACTGCCGTGTTCAGCTACTGGCCGCCGCGGTGAACGGCGCGACCACCGGCACCGCCGCGGGCCGGGACGGGTGCCGCCACACGCCCTTGCGCTCCAGAATCGGCAGCACACCCTCCCCGAACCAGTACGCCTCCTCCAGGTGCGGGTACCCGGACAGGATGAAATGGTCGATCCCGAGCGCGGCGTACTCGAGCAGCCGCTCGGCCACCTCCGCGTGCGATCCCACCAGCGCCGTCCCCGCGCCGCCACGGACCAGACCGACCCCCGCCCACAGGTTGGGGGCGATCTCGAGCCCGTCGGTGCGCCCGTCGTGCAGCTGCGCCATCCGGCGCTGACCCTCGGACTCACTGTTGGCGAGGCTGGCCTGCACCCGCGCGATCTCGCCCGGCGCGATGCCGGCCAGCAGCCGGTCGGCCTCGGCCCACGCCTCGGCGGCGGTATCGCGGCTGATCACGTGGATGCGCAGACCGAAGTCGACGGTGCGGCCCTCGATCGCGGCGAGGCCACGGATCCAGTCGAGCTTCTTCGCCACCGCGTCGAGGGGTTCACCCCAGGTCAGATAGGTGTCGGCGTAGCGGGCGGCCACCGGGCCCGCCGGGCCGGAGGAGCCGCCGAAGAAGACCGGCGGAACCGGGTCCGGCCGGGCGCTGAGCAGCGCGTCGCGCACCCGCAGGTGCTCTCCGGTGAAACTGACCGGCTCGGTCGACTCCCACAGCTCGCGCACGATGTGCAGGAATTCCCCGGTGCGGGCGTAGCGCTGCGCCTTGTCCAGGAAGTCGCCGTAGGCCTGCTGCTCGCGCGGCTCGCCACCGGTGACGACATTGAGCAGCAGCCTGCCGCCGGAATGCCGCTGGAACGTCGCCGCCATCTGCGCCGCCAGGGTGGGACTGACCAGGCCGGGACGCAGCGCGACCAGGAACTTCAGCGTCTCACTGGTCTGGACCAGCATGGCGGTGGTCAGCCAGGCGTCTTCGCACCACGCGCCGGTCGGGGTCAACACGCCCTCGAAGCCGTTGTCCTCGGCCGCGGCCGTGAGCTGGTTCAGGTAGCGCAGCGTGGCCGGGCGATCGCCGGACATGAAGCTGCCGTGTCCGCCGGCGACCAGCCCGCGCGAATCGCCATACGTGGGCAGGAACCAGTGGAACGACAGTCCGCGCTCGGTCATGTCCGCCTTTTCGTCGCAGTGATGGGAGTCGGTTATCGACTCTGACCGGCGAGGGCGGCGACGTCACGGATTCCGATCACCGTGCGCGCAACCCCCGACACGCCGCGGCGCGACCGAACCGAACTAGACGTAACTATGCGAAACACGTAATCTTGCCGGAGGCTCGGGCGACGATGCGCGAGCGGCGACGGACCCTACGAAACGAGTTTCCTCAATGACGCGGCATGTCGACGTACTGATCATCGGCGCTGGCCTGTCCGGAATCGGCACGGCTTGTCACCTCACCCGCGAGCAGACCGGACGCAGCTACGCGATCCTGGAGCGCCGCGAGAATATCGGTGGCACCTGGGACCTGTTCAAGTACCCCGGCATCCGCTCCGACTCCGACATGCTCACCTTCGGCTTCGGGTTCCGTCCCTGGATCGGCACCAAGGTGCTCGCCGACGGCGCCAGCATCCGGCAGTACGTGGAGGACACCGCCAAGGAAAACGGCGTCACCGACCACATCACCTTCGGCCGCAAGGTCGTCACCGCCGACTTCGATCGCACCTCGGCCGTGTGGACCGTCACCGCCCTGATCGAGGCGACCGGCGAGACCGAGACATGGACTGCCAACTTCCTGGTCGGCGCCAGCGGCTACTACAACTACGACGAGGGCTACCAGCCCACCTTCCCTGGCCAGGACGACTTCCAGGGCCGGATCGTGCACCCGCAGCACTGGCCCGAGGACCTGGACTACAAGGGCAAGAAGGTCGTCGTCATCGGTTCCGGCGCCACCGCGATCACGCTGATCCCGTCGATGGCCGACGACGCCGCGCACGTCACCATGCTGCAGCGTTCGCCCACCTGGATCCAGGCGCTGCCCTCCGAGGACCCGGTCGCGGTCGGCTTCAAGAAGTCGCGCGTGCCCGACCAGATCGCCTACAAGATCGGCCGCGCCCGCAACATCGCCCTGCAGCGCGCCAGCTTCCAGCTCTCGCGCACCAACCCCGAGCTGGCCAAGAAGCTGATGCTGGCCCAGGTGCGGCTGCAGGTCGGCAAGAACGTGGACCTGCGCCACTTCACCCCGAGCTACAACCCGTGGGATCAGCGCCTGTGCGTGGTGCCCAACGGCGACCTGTTCAAGGTGCTCAAGAGCGGCAAGGCCGACATCGTCACCGACCGCATCGCGAAGTTCACCGAGAAGGGCATCCTGACCGAGTCCGGCCAGGAGCTCGAGGCCGACATCATCGTCACCGCCACCGGCCTGAACGTGCAGATGCTCGGCGGCATCACCATGAGCATCGACGACGAGCCGGTGAAGTTCAACGAGACCGTCGCCTACAAGAGCGTCCTGTACTCCGACATCCCGAACTTCCTGATGATCATCGGCTACACCAACGCGTCCTGGACGCTGAAGGCCGACCTCGCCGCCGCCTACCTGTGCCGCGTCCTGAACATCATGCGCGACCGCGGCTACACCACCTTCGAGGTGCACGCCAACCCCGAGGACATCGCCGACGAGTCGCTGATGGGTGGCGCGCTCACCTCGGGCTACATCCAGCGCGGCAACGCCGCGATGCCGCGTCAGGGTGCCCGTGGCGCCTGGAAGCTGGTCAACAACTACTACCGCGACCGCACGCTGATGCACAAGGCGCCGATCGAGGACGGCGTCCTGCGCTTCAGCAAGGTCGGCACCGCTGTCAAGCCGGGCGAGAAGGTCGCGGGCGCCTGACCTAGCGCGACGTCGACGGGGTCCGTCACACCATCGGTGTGGCGGGCCCTTTTCGCTGTGCTGGGCCCGATCCGCTTGTGCCGAGCCGATTTCGGTCGCCCGGGCGAATTGTCAGCGCCTCCCGTACTATCGCGATCGAAGACACCGCCCGGGGAGATGAGGGGAGGACGGTGTGGGATCTCGCCTACCGGCGACCATCCGTGACGCGGGGATGTGGCTGCGGCGTTTCGCCGCGACGACACCGGGTGTGCTCGGTGTGGTGCTCGTGGTGATCACGGTGGCCTGCGTGGTCGCCGGACTGACCGCGGGACAACAGCTCGACGCGAAGGCCGGGCGGACCGAACAGGTGCTGGACCGGACCGAGCCGCTGGCGTTCGCCGCGCAGAGCCTCTACGTCGCGCTGTCGGCGGCCGATGCCGGTGCGGCGACGGCGTTCCTGTCCGGTGGCATCGAATCGCCGCAGGTGCGTGACACCTACGAGCAGTCGCTCGCCGAAGCCGCCGCGGCACTGGCGGAAGCGACCGCGGGCGCGACCGACGCGCAGACCAGGGCGATCGTCGCCCGGATCGCCGCCGACCTGCCGACCTACACCGGTCTGGTGGAGACCGCCCGCGCCAACAACCGGCAGGGCTTCCCCGTCGGCTCCGCCTATCTGCGGCAGGCCTCCGACCTGATGCAGACCTCGTTGCTGCCCAACGCCGAACAGCTCAACAAGGCCCGCTTCGCCGCGGTACGGGAGGATCAGCACCGCATCGGCGCGCTCCCCTTGACCACGATCGTGCTCCTGCTGCTCGTCCTGGCCGCCTGCGCCGCCGGTTCGGTGGTGCTGCTGCGCCGCACCAACCGGCTGGTGAACGCCGGTGTCGCCCTGGCCGCGGCCGCCGCGCTGCTAGCCGTGCTGTGGTCGGTGGGCGCCACGCTGACCGCCGCGCACCTGCTCGACACCGGCGACTCGGGCGCCGGTGCGCGCGTGGAGAACCTGGCGGGCGCCCGCATCCTGGCCCAGCAGGCCCGCACCGACGAAACGCTCGCTCTGATCACCCGCGGCGACATCACCGCCCCCGAAGCGGCCTTCCACACCCACACCACCGACCTGGAACAGCGCCTCACCGCCGCGGGGGCAGCCGACTCCGAAGCGGCCCGCGCACTGACGAATTGGGCCGCGGGCCACAACGCCCAGCGCACCGCCTACGAGAAGGCCGACTACACCGGCGCCGTCACCCAGGCGATCGGCACCGGCCCCGACAGCTCGGCCACCAGCTTCGCCCGCCTCGACCACGAACTCCGCGACGCCCTCGCCCAGGCCCGCACCGACCTGCGCGACGGCGTCGACGCCGCCGGAACCACCTTCACCCTCAGCCCCTTCGGCACGCTGATCCTCCTGCTGGCCGCCGCGGGCGCGGTGACAACCGGCCTGTGGCCCCGAATCAAGGAATTCCTTTAACTCTTCCCACGGCTGTAGCCGGGGGATTTTCAGCTCGGACCGCACCAGACGTATCCCCGGAAGGAGGCGCGCAGTGTCTTATGTCGTCAGCGCTGACACGGTCGAGATCTACCGTGGCTGCGAGAATGACTGCGGCAGCGTTGCGGTCTCGGTCTGCCGTGTGCCCGCAGGATTCGCAGCGGAATGTTCTATCGCCCAGTGCGAGCCGCTGTTTGGCTCTCACAGAGCAGCTCGCGCAGGTCATGGTTGTGTAAGCGGGCGGAACCAACACCACCTTCCGGCCCGCCCGCGTGCCACGTTCGATCAGTTCACGTTTCGCGCTCCCGATCGCGGCGTCCGCTGCTTTGCGAGCCATCGTGGAACGGGCCAGGAACCGGGGTTTGAAATCCTCGACCGCGATCGTGTGGTGCTCGGCCACGACCCGTCGCGCCCACACTCGGGCGGCATGAGTGTTCTGGCGGGCCGCTTTCTTGTGCAGACGAGCGGCTTCACAGCGGGCTCGCTGATAGCCCCGCGACGGGGTTTCCCCGCGCGGACGACGGCGTCGAGCCATCTTCCGTTGTGCTCGGGCGAGTTCGGCGGCGCACCGGCGACGGTGCCCCGCGTAGGGCATGTCGTATTCGGGATCGGTGGTTGTCGCAGTGGCGGTGACGCCCCAGTCGATGCCGATGGCACCGGTCACGGGGGGTGCAGGCTCGACCGTCCGGCGGGTCACGAACGACGCGTACCAGTGGCCGAGGGAGTCTCGGTACACGCGGACCGATGTCGGTGCCGTCGGCAGCTCCCGCGACCACACAACGGGAATCGACACCTTGCCGGGCAGCCACAATGTGCGCTCTCTGATGGAGAATCCGCGCGTGGTGTACTCCAGCGACGGCAGGGAAAGCTTACGGCGCTTGACCCTCGGACGTCCGCACCCTTTCACCTTGAACGAGCGGTCGAGGCCGACCGAGTACGTGCGCAACGTTTGTTGTTGGGCGACCTGGGACCCTTCTCGCAACCAACTGGTACGGGCGCGCGCTTCGGTGAGCATTTTCGACAATCGCGCGAAGGTCGGCCTCGCGCCGCTGCGTTGCTGGTGCACGGCTTCGTTCCACAGATACCGGCACCGATGCCATTCGGATTCGAGCGCTCTTACCGCGTGCGCACCAGGCCGCAAGCGATAGGTGAAACGCACGACCTCGTCCACGCCGGACACTCTACGGCGCAACGCAATATAGTTCTCGATGGAGGGTCTGATCGAGCAATGTCGAGATTGAGAACTGCGTTCGACCTGGACGGCGTATGCGCAGCTAGCCTGACTCGGGGGTACATGATGGGGGTGTCTCGATGAGCGCCCGGCGCACCGCGCTGGTGGCGGTGTTCGTGTCGGCGGTCGTCTTGGTCGCCGGTTGCGGTGGGGCACCGGAGCCGTCGACGATTCCGGCGACCGCCGTCGCGCCGCCGCTGCCCGGTGCGGAGGCCATCACCTCGGCGCCGACCGCGGAAGGCACCGGTGGCTGCGATACCGAGGCGACCTTGGCGCCGACGAGTCAGCCGCGGCCCGGTGCGATGCCTGCCGGGTCGTCGATGGCCGCGATCGTCGCGAACGGCAGGCTGCGGGTCGGCGTCGACCAGAACACCTACATGTTCGGGTTCCGTAATCCGTCCACCGGACGGCTCGAAGGCTTCGACATCGACCTGGCGCGCGAGATCGCGCGCGACCTGTTCGGTGACCCCGACAAGATCGAACTGCGCTCTGTCGCCGCCGCCGACCGGATCCCGCTGCTGCAGGAGAAGAAGGTCGACATGATCGTGCGCACCTTCTCGGCGACCTGCGAACGCCGCCGTGACGTCGCCTTCTCCAGCGTCTATTACCGTGCGGCGCAACGCATCGCGGCACCGAAGGGCGCGGGGATCACGAATGCCGCCGGCCTGGCGGGCAAGCGGGTGTGTGTCACCAAGGGCACCACGGCGGCGGCGCCGCTGTTCTCGTTGCCGACGCCACCCAGTGTGCTCGGCGTGACCAACTGGACCGACTGCCTCGTCGCCCTGCAGCAGGGCACGGTCGACGCGATCAGCGGCGACGAGCCGATCCTCGCGGGACTGGTCGCCCAGGACCGCAACCTGGAGCTGGTCGGCGACCAGATCGGCACCGGCGCCTACGCGGTCGGCGTGCCGAAGGGCAGCGACGACCTGGTCCGCTTCGTCAACGGCGTGCTCGACCGCGCCCGCACCGACGGCACCTGGCAGCGGATCTACCAGCAGCATCTGGCGGTACTCGGCCCGTCGCCGGGCCCGCCGGTGCCCCGGTACGCGGGATGACCTGGCCGCTGCTCGGCATCGTCGAGATCGATCGCGAACTGACAGCGCGCACAGCGGAATTGGCGACCGTGACGACGACGCTGCTGGAACTGGACCGCCACCCCGGCCTTGCCCTGGTCCGCCGGTATCCGCCGACGGGGGAGACCGCGCGGCGCTGGGCGCGGGTGGAGCAGGCGCTCGGCGAACTCTGGGAGGACCTGGGCCGCGTGCGCGCCATCGTGTCCGAGGCCGAGCAGATCCGCGGCGGGCGTAGCCGGGTCGACGCCCGCGCCCGCGCCCGCCTCACCGCACTGCTGCGCGGCCGCCCGCACGAGATCGCCCGCATCCCGATTCCGCTGGCGCAGCGCGGACTCACCGGTCCCGCCGAAACGATCGTGACGGTCGGTATCGCGGATTCGCTGGAGCGCATGCGCGCCGCGTTCGCCTTCGTCGCGCCGTTCGCCGAGGAGGTCGAGGCGGTGGACCGGCGGGTCATCGGCGCGCTCGCTCCGCTGCAGCAGCGCGTCGAGCAGGCGCACGGCGCGCTGGACGCGGCGGCCGAACCGCTGGCGGCACTGTCGAGCCGGGCGGGAACGGACCCGCTCGGTTTCGCGCCGGACGAGGTCACCGCCGCACTCGCCGCGCTCACCGCACTGGTCGAGACCGAATCGGCCCGGCATGCCGAACATCTCGCGGTCGCGGCAGACCTGCCCGCCGCGGTCGAGACGCTGCGCAGGCAACTGACCGGGCTCGACGAGCTGCAGCGCCGCGCCGACGACACCGTCGCGCAGGCCGAACACGCCGTCGCCACGGGCGAACTACCCGGCGGCGGCGAACCGGCGGCGCGACTGCGCGCCGAGCTCGACACGCTCGGCCCGCACCCCACCCGCCCGACGGTGGAGTACCTGCTGGCCTTGCGCGCACGCGCCACCCAGGCGGGCGAAACCGCTACGCGGCGCGAGGAATTGGCGCGCGGCCTGCTGGACCGGCGGGCCGAGCTCCGCGGCAGGCTCACCGCCTACCGCGCCAAGGCGGCACGTCTGGGTGTCAGCGAGAACCGCGACGTCCTCGCCGCCGACCGCATCGCCACGGGCCTGCTCAGCCGGACACCATGCGATCTGGCCGCTGTCACCCGGGCGGTCGCGGACTATCGTTCGATCATCGGGGAGAAAGCGGGGCGGACAGCATGACATGTAGTGAACCGGGGTGCGGCGGCGCCGTCGAAGACGGCTACTGCGCCGTCTGCGGCACCGCCCCCGTGGCGAGCGCGCCACCGCCGGGCCCGGCGCCCGCGTCCAACGGCGGCCGGTCCTCGCGCACCACCGCACAGCCGCGCAACGGCACCCCGCCACCGGCATCTGGTGTCTGCGCCGAACCCGGTTGCGGCGGAACGATCGCCGACGGCTACTGCGAAACCTGCGGCACCGCCCCGACCGCCACCGCCGTGTACAGCCCGTCCGCGCCGACCGTCAGCGCGAGCGGACGCACGTCGAGCCGCTCGGTGCGCACCCACCGCTCCGGGTCGGCCCGCTCGGCCGCGCGCGGCAGGCTCGGCGCCGGCCTGGTCGAGGTGCCGCCGGTACCGCGCGTCGACCCGGCCACGGCGGTGCTCACCGACCCGCAGGTCCCCGAATCCGATCGCTTCTGCGGCAAGTGCGACAAGCCGGTCGGCCGCGGCCACGACGGTCTGCCCGGCCGCACCTCCGGGTTCTGCCCGCACTGCGGCACCCGCTACTCGTTCGTGCCGCGGCTGCGCGCGGGCGATCTGGTCGGCGGGCAATACGAGGTGGCCGGCGCGCTCGCGCACGGCGGTCTCGGCTGGATCTACCTGGCCGTCGACCACCGCGTCAACAAGCGCTGGGTGGTCCTCAAGGGCCTCATCGACACCGGTGACAGCGACGCGCTGGCGGCGGCACTGGCCGAGCGGCGGTTCCTGGCCGAGGTCGACCACCCCAACATCGTCAAGATCCACAACTTCACCGAACACGCCGACACCGACGGCGAGCCGGTCGGCTACATCGTCATGGCCTACGTCGGCGGCACCTCGCTCAAGCAGATCCTGCGCAAGCACCGTGCCGAGACCGACAACAGCTACCTGCCGCCCGCCCAGGCCATCGCCTACGTGCTGGAAATGCTGCCCGCGCTGGGCTATCTGCACGCCCGCGGCTGGGCGTACTGCGATTTCAAGCCCGACAACGTGATGCAGACCGAGGAACGGCTCGAGCTGATCGACCTCGGCGCCGTCATCTCCATGGACGACCGCACCAGCCCGATCTACGGCACCCTGGGCTATCAGGCGCCCGAGATCGCCGAGACCGGCCCCACCGTGGCGACCGAGGTCTACACCGCGGGCCGCACCCTGGCCGTGCTGATGATGCGGGTGGCCTCGGCCGACGGCAAGCTCGGTCCACTACCGACCCCCGACACCGAACCGCTTCTCGCCCAGCATGATTCGCTGCACCGGTTCCTGCTGCGGGCCACCGACGACGAGCCGCTTGCCCGCTTCGGCTCGATGGCGGAGATGGCCGATCAGCTCACCGGCGTGCTGCGCGAGGTGCTGGCCACCGGCGACGGCATCCCGCGCCCCGGCATGTCGAGCTCGTTCGGCCCGGCCCGCGCGGTCTTCGGCATCGACAGCCCCACACCCGAACCCGCCGCGCTCATCACCGGCCTGCCCGCCCCGCTGGTCGATCCGGGCGACAGCGGCGCCGCGCTGCTGGCCACCACCGACGCGGCGACCCCAGCGGAACTGGAGGCGGCGCTGACCGCGGGCCTGCGCGCCGTGGTCACCGGATCCGGTGAGTCGGTGGAGATTCCGCTGCGCCTGGTCCGCGCCGAACTGGAAGCAGGCGAACCCGAGGCCGCCCTGGCCCGCCTGGACGCACTGGCCGAGGAGCTGGAGTACGACTGGCGCCGGGTCTGGTATCGCGCGCAGGCCGCTGTGCTGACCGGTGACCATGCCACCGCCGCAGCCGATTTCGAGGCCGTCTACGCCGCACTGCCCGGCGAGCCCGCCCCCAAACTCGCGCTGGCGGCCGCGCTGGAACTCGGCGCCGAGGGCGACGAGGCCGACCTGCGCCGCGCACTCGCCCTCTACGAACTGGTGTGGCGCACCGACCACGCCTACCTCTCCGCTGCCTTCGGCGCCGCCCGCCTGCGCCGCGCGTCAGGCGACCGGACCGGTGCGGTGACGGTCCTCGACCAGGTGGACCGCACATCGTCGATGTTCACCGAGGCCAGAGTCTCCGCCGTCGAAACCCTGCTGGCGCGTAGAGACCCGGCCGATCTGGACGAGACACTGCTGCGCGAGGCGGGTGAGCGGGTCGAACGGCTGAGCCTGGACTCGCGCGCCCGCACCGCCCAGGTACGCATGCATGTGCTGGAGGCGGCACTGAGCTGGATCCGGTCGGGACAGCGACCGAGCGCGGCAGGCAAGCTGTTGGACGTGGAATTCACCGAGCAGGGAGTACGGACGGGGTTGGAACGATGCTTGCGGACATTGGCTCGGGAAGCCGACGACATGTGGACCCGGTTCGTGCTGGTGGATCAGGCGAACGTGGTGCGGCCGAGGACCACGCTGTGAGCGCGCCCGGTTGTCCGGACTGCGCGGGATCGGGCAGGGCGGGGCACCGCTTCTGCGAGGGGTGCGGTCGCGAACTCGGGGTGCGCAAAGTCGCGCTGCCGATCCACGATCCGGCCACTGTGCCGCAGTGCTCGACCTGTGGGGAACGACGCTACGAGGGCGGCCGCTGCGTGCAGTGCGGCAGCCCGAAGCCGGTTCCCGACCGATTCGAGGACGATCTCGGCACGGTCTACATCCTCACCGATCGCGGAATCAGTCACTCCCGCAACGAGGACGCCGTCGCCGCGGCCGTCCGGGACGGCGACGGCACGCGCGTCATCGTGGTCAGCGACGGCGTGTCCACCTCCCAGGACCCGCAGGCCGCCTCCGGCACCGCGGCCAGGGCCGGTGTCGACGCGGCACTGGCCGCGCTCGCCGACGGCCGCTCCGCGCAGGACAGCGCGATGGCAGGCCTGGCGACCGCCACCGCGGCCGTGCGCGGGATGTCCCGCTCGAGCGAATACGCGCCCTCCTGCACGTATGTGTCGGCGATCGTGCGCGAGACCACGGAGGGCACCGAGATCACCGTCGCCAATGTCGGTGACAGCCGCGCCTTCTGGCTCGCCGCGGGCGTCCCCACCGCCTCACGCAGGCTCAGCGTCGACGACTCCTGGGCCCAGGCACTCGTCGACGCGGGCGCCCTCGACG
Source organism: Nocardia sp. NPDC055053 (assembly GCF_053608285.1). Lineage (NCBI taxonomy): Bacteria > Bacillati > Actinomycetota > Actinomycetes > Mycobacteriales > Nocardiaceae > Nocardia > Nocardia sp. NPDC055053. The sequence continues at coordinate 32,949 of NZ_JBSGVD010000033.1, read as the reverse complement.
AGGAAGCCGCCATGCACGACCCCCGCGCGCACACCCTGCTGCGCTGGCTCGGCGCCGACGGCGGGGAGGCGCCGTGGTCGGCGCACTGCCTGCAGCGCATGGTCGCCACCGAACCGGGCACGCTGCTGCTGTGCAGCGACGGTCTGTGGAACTACCTGCCCGACGCCGTCTCCCTCGCCGGGTTCACCGTCGAGACCTCACCGCAGGCCGCTGCCCGCGCGCTCGCCGACTTCGCCTTGAACAGCGGCGGCAGCGACAACATCACGGTCGCGCTGGCCCCGGTGCCCGCGCCCGGCGCCGTCCCGCACGATCCAGGAGTGTCATGAGTTCTACAGGGACCGAAGGTATTTCGATCGCCGTCGACCAGAACGAGTTCCTCGCCGAAGGGGCGGGCGTGGTGGACGCGGTCCTCACGGTGACCACCGGCCCCGAGCTCGCCGTCGCCGCGACCCCGCCACCGCGGCTGGAGATCCTGATCATCGACTGCTCGGGCTCGATGGGCAACAAGCGCAAGTTCGAGAACGCGCGCAACGCCACCCGCACCGCCCTCGACGAGATCCCCGACGGCACCGCGTTCGCGATCATCGAGGGCACCGAACAGGCCAGGATGATCTACCCGACCGAGGGCATGTCCGTCCCCGCCGACCGCGGCAACCGCGGCGCGGCCCGCCGGGCACTGGACCGGCTCCGTCCCGACGGCGGCACCGCCATGGGTTCCTGGCTGGCACTGGCCCGCCAGGTCGCCGCCGCGCACCCCGGCGCGCAGGCACACGCCATCCTGCTCACCGACGGCAAGAACGAGCACGAGTCACCGGAGCAGCTGAGCACCGAACTCGACCGTGCCGAAGGCCTTTTCGTCTGCGACTGCCGCGGTGTCGGCGACGACTGGATGGCCGCCGACCTGCACAAGATCTCCTCGAAGCTGTCCGGCGACGCCGACATGGTTGCCGACCCCAAGGACCTGGCCGCCGACTTCGCGAAGATGATGCGCTCCTCGGTCGCCCGCGTGATCCCCGAGCTGACCTTGAAGGTGTGGACCCCGGCGGGCGCGCGGGTCAGGATGGTCAAGCAGGTCTCGCCGGTCCTGGAAGACCTCACCGCCCGCCGCGCCGACACCGGCCCGCAGGTGGGGGAGTACCCGCTCTCGTCCTGGGCGGCCGAGGAACGTGAATACCACGTGCAGATCGAACTGGAACCGGCCGCGCCAGGCCGCGAGAAGCTGGCCGCCCGGCTCAGCGTGCTGGCAGGCGACGACATCCTCGGCCAGGGTCTCGTGCGCGCGGTGTGGACCACCGACACCACGCTGTCCACCCGGATCAGCACCCGCGTCGCCCACTACACCGGGCAGGTCGAACTGGCCCAGGCCGTGCAGGAGGGTCTGGCGGCCCGCCGCAGCGGCGACCTGACCACCGCCACCGCCAAGCTGCGGCGCGCGGTGGAACTGGCGGCCGCGTCCGGCCACGAATCCACCGCCAAGCTGCTGCGCGGCGTGGTGGAGGTCGACGACCGCGACGGCACGGTCAAGCTGCGCGGCGAGGTCGCCGCCGCCGATGAACTCGCACTCGACATCCGCTCGACCAAGACGGCGCGGGTCCGGCCGGAGGGTTCCTGACATGCCGGTCTGCGCGGACGGACATCTGTCGCAGGCGACCGACTACTGCGATGTGTGCGGGTCCGCCCTGGACGGCGCTCCGGCGCCGGATCAGGCCCGACTGCGGCTGTGCCCGTCCTGCGCCACGCCGACCAGCGGCAGATTCTGCGAGGTCTGCGGACACGATTCGGCGCTGCCCGTACCCCCGCAGGCAGCGCCCGTCGAACACCGCGGTGCGGACCCGACCGTTCTCCGCACTCCCGGCCCGGACGAGGTCCACCCGACCGGCAGCGCGGCACCGGTCTGGGTCGCGCGAGTCTTCGCCGACCGCGACTTCTACGTCCGGGTCCGTGCGCGTAAGGGCCCCGATGCCGAGCGCGTCGATTTCCCCGACTTCTATCCCGAACGCCGGATCATCCTGCACGGCAACCAGTTCCTGATCGGGAAACGGTCGGCATCGCAGGGCATCGTGCCCGAGATCGACCTCGGCATCGCGCCGGTCGACATCGGGGTGTCGCGCGCGCATGCGATGATCCAGGTGGATCCGGGCGGCGGGCTCTCCATCACCGACCTCGGCTCCACCAACGGGACCAGCCTGGACGGCGCCGACGCGCCGATCGCACCCCAGGTCGCGGTCGCGCTGCGCGACGGCAGCCGGATCCATGTCGGCGGCTGGACCACCATCGCGATCGGCACCGGGCCATAGACGTATCTGTTCACCAAACCGTAGGGTCGGGACCATGACGAAGTTCGACGGGAAGACCTGCCTGATCACGGGCGCCGCCAGCGGTCTCGGTCGCGCCACCGCGTTCGCGGCCGCCGCCAAGGGCGCTGCCCTCGTGCTCACCGATATCACGGCGGACGCGCTCGACAAGACCGCCGCCGAACTGCGCACGGCGGGCGCGACGGTGCATCTGGCCCACGCCGCCGACGTCAGCGACCATTCCGCCGTCGTCGGCCTGGCCGCGCACACCTTCGAAGCCGTGCGCCACATCGACATCGTCATGAATGTCGCGGGCATCGCCACCTGGGGCACCGTCGACAAGCTCACCCACCAGCAGTGGCGCCGCACCGTCGACATCAACCTGATGGGCCCGATCCACGTCATCGAGGAGTTCGTCCCGCCGATGATCGCCGCCAAGCGCGGCGGCCATCTGGTGAACGTGTCCTCCGCGGCCGGCCTGTTCGGTCTGCCCTGGCACGCGCCCTACAGCGCCACCAAGTTCGGTCTGCGTGGCGTCTCGGAGGTCCTGCGATTCGATCTGCGCCGCCACAAGATCGGCGTCAGCCTGGTCTGCCCCGGCGCCATGGCGACCCCGATGGTCGACAGCCTCGATATCGCGGGCGTCGACCGCGACAGCGCCGCCCTGCAGAAGGCGATGAGCCTGTTCCTGCGCCACGCCGTCACCCCCGAGCAGGCCGCCGCCGCCGTCGTCAAGGGCGTCGAACGCAACCGCTACTGGGTCTACACCTCCCGCGACATCCACCTCGCCCACTGGGGCCAGCGCTACTTCCCCTTCGGCTACACGCTGGCCATGCGCGGCCTCAACGCGGCGATGACCAACTACGCCACCAAGAACGAACTGGTCCGCTGACAGGTCGAGCCCCGCATCGACCGATCCAGGACCCGACCACCGCGCCACGAGACCGCGCTGCGCCGCCTAGTGGACCAGGTCGGAGGGGTCGGTATTGGCTCCGCACAGGATGACGCAGACCCGTTCGCCAGGTTCGGGCCGATAGGCGGCGCCCGACCCGGTGTCGAGCAGGGCCGCCATCGCGGTGGCCGCACCGTTCTCGACCGCGAGGCGATGCTCGTCCCAGAGCTGCCTGCGGGCACGGCGGATCAGGTCGTCCCCGACCAGCACCGAGCGCACGCTCTCGTGCTGTGCGGCGGCCAGCGCCATCGCCGAAACATGCGGCGCGCCGAGGGAATCGGCCGCGATCGAGTCGACCGTGACGTCCACCGGCCTGCCCGCCTCGAGTGCCGCATTGAGCGAGCGGCAGTTCTCGGGCTCGACCGCCACCGTGCGTATCCCCGCATGCTGGGCGGCGATCGCCGTTCCGGTGAACAGGCCGCCACCGCCGACCGCGACCAGCACCGTGTCGAGATCGGGCACCCGCGCGTGGATCTCGCGCATGAGCGTGCCCGCGCCAGCGGCGATCAGCGGATGGTCGAAGGCGTGCGAGGAGAGCGCCCCGCTGGTGGCGGCGAACTCCTGGCATGCCGCCAGCGCCTGCTTGTACTCCGGACCGATCAGTCGCACCTCGGCGCCGTAGTCACGCAATCGATGGATCTTGACCGGGGGAGCGGTGTCGGGCAGGAACACCGTCGCGGGCACCCCGGCCTCGCGCGCGGCCCACGCGCACGCCAGCCCCGCGTTGCCGCCTGAGGCGATCGTCACACCGGCCGCGGGCAGCGTCCCCGCCGCCGCGTGCGCCCGCACGAAATTCTGCGCGCCGCGCGCTTTGAACGTGCCCGTGAACTGCAGGAACTCCAGCGCGAACCACAGCGGATCGGTGCCGGGAGCGGCCGGTGCGACGGTGACCGGGCGGACCAGCCCGTCGATCCGCGCGGCGGCCGCTTCGATGTCGTCATAGGTCGGTGTCACCACTCGACTATGCCACCGCCGACCGTGCTTCGGATCGGCCGCTGACCGGGCGAATTGTTACGGCGGGTTTACGCTGCCCCAAGCCTGGGTACATAACGGATCGGTAACAAGCTCGAAGACGGGATGTCGTGTCGGTCTGGGGGCGCGAACTCCCCAGTTATCCGGCGCACGTCCCGGCGTGTCAGCAAAGGATGTGCACATGAGCGAGCGCAACGAGCGGCGGAACAACACAGCCGCCTCGGCGGTCATGCCTGAACCTAGCCACAGCGAGGTGCGGGCATGAGCGCGAACTTGATGATCGTGGACGACGACGTCCAGATGCGCGGTGACCTACGTCGCGCGATGGAAGATGAAGGCTATGCCGTCGCCGAGGCCGGTGTCCCCGAGGACGCCCTCGACCGGCTGCGGATCGACGGCCCGCCCGATCTGATGATCGTGGACCTGATGCGGGGCGAGACCGACGGCTTCGACTGCATCAGGGAGATCCGCCGCGACCACGACGTGCCGATCATCGTGATCAGCACCAGGTACGACACCCACGATGTCGTCGCGGCCCTGGAAGCGGGTGCCGACGACTTCGTCAGCAAGCCGTTCGAGATCAAGGAGATCACCGCACGGATGCGCGCGTTGCGCCGCCGTGCCCGGATCACCGCCGATCGCGACACCACCCCGGAAGCCGTCCTCGACGCGCATCCGGACGCGCCACTGATCCTGGCCGCCGACGCGGGCGCCGTCCGCCGCGGGGCCGAGGAGATCCACCTCACCGTCACCGAATTCCGGTTGCTGTGCGAACTCGCCGAGACCCCCGGTCGCGTGCTCAGTCGCGCCGTGCTGCTCGAAAGAGTCTGGGACCAGGGCTTTTTCGGTGACGAGCGGATCGTCGACGTCCACGTGCGCAGGCTGCGCACCAAGATCGAACGCGACCCGTCCGACCCGCGCATCGTCGTCACCGTGCGTGGACTCGGCTATCGGCTCGATCCGCAATCGCAGTAAAAGACTCGTCATACAACTGCAAAGAGCTCGACACAAAGACCGCAAAGTCGGTTCGACACTGTGGATGTATGCCTTCGTCCACCATGTCCAGCGAATCCGCTACCGCCCCTGCGGTTCTCGGTGCGGAACCGACACTGCGACCCCCACGACTGGGTGACGGAGCCCAGCTGTGGCGGATCGCCCGCGACTCGCAGGTGCTCGACGTCAACTCCAGTTACGCCTACCTGCTGTGGTGTCGTGATTTCGCCGCGACGTCGATCGTCGCCGAATGCGACGGTCGCGCCGTGGGATTCGTCATCGGCTACGTCCGCCCGGAAGCGCCGGACACCGTGTTCGTCTGGCAGATCGCCGTCGACGCCGAGTTCCGCGGCCGCGGCCTGGCCGCCACGATCCTGCACGCGCTGCTGGATTCCGTGGCACCCGCGGGTATCACCACGCTGGAAACCACGATCTCACCCGGCAACACCGCCTCCCAGGCGCTGTTCGCCGCGGTGGCCCGAGAGCGCGGTGCGGGTTTGCGCACCGACTCTTTGTTCGAAACGCACGATTTCCCCGATTCACACGAGGCCGAGCTGCTGTATGTCATCGCACCCGCTCAGCGCCAGGAGGAACGACGATGATCACGACCACCGATACCAGCATTTTCGAGGCGATGGAATCGAATGTGCGGGGATACTGCCGTGACTGGCCCGCCGTCTTCGCCACCGCCGAGGGCGCCTGGCTGCGCGACGAGGAGGGTCGCGAATACCTCGACTTCTTCGCCGGCGCCGGCGCGCTGAACTACGGCCACAACAACCCGGTGCTCAAGCGGGCGCTGCTGGACTATGTGGCCGGCAACGGCATCACCCACGGCCTCGACATGTCGACCGTCGCCAAACGTGAACTGCTGGAGACCATTCGCGACACGCTGCTGTCGCCGCGTGGCCTCGACTACAAGGTGCAGTTCCCCGGCCCCACCGGCGCCAACGCCGTCGAGGCCGCGCTCAAGCTGGCCCGCAAGGTCACCGGCCGCAAGACGGTGCTCAGCTTCACCAACGCCTTCCACGGCATGACCCTCGGCGCGCTGTCGGTGACCGGCAACGCCGCCAAGCGGGCAGGCGCCGGTGTGCCGCTCGAGCACGCCACCCCGATGCCGTACGACGGCTACTTCGACAACACCATCGAGGACTTCGGCTGGATGCAGCGCGTCCTCGACGACAGCTCCTCCGGTTTCGACCGCCCCGCCGCGGTGATCGTGGAGACCGTGCAGGGCGAGGGCGGCGTCAACCTGGCCCGCGCGGAATGGCTGCGTCACCTGGCCGGACTCTGCGCCTCGCGCGACATCCTGCTCATCGTCGACGACGTCCAGATGGGCTGCGGCCGCACCGGCCCGTTCTTCTCCTTCGAGATCGCCGGCATCACCCCCGACATCGTCACCCTGTCCAAGTCGATCGGCGGCTACGGCCTGCCGATGGCGCTGGTACTGCTCAAGCCCGAGCACGATCAGTGGGCACCGGGTGAGCACAACGGCACCTTCCGCGGCAACAACCCCGCCTTCGTCACCGCGACGGCCGCCCTGCGCGAGTACTGGTCCGACGACCGCCTCGCCCAGCACACCGCCGCCAACGGCGAATACATCGGCAGGAAGCTGTCCACGGTCGCCGATCGCTACGAGGGCGTGAGCACCCGCGGCCGCGGCATGGTGCACGGCATCGTCTTCGACGACCCGTCGCAGGCGGGCAAGGTGTGCCGCACCGCGTTCGAACAGGGCCTGCTGGTGGAGACCTCGGGATCGATGGACGAGGTGGTGAAGCTGCTGCCGCCGTTGACACTCGGCAGCGACGAGCTGGACCGCGGCCTGTCCGTGCTGTCGGCCTCGATCGACGCCGTCTGTGGAGGTGCCGCATGATCGTGCGCACCACCGCCGAGATCACCGGCACCGACCGTGATGTGGCAGGCCCCGGCTGGCGCAGCAAGCGCATCGTGCTCGCGGGCGACCGGGTCGGGTTCTCCTTCCACGAGACCACGATCGAGGCCGGGACCGTCCACGAGTTCCACTACCAGAACCATGTCGAAGCGGTCTGGCTGATCGAGGGCGAGGGCAGTCTGCTCGATCTCGACAACCAGACCGTCCACCAGCTCGGCCCCGGCTCGATGTACCTGCTCGACGGTCACGAACGTCATCAGGTGAACGCGCGCACCCGGTTGCGGATGCTGTGTGTGTTCAATCCGCCGGTCACCGGCCGCGAAATACACGATGAGAACGGGGTGTATCCGCTCGTCGTCGAGGAGGAGGCAGCAAGTGTCTGATCGGTCCGACCGCTACCCGACCCGGCTGACCGAGCCGGCGCCACATCTCGAGCGCACCGACCCCACCGTGTGGGGCCGGATCACCTCGCCCGAGCTGACGGGGTTCGACGCCAACGGCTTCGCGGTGATCCCCGACCTGCTCAGCCCCGACGAGGTGGCGGCGTTCGGTGCGGAGGTCGGTCATCTCGCCGCCGATCCCGTGCTCTACGGCGACGAGCGGGTCGTGGTGGAACCGGTGGCCGGGCAGGTGCGTTCGGTGTTCCAGGTGCACCAGCTCAGCAAGCCGATCGCGGAGCTGCTGACCGAATCGCGGATCGTCGGCCTCGCCGAGCAGATCCTCGGTTCGGCGGTGTACCTGCACCAGAGCCGGGTGAACTACATGCCCGGCTTCGGTGGGAGCGGATTCGGCTGGCACTCGGATTTCGAGACCTGGCACGCCGAGGACGGCATGCCCGCGCCACGGGCGGTGAGTCTGTCGATCGCGCTGACCGACAACTTCCCGTTCAACGGCAGTCTCATGCTGATGCCAGGCTCGCACCGCACCTTCGTGCCGTGCCTGGGTGAGACACCCGACGGCCACTATCGGGAGTCGTTGCAGGAGCAGCGGATCGGGGTGCCGACGAACGACGACATCACCTTCCTCGCCGCTCGCTTCGGCATCACCCAGTTCACCGGGCGAGCAGGTTCGGCGCTGCTGTTCGACTCGAACATGATGCACGGTTCGTCGAACAACATCACGCCGTTCCCGCGGTCGAACATCTTCCTGGTGTTCAACAGCGTGGAGAACGCGCTGGCCGAGCCATACGCGGCGCCCCGGCGCAGGCCGGCGCACATCGCGGCCCGTGAGGTCACCCCGGTGCGTGCGGCGCCGGAAGCGGTGGCGGCGCTGGCGGATCAGGCGCGCTAGCGCGGAAGTTCGGTGAGGGAGGCCGCGGCCCGCGGATCATCGTGGGCCGCGGCCTTCCACCAGTGTTCGGCCCCAGCGCGGTCACCCGCGCGCAACAGCAGCACGCCGAGATCGTAGGCGGCGCCGCTGTGTCCCGCCTCGGCGGCCTGGGTCAGCAGGGCGCGCGCCGAATCGTGTTCACCGCGTTCGTTCATCGCGGTCCCCAGGTCGTAGAGCGCACGCCCGAATCCCTGCCCGCCGGACGCCTGCGGCGCGCGCAGGGTCGGCGGTGCGATGCCGGGCGCGGTATCGACAGGAGGATCGGGTGCGATGGGTGGGGGAGCCGGCGGTGCGTGGCTCCCTGTCCGGAACTCGGGCGGGACAGGCATCGGGGGATCGGACGGCAGGACGGTCGGTGCGCTGGGCGCAGGTGGCATGACTACCGGCGCCGAGGGACGTCCCTGCATGATGGCTGGTGCCGAGGTCGGGGGCGGCACGTCGGGTGTCGGTGGAACTGGCTGCATGGCGGCAGGTTCCGGGGGAACAGGCGGCACCGGGGTCTGAACCGGAGCAACGGCGGCTGGGGCCGGGGGAGCAGGCGGCATCGGGGTTTGAACCGGAGCAGCGGCGGCTGGGGCCGGGGGAGCAGGCGGCATCGGGGTTTGAACCGGAGCAGCGGCGGCTGGGGCCGGGGGAGCAGACGGCACCGGGATCTGAAGCGAAGCAACGGGCGCCATGGTGTCTGGGGCCGGGGCTGTCGGCGGTCTGAAGGCCGAATCCGGCGGACCAGCTGGCGTGGCGGCCGATTCCGGCGAACTCGCAGACATGGCGGCCGAAACCGCGGCACCGGCGAGCATGGCGGCCGTGATCGCCGGCGTGGGCGGCATCGTGACCGGCGCGAAGGGGGTGTGTGGCGTCGCGGCCGCATCCGGCGGACCAGCGGACATGGCGGTCGAAACCGGGAAACCGGCGAGCATGGCGGCCGTGATCGCCGGCGTGGGCGGCATCGTCACCGGCGCGAAAGGGGTATGCGGCGTGGCGGCCTGGATCGACGGGGCCGCGGTCGACACCGGTGGCGGCACGAACGGCGCGGGATCCGGCGCCGGAACCGTGGTCAGTTCCACGACGAGCTCGTTGAAATCCGGTGTGCCTGGCCCGGTACTGCACCACAGCGTCGCCGCGCGGCCGGGCAGCAGGTCGACGACCATTCCGTAGTTACCGGTCCAGGACTGTTGTGTCCCGGACTCGGCCACCCAGACCGGGGTGAGGGTGAACAGTGCCTCGGGCCCGTCCGCGGTCACCGGGATGTCGACCCCGGCGGCGAGGGCGTCGTACCAGATGTCGACGCCTTGCAACGATTTCCCGCCGAGGCGGACATGCGCCTCCTGCACGGTGAGACCGAGACCGAGACCGGAGACCTCGGCGGGCGGCATCACCGACACCGCACGCAATCGCACCATGGTCGTGCCCTCGGGTAGTGCCTCGGCGTACATCGGATACACGGCGGCGCCACACCAGTCGATCGGGTCGGCGCTGGTATAGCGCTGTTCGAGCGGGATCGGATCGCCAGCAGGTTGCGCGCCGGGATCATTCATCGGTGCAGGCCCACCCTTTCCGCGTTCGACCCCCAATGCGGCGTCTGGCGCTGGCCGCGGTTGCGCGCTACACCGTACTCGTGTCTACGCGATACCGCGACCCCTTTCCGCGCAACGCTCCGGCGAACCGGCCGACCTTGGCCCGGATCGCGGATCCGGATGGTCGGCAACGGGATTCGCCGGGACGTGGCCGGCACATCGTCGGCCAGTGGGCTAGACGGCGACCGCTTCGCCGATCTCCTCCTCGACCGCGGCGGGCGCGACCGGTTCGGGCGCGTAGCGCGCCTCGTGTTGTCCGGCGACCACGATCAGCACCACACCGACCGCGAGCCACGCGAAGAGCCCGAGCAGGCGCGCCCCGAACCCGGCGGCAGTGTCGAAGTAGAGCAGGCTGCGCAACCCCTCCACGAAGTCGGCGCCGTTCCAGAACGAGTGCAGCGCACCGAAGAACCCGTTCTGCAGCTGCGGCCCGTAGACACCACCCGAGGTGGTGAAGTTCAGCATCACGAACAGCGTGATGAGCGCGAGCGTGGTCCAGCGCTTCAGGAAGGTGTGCAACCCGATGCCGATCAGGATGATGCCCGCGCTGTAGAGCCACGCGATACCGAACACGGCGGCGTAGTCGTGGTCGATCACACCGAACACCGGTCCGGCGACGAGGATGCCGATGAGGCTCACCACCAGCGCGGTGACCACGCCGACCGCCGCGCGCACCCGCATCCGCAATGTCGTGCCCGCGGCGCCGATCACCGCGACACTGCCGTAGGCGCCGACGCTCAACGCGACCAGCAGGAAGAACAACCCCTGCCCGGTCGGATCCCCGCCGGCCTTCGTGGTCACATCGGTGACGACCAGCGGCACGCCCTGATGATCGGACACCTGCCGGAAGACCACCTCGGCCGCCATGGCGGTGGTGTCGGAGCCCGCCGTGGCGACGAGCAGTTCGGGACGCTGCGCGTCGGGCACGTACGCGGCGACGAGGTCACGGTTGTCCAGCGCGTCGATCGCCGCGTGGCGGGTGGGCACCGTGATGATGTCGACGCCGTCACCGGCTTTGTCCTTCATCGTCTGCGCCAGCACCATCGACTCCGGGGAATCGCCGACGACGGCCAGCTCGAGATGGTTCGGCGTCGGCTGGTGGAACGCGCCGAGATACGCGAAGGCCATGCCGAGGCACATCAGCAACGGAGTCAGCAGATGTCCGGCGACGTGCCGGAGCTGGGTGCGAGTCATCGAGGAGAATCTCCAAACGGTTGGTAAATGCAACTATATATTGTTGTATCGTACAACTATGAACGCGCGAGACACAAGAGCCGACGCCGTCGACGCCATCCAGCGGGAGCTCACCGCCTTCGCCCGGCGCGCCCGCGGCCGCGCCGCCGAACTGCACCCCGAGCTGAGCCTGGTCGCCTACAGCATCCTCGACCTGATCCTGGAGCGCGGCGGATGTCAGGCCACCGACCTGGCCGAACAGTTCCTGCTCGACAAGTCGACGGTCAGCAGGCAGGTCGGTGCCCTGGAGAAGCTCGGCTACCTCGAACGCGAGGTCGACCCCGGCAACCGGCGCAACCACATCCTGCGCGCCACCGCGCAGGGGAGGTCGGTCGCCAAGGAGGCGGAGCGCCGCCGCCGGGAGGCCTTCACCGCCCGATTCGCCGACTGGACCGACGCCGATGTCGAGGCGATGGCGTCCTTTCTCATCCGCTACAACCGCGGCGACTGACCCGCATCCCGCAGACCCCACGGTCGGCCCCGGCAACCTCGCGACCACGCCGGATCGGGCATCCGGCTGGCTATTGCGCACGTCACCGCCGCCGCCGGGCGATGACGCGGTATAGCACGCGAGTCGGTATAGTCGCCGCGGATGAGTAGTGACACCACCCACCCTGTGCAGCAGTGTTCCCCACGCCCGATCAATCGAGCATGGTGGCTGGTGCCGGTGTTGCTCACGGTTGTATCGATCGCGTGCGTGCGCATCCCGCTCTGGCCGTTCGAGCAATATTCCGGCGGTTTCATCGACCTGCAGGTGTATCGCCTCGGCATCGAGGCCATGCGCGACGGCGCCGACATGTACGGCCAGCTGCCCAAGACCTCCGCCGGGATCGGCCTGCCGTTCATCTATCCGCCGTTCGCCGCGATCGCGCTCGCGCCGTTCGCGCTGCTGTCCTGGAGTGCGGCGAAAGTCCTCTATGTCGTGGCGTCGATCGCCGCGCTCGGCTGGACCCTGTTCCTCGTCGCCCGGCGCTACCACCGCGAGAGCCGCCAGGCCGCGCTGCTGCTGACCGCGTGCGCGCTGCCCGCGGCCATGCTGCTGGAACCGGTGCGATCGACCATCGACTTCGGCCAGGTCAACCTGCTGCTGATGGTGCTCGTCGCCACCGACTGCCTGCTCCCCAAGACCCGCTACCCGCGCGGCATGCTCATCGGCCTCGCTGCCGCGATCAAGCTGACCCCCGCCGCGTTCGTCCTGTTCTTCCTGGTCCGCAAGGACTACAAGGCCGCCGCCACCGCAGCCGCCACCGGCGCGATCGCCACGATCGCCTCCTTCGCGCTGCTCCCCGGCGAATCCACCCGCTACTGGTTCGGCGGCCTCGGCAACGTCTCCGGCCTGAGCGGCTCGGCCTTCCACACCAACCAGTCCATCCAGGCCGTCCTGGCCCGCCTGCACGTCACCGGACTCCCGTTCGACGCCCTCTGGCTCGTCTTCGGCGCCCTCCTGCTCGTCCTCGTCGTCGCCGCCATGCGCAAGGCCGCCGACGCCCCCGCGATCGCCCTGGCCCTCAACGCGGTCTTCACCCTCCTGCTCTCACCCATCTCGTGGTCCCACCACTGGGTCTGGATCGCCCCCGCCCTCCTCGCCATCGTCTGCCACGCCCGCACCCTCCCCGCGAGCAGCGCCCGCGGCTGGTACGCCACGGCAGTCGCAGTAGCCGCCGTCTTCGTCATAGCCCCCCACAGCTTCCTCCCCGACGGCGAACACCGAGAAACCTCCTGGGCCTGGTGGCAACACCTCGTCGGCGACACCTACGTCTGGCTCGCCGTCGCTTTGGTTGCCCTCTTCCTCCTCACCGGGCGGCGGCCTGCGGCAAATACGGCGGCGGAGTCCGCCAAGGTTGAGGAGCCCGCCCGCGCTGCCTAGCGGGGGAGGGCCGTACAGAGGGTGTGGTCGGGGCGGCCCGTCCATGCGTGGGTATAACCGAGAAGCCTCGACCCGCGCAGCTCGTCCCGTGCACCCTCTCCTGCCGCACGGCCGATCGCCGACCCCCGGCAAGAGCGGGAGCTTTGTCCCCGCGGTCGTCGGCGTTGCGCGAGGGCGGATGTTGTGTGGATACGAAGAAGGCCCCGATCATCTGATCGGGGCCTTCTTTTGTGTCCGGAGGGGGACTTGAACCCCCACGCCCTAATACGGGCACTAGCACCTCAAGCTAGCGCGTCTGCCATTCCGCCACCCGGACTTGCTGGTGTGCCAAAAGATTATCCGACGCGGTGGCGGAAACCAAATCGCCTAGGTGACCTGCCGTTTTGTCGCAAGATCGCGATGAGTCAAGGCGGAGCAAATGTTCGCGGAGGGGCGATTTCGAACTAGTCGGCGGGCGACCTCGGCTCGCGAGGCTCCCGCGAGGGTTTCGACAGCGTGTGACGGACGTTGTGATCTTGGTCGCGGATGTGGGGTCGCCGAGCTCGGTTGTCCCCAAGGACCTCCTGAGCGTCCGCGCCGTTTATCGCCGCTACCAGCGCATGCGCTGACGAGGCATGTTGATCCGAGTGAGTTTGTCGCGGTCGGGTCCGGCCAGTGGTCTGGATCGGGCAGACCCGGTGCAGGCCTCATATGCCGCGGCGCAAGCGATCGGTGGTGGCTGCACATACGAGGACGTCGATCTCGGCACCGAGGACGTCGTTCTGGCCTTCTCCCATGGCGCATGCTGTCGGCTTGTGCTACGGCATGACTATGCCGATTTGCTATGGCCAGACCCTGGTGTTGCAGGACCTTGGGCTATCTGGTCAGGAGCTGGTCGTCGGCTCGCAAGTTCAGGTCGAACAGGACCGGGGTCGCAGCCATCGTCCAAGTGCCCGCGCATCGGTCGATCAGGTCGAGCGCAACGTGAGGACGACAACGGCATCGATCACCTGTATCGGCGGCTTATCAGTCCTTTCAGCGCACTGTAGGCGTCGGCGACCACCTGTTTGGCTGTGTCACCCAAGCTTGCTGTGGCGCCCGCTGCGATGCCGCCACGATCAACGTCACCGGTTCCATCCCGCCGGCCCTCCCCAACCTGGGCACGGCCGCTGGACCCTGTCGCCCGCCAACCTAGTCCGAAACCTATACAGCGCAGAAAGATTCGGGTGCGGGTACTTGGCCTCGGTGGCGGTCCGCTCTCCACTCGTCGGCCCTTCGCCGCGTACCCCGACGACGCCGGCAACCTTGTAGGTGGGGCAGCGATGACCTGTGCTCACCGTGTGTGGCCGGTCTGCCGTTCGTGGCTTTGCTGGAAGACTGGATTGTGATGGCTGACGCAACCGGCGAGCCACCGAATACTGCAGGTTCGCGATACGGCTATGCCCTCCAGTCAAATAGGAACAGTTACACGCCCAGATCGCTCGAACGGGCCCTACAGTGTGGTTGCCATCAACCTCCGGTTGGCGCCCAGGGTCCCTGCGTCGTCGAGCCACGCAATGCCGGTACGAAAGCCTGTATCGGGGACGAGAATTTTCACGATGCAGGGGGACGTTTGGTCGCCGGTGGAGGCGGCGAGGTCGGCTGCGGTGTCGAGCGCGCCTTCGTCTCCGAATATCCGGACTTTGATGTTGTTGCCCGTCTGGTCGCCGATCTCGGGCAGGAAGCGCTCAGACCAAGCGACGCGGAACCCTTGGCCATTCGTTGCTACCGCTGCCGGTTGGCCGGCTACCCCGTTTCCGTCTCGGTGGGTGACGTTGAAGGTACGAAGGATATCTCCGGCTGGGTTGAACACGGTGGCCACCAGAGTTTCCTGTTCTCCTTCGCCGGGGACGGTGTGCGCGAGGACGAAATGGCCGGACTCGCTGCCCGGTAGCGGGTCGAGGAAAGTCATGGACATCTGTCCGCCATTGCGAATGTTCGGCGCCTTCTCTGTCCCGGGTTTGTGTCCGTTCGGGGCGAAGATTCGCAACCGCGTCCGGATCGTTGCGTCGCTATCGCCGCCGCGCCATGCAATCGCAAAGCTGTTGTTCTGCAAGCTCGCCGCGGCCAGCGGGCCGGTGTTGACCGGATGTCCCTCGTCAACTCTGACTTCGCCACGCAATTGAAGATCAGGTGAGAAGAACGCTGCCCGGACGCCTTCATCGAGGCGGGAGCTGACCCATGCCACGACTACGGTCCGGTCCGGCAGTCGAGCGATCACCGGACGGTGATCTGCGTTGACAGTGGTGCTGCTGACCAGGCGCTCCTGGCCGATCTGGCTGCCATCGTTGCTGAACTGCTGCAGCAGTAGCCGCGGATTTGGTTCCTTGGTCATCCACGCGATGACGAAGCCACCTGCAGCCATGGCAGCAACAGGATGAACTGAACCATGGGTCTGATTGACCTGGAACTCGTCGGTCGCGGGTTGGCCGTCGGCGGTCAGGATGCGTGCCTTGATATTGACAAGGGTGGAATCGCTCCACACCACCACGAATCCGCCGTTGCCGGTGCCGGTGATCGACGGCGTGACACCAGAGGCAGTTTCGGCAACAAGTACTTCACCCATCGCAGTTTTCCTTTCTCGGGGAATCCTTTGTCCACTCACCGGACCCGGTCAACCGTTGATGGTGGCGATTGCGTCCGCCGAGGGCCTGTAGCGGGTCGATCCGGCCCGCGCCGTCCCAGATCCGCGACGGCTCTTGACCGCTGACGCGTGGCGACCTGTTACGGCATCCCGGTCCGCAAACGGAACAACGATCACCCTCCCGCTCTCAGCTGGGCGGGACACGAGTAAGGCACTACCTCAATCCTTCGCGACCTGTCGCCTGCGGCGGGGCTGTCGGGTCCTGAGGTTCCAGCCGTCACGATTGCGTAGCGGTGTGCAGGACCGTGGTCCTGCGGGGCATAGAGTGCAATATCGTTGTGGTTTCCGTGGCTGAACGAGGTACGGGGCGGTGCGATATGGACGATGGACGCCGCGCGTCTGGCGACATCAGCTCGATCGAACGGGTCGACCCACTGCTACCGACAGGCGGCGGGCCGATCGTGACTCCGGACAACGTCGAACACATTGCCTCGGTGCTGGCCGACCCCGCCCAGGCATGGCGGTCAGAGCCGGTCGGCCGCAAGATGGCGGCAGCGAATCTTCGCGGCATCGCCATCCCGGACAACGCCGATCATGTGGTGATCGACGGCGAGCTCGAGCAGGCGATGGGCGATGACGACATGGTGCCCGGATTGTGGCTCAAGCGGGCAGCCGCGGCCGCGGATTCGGTCGCGCTGATCAAGACACCCCGCGGACCGGCGACCGGCTTCCTGGTGTCGGACGAGCTGCTGCTCACCAACTGGCACGTGTTCCCGACGTTGGAATCGGCACAAGATCCTCGGGTCCGAGTGGTCTTCCGATTCGAGGAAAACGAAGCAGGTCAGATCCGCTCCTCGGTGAGCTTGACGTTGGACCCGGACCGGTTCTTCGTCACCGGAGACCGGGAACTCGACTTCGCGCTGGTGGCAGTCTCCGCACTACCCAACGGAAAAGCGGCGGCGTCCAGATTCGGCCGGATCCGATTGAACCCGGCCATCGGGAAGATCCTCCAGGGCCAACCTCTCAACATCGTCCAACATCCGGGCGGGAATCCGCGCAAACTGGCGTTCCGGCAGAACCTGTTGCTGAAGGTGGACCCGACGCGGCTGATCTATCAAACCGACACGATGCCCGGGTCGTCGGGTTCACCGGTGTTCAACGACGAGTGGGAGCTTGTCGGGCTGCACTATCGAGCCGAACAGGCACAGGACTCTCAGGGCAGGCAGATCGACATCAACGGCAACCTCGTCACACGCCGGACACCCGATCACCTGCGCCACTGGATTGCCAACGCGGGCATACGTGTATCGAGCATCGTCGCTCGCCTGGAAACGCTGAACCTGTCGACGGACCAGGCCGCATTGCTCACCAAGGTTCTGCAACAAGACTAGGAGCAGGTCCATGTCGACAACGCTGCTGTTCATCCATGGTCGTAGCCAGGAGAGTGACGACGAGGTCGCCCGCGATCCTGACCGGCTCGCCGCCTACGTCCTGAGTATGAAGCGGAAATGGGTCGGGGGACTGGCCAAGGGATTGATCACGGCTGGACGTGGCCCTGTCGACGAATCGCAGGTGGTGTTTCCGTTCTACGGCAATGTCTTCGCTGACGCCATCAAGGATTTCGAGGCCGGTGGCGGCCGGCGGCCGGAGCTCGAAATGCTCGACACCGCTGCCGAAGCCGACGAAGCGAAACTGGTGCAAACGAAGGTGGCTCTGCTTCTGGATGCCGCGGGTGCGATCAACTATGACCCGGTCAAGGAACTCGGCTATACCGATCCTGGGGTCGGGCTCACCGAACACGATGTCGCGCAGGAGCTCGGGTTCGGAGATGCGCTCAAGCTGCCGGTGGTACGTGGGGCTCTGCAATTCCTCAGCCGCAAGACGGGCGCGCCCGCTCTGATCATCGAACGCTTCCTCGACGACGTCGCCTACTACCTGGAAATGACGGAAATGCGAGAGCAGGTCCTCGCCGTCGTCGAGCGGGACCTGCGGGCGAAAGTGGGAGCCGGCGGTGATGTCGTGATCGTGGGGCACAGTCTGGGCAGCATCGTCGCCTACGATCTGCTCACCCGGCTCCCGGCGACGTACAAGGTCAGGCAGCTGGTGACCGCAGGCAGTCCGTTGGGGTTCCCGATTGTGCAGAAGAACCTCCTGGGCAAGGTCGCCGGACGGCGCCCCGGTATCCCAGCGCAAGTCCCGACCCGCGCAGCTGCGTGGTTGAACGCCTATGACGTGCTGGACATCGTCGCCCTCGTCCACCCGTTGGCGGGAGCATTCGACGAGTCCTTCGCCGGGCAACTCGCGGATGAGCGAACCCACAACCCGACCGGACCCCATGCCATCGAAGATTATCTCGCCGACCCGGACGTCGCGGTTCCGATCGCTCGTGCGATGGAACGATGACCCCTCCTAGCTGATCCTGATCTGTGGATTCGACGAGGCGGGACTTGTTGGCGCACACGCATAACGACGTTTCCGCCGCCTTAGCGCAAGTTGGGCCGATGTTGTGTCGGCCTCGGCCAGGTGAACGGGGAAGCGACATGGTTGAATCTGCGGACTCTGGCGACATGGCTCGCCTGCACGACGACCTGCGTGCCGAGTACGCACAACTGCACAACATCGTGAACGGGTTCGATCAACGACTGCTCACCATCAAGGGCTGGGGAGTCACGCTGAGTCTGGCCACCCTGGGCCTGGGATTTCAGCAGAACCACTACGGCTTGTTCCTCGTCGCCGCCGCCAGCGGGGTCGCGTTCTGGCTGCTCGAGGCATTCACCAAAGCTCACCAGATGCACTACTACCCCCGCATGCGTGCCATCGAAATGACTGCACACACACTGTTCTCTGTGGCGTTGCCCAGCGGCAGACGTGCATCCTCACCGCTCATCGACTGGAGTTGGTGGGTCGCCGACAACCCGGTCCGACCCGACGGGCACCAGGCCGACCCTGCCGATCCGGAACCGTGGGAGCGCGCGTCCTCATGGCGGCAGAGGCAGCCGTGGTTCTTTGCTCACGTCATGTTTCCGCACGTCGTCGCTATGGTGTTGGGAACCGTGTTGTTCGTGCTCGGGCTCGCCGGGCTGTTCGGTCCGATCTGAGGACGAGGTCTCGGCTACGATGGTCTGGTTTTCGTGCTGGTGTCAGTGTGTGCGGTGTCGGTGATCAGCCCGCCGAGCAGGGCGCGGGCCAGCTCTGCCGCTCGAGCGCGGCCGAGGGTCGGATCGGCGGATTCGGCGATGGTGAGCGACATTTCGGTGAGGGCGCCGTAGAAGGCGCTGGCGAGCAGTTCGGGCGGGTGCGGCTGGATGTGGCCGGCATCGAGCAGGTGTTGGGCGCCGTCGATGACGAGCCCGCTGAGGTGGCGCTGGTCGACTTCACGCCAGCGTCGCCAGCCCAGCGCGATAGGGCCCTGCAGCAGCACGATGTGGCGATACGCGGGTTCGGTGCAGATGTCGAGGAAGGTTTCCATCGCGCGGTCGACGCGTTCCACCGGATCGGCCGAGGAGTCCAATGCGGCTCGGATGCGCGGGAAGACCAGCTCACGTCGCGATAGCGAAACCGAGCACGGCAGGCGGCCTTCCGCAGACATGTCGACTGCGTAGCGAGTCGGGAGTGGCTGCTGCAAGGATGGATCGGCGCTGGTCAAGCAGGTAGCCGCGCTGCGCCGGATTCACTGCGCGCTGGACGGCTTCCGCTTCGTGGGCGTCAGGCTCTGCCGGACGAAGCGCTGGCCGGACTCGATCGCCGCCGCCAGATCGAAGGCGTCCGGCGCGATGAGGTATTGCGCGCCCACACCGCGCAGCATGCCGACGAGGGCCACTGCGGTCGCGGCAGGATCGAGCTCGCCGTCCACGGTCGCCTCGTCCTGTCCGGCGCGCACCACGGTCTCCACGCCCAGCCGGAACAGCGCGTCGTCGGTGGCGAAGACCGACCGCAGGGCCGCCTCGTCCGGGATCGCGGAAGACCACATGACGAAGAAGGCCCGGCCCGCGTCGGGCTGGGATACCAGCGCCGACAGGTAGTCGCGCACCAGGCTCACCAGCGTGTCGATCGCGTCATCGCCTGATTCGGTCATCTTGGTGACGATCCCGGCGACGAAGCGGGCCTGGATGTCGTGGGCCAGCCGGTCGATCAGCGCGGCTTTGCTGCCGAAGTGATGGTTGACCAGGCCGCGGCTGTAGCCCGCCGCGAGCCCGACGTCGGCGAGCGAGGTCCGGTCGACTCCGCGCCTCGCGAACAGCGCCGCCGCCGCGTCGAGCAGTGCCTGTTCGGCCTGCGCGGTCCGCTCCTGCTGGGTGCGGCGGGGGGCCGCGGCCGCCTTCGTTCCGGAGTTCGCAGGCGGCTTCGTGCTGGTCTTCCCCTGAGTTCCGGTCATGGGAAAAACCGTAGCAGCTAACTTGCTGACCATTTGACACGGAAGATACTTGCTTGTTGGTTAACTAGTATCTATGGTCTGACTATGACGCCGACTACGGCGACCGGAATGACCACCGAAGGAACGACATATGACCGACGACTCCGAGAGCGTCATCCGCACCGAGCGTCGATCCGACGATCGGATCCTGCTGATCACGATCAACCGGGCCGACCGCCGCAATGCCTTCGACGGCCTGACCGCGCGCGCTATGGAAGCCGTCATCGACGACTACGAGGCCGACGACACGCTCCGTGTCGCGATCATCACCGGCGCGGGGCCGACCTTCTCGGCCGGACAGGACCTCAAGGCCGCCGCCGTCGGCGACATGGGGGTCTCCGTCCGCCGCGGCGGGTTCGGCGTGATGTCGAAGCCGCCGACCAAACCGCTCATCGCCGCGGTGGAAGGCGACGCGCTCGCCGGCGGCTTCGAGCTGTGCTTGGCGTGCGACCTGATCGTCGCCACCGAGGCGACCCGGATGGGTCTGCCCGAGGCAGCCAGGGCGCTGGTCGCGATCGGCGGCGGGCTCTTCCGGTTGCCGCGCAAGATCCCGTCCAACATCGCCATGGAATTGGCCCTGACCGGAAAGCCGTTATCCGCCGCCGAGTTTCACCGGATGGGCTTGGTCAACCGGCTCGTGCCGGTGGGCCAGGCCGTCCCGGCCGCGCTGGAGCTGGCCGAGGAAATCGTGGCGGCGGGACCGCTGGCCGTGGTGGCGAGCAAAGCCATCGTCCAGCACAGCTTCGAGTGGTCCGACGAAGAGGCCTGGCAGCAGCAGATGGCCTTCGCGGGCCCGGTGATCCAGTCCGAGGACACCCGAGAAGGAATCCGCGCGTTCATCGAAAAGCGCGCGCCGCAATGGAAAGGCCGCTGACATGCTGACCACCCCGACCCTCACCAGCGCGCTGCTCGCGGGCAGAACCGCGATCGTCACCGGCGCGGGCAACGGCATCGGCCGCGCGACCGCCGAGGCGCTCGCCGCCAGCGGCGCCCGTGTCGTCGTCGCCGACCTCGACCCCGATCTCGTCAACGAGGTCGCCGGCGAGATCGGCAACGACTCGGTACCGTTCGTCGGTGATCTGACCGACCCCTCGGTTCCGGACAAGCTGATCGCGTCCGTGGCCGCGGCCGGGCACGGCATCGACATCATCGTCAACAGCGCGGGCTACTTCTGGGACGCGCCCGTGCACCGGATGACCGACGAACAGTTCCAGGCGATGCTCGACATCCACCTGCTGGCACCGTTCCGGATCTGCCGCGCCGCCGCGCCCTACTTCCGCGACGCCGGTCGGGCGGAGGCCAAGGACGGCATCATCCGGCAACGCAAGATCGTCAACGTCACCTCCCTGGCCGCCAGTTTCGGCAATGCCGGCGCCGCCAACTACGCCGCGGCGAAGGCGGGCTTGATCGGCCTGACCAAGACTCTCGCGACAGAGTGGGGCCCGGCCAACGTCAACGTCAACGCCGTCGCATTCGGCGTGATCCAGACCCGTTTCGGCGCACCGCAATCGGCCCAGCAGACCATCACCGTCGACGGGCGCGAAGTGGTGCTCGGCGTCCCCGACAAGACGCTCGAAGCTCTGGGCTTCGACCCGAGCGAGCAGCGCGACATGTTCGCGCCCCGCCCGATGTTCGGCGCGGCGCTGGGCCGCACCGGAACCATCCGCGAGGCCGCCGACGCCATCTTCTGGCTCGCCTCCCCGCTGTCCGATTTCGTGACCGGTCAGGTCATCCCCGTCAGCGGTGGCGCCCGCGGCGGCCTGTCCTGACCTCGCTCTACCGCTGGAATCCGCTCGAAGAGGAGCCACCATGTCCCCACACTCGCTGACCCCGTCGCCCGCGTACGCGCCGGCAAATCTCGATGCCGTCTGCGCCACCGAGGGCGAGCGCACCCTGACCTGGCGCGACTGGAACTCGAGCGCCGACCGGCTCGCCGACTCGCTGGCCCGGCGCGGCGTGGGCGAGGGCGATCGCGTCGCGGTCCGGATGCACACGCGCCTGGAATGGCTGATCGTCTCGCTGGCGCTGGCCAAGCTGAAAGCCGTCATCGTCGCGGTGAACTACCGGCTCTCGCCGCCGGAAACCCTGTATATCGCCACCGATTGCGAGGTGAAGGCCGCGGTCGTCGACGACCCGGAACCTTCGACTGTCGTAGAGGCATGGGGGCCGCTGGAGCTGAAGGTCATCGTGTCGGTCGACATCGCCGCCGACGGCACCGAGTTGCTGGCCGACCTCATCGCCGAGGGGACCGAGCGCGACCGTGTGGCGGCGTCGCTGGCGCCGCTGATCATCTACTCGTCGGGCACGACCGGCGCGCCCAAAGGCGCACCGCTGGCGAGTTTCCAGACCGACGTCGACGAGGCTGTGCTCCGGGACTACCGGACCTCGGTGCAGTTCGACCTCGTCGTCGGCGGTCCGGGCAGCAAGGCCTTGATCAACCTGCCCATGCATCACGGCGCAGGTCCGTCCTACACCGAGTTCACCCTCGCCACCGGCGGCACCGTTGTCTTCCAGCGGCGCTTCGACGCCGAGGAAGTGCTGGCGCTGATCGCCGGACACGGTGTAACCCATTGGATTTCGGTACCGACCATGGTGCACCGCATCATCAAGCTGCCCACCGAGGTCCGCGCTCGCCACGACATTTCGACGCTGCGGTTCCTGCTCGGCGGCGCGGCGCCGTTCAGCGCGCAGCTCAAGCAGCAGGCCCTCGAGGTGTTCGGCGACGTTGTCCACGAGATCTACGGAGCGACCGAGGCGGGCATGATCGCCGGCGCGACCCCGGAACTGTTGCGGCGCAAACCCGCCGCGACCGGCATCCCGTTCCGGCAGGTCCAGGTGCGCATCGTCGACGAGGCCCGACGCCCCGTTCCCACCGGGACACCGGGGGAGATCACAGCGAAGACCCCCGCCGTCATCAGTGGCTATATCGGCCGCGGTCCGCTCGGTGACGACAAGCTCGACGCGGACGGCTTCTACTTCACCGGCGACGTCGGCTATCTCGACGACGAAGGTGTGCTGTTCCTGTCCGACCGGATCACCGACATGATCATCGCCGGCGGCGTGAACATCTATCCCGCCGAGAGTGAGGCCGTGCTCGCGACCCACCCGCAAGTGGTGAACGTCGCGGTGATCGGGGTCCCCGACGACGACCACGGCGAGCAGCCGATGGCTTTCGTCCAGACCGTTCCCGGCGCGCGCCTGACCGCCGCGGAGCTGTTGGCCTTCTGCGACGGCAAACTGGCGAAATACAAGTGGCCTCGGGCGATCGAGTTCATCGACGAGATTCCGACCAACTCGATGGGCAAGTCCCTCAAACGGGTCCTGCGCGCGCCTTTCCTGGCGGACAAGGGCGCGACGGCATGACAGCGGTCTCGGCGGAACCCGCCCTCTATGACGTCGACGACGATGGAGCGCCCCGGTTGTTCGGGCTGCGTGACTCCACCGGATTCGTGTCCTACCCGTTCCAGGAGTACGGCTCCGAGAACAACGGCGACCACGGCGAACGCCTGCGGCGGGTCCCGCTGGCGGGCACCGGCACGATCGCGGCCGTCACGGAAATCCATCTCGCGCCGAATCGGCATGTCAGCGCGCCCTACACGCTGGCCTCGGTCGTGCTCGACGAGGGGCCGATGGTGCGCTCGGTGCTGATCGATGCCTCCGACGCCGGGATCGGCACGCGCGTGCGGGCGGTCACCGTACCGATCGAGCGCGGCG
Source organism: Nocardia sp. NPDC055053 (assembly GCF_053608285.1). Lineage (NCBI taxonomy): Bacteria > Bacillati > Actinomycetota > Actinomycetes > Mycobacteriales > Nocardiaceae > Nocardia > Nocardia sp. NPDC055053. The sequence goes on along the minus strand of NZ_JBSGVD010000033.1, from coordinate 9,117 downwards.
ACGGCCAGGTCGCCGAACTGCGCTTCACTCCGATCCTTCAGGGGGACAGGTGAAGATCACGCTCGCCCAGCAGCGACCGGTCTACGTCGCCGGCGTCGGCTGGCACCGCTACCAGAAACCCGGCGACACGCCCTACGTCCAGCTGGGTCTGACCGCGGTCCAGGCGGCGCTCGGTGACGCACGAGTCGCGTGGCCCGCGGTCGACAGCGTCTACACCGCGACCGCGCTGCTCGGGATGGCCGCGTCGCGGCCGCTGTTCAAGCATCTCGGGGTGACCGGCGTGCCGATGATGCAGGTGGAGAACGCCTCCGCGTCCGGGTCCACCGCCTTCCGGCTGGCCTGTCACGACGTCGCCGCCGGTACGAGCGACATCTCGCTGGTGCTCGGGGTCGACAAGCTCCCGGCCGCCGGCGGCGGGGCACTCGCCTCGACCGGTCTCCCGGCACTGGCGGCCGCCTACGTGCCGCCGATGGCGCACTTCGCGCTGCTGGCGTCGGAGTATCTCGACCGCTACGGCGCGACGCCCGATCAGCTGGCCGCGGTCGCGGTGAAGAACTACACGAACGCGGCATTGAATCCGAACGCGCAGCGGCCCAAGGCCCGCACGATCGAGGAGGTGCTCGCCGGTCCGCCGCTGGCGGGTCCGCTGACGCGGCTGCAGTGCTGTCCGATCGGGGAAGGCGCTGCAGCGGCGATCGTCGTCTCCGACGACGCCATCGACTCGCTGGGGCTGGACCGCTCACGCTGTGTGCGGGTCCTGTCCTCGGTTCTGCGCAGCGAAGAGCTGTACGGGGCACGGAGTTTCGACGCCGAACTCACCCGTGCGACGGTGCACGCGGCCTACGACCAGGCCGGCATCGGGCCCGACGATCTCGACGTGGTCGAACTCCACGACGCGTTCACGATCGAAGAACTGCAGTACGTCGAGGCGATGGGACTGGTCAAGGAAGGCGAGGCCGCCGCCGCCCTGGAACGCGGAGAGTTCGACCTCGGCGGCCGGGTCGCGGTCAGCACGTCCGGCGGTTTGCTCGGGTCCGGGCACCCGCTCGGGCCCACCGGAGTCGGTCAGATCGGCGAGATCACCACCCAGCTCCGGGGTGAAGCCGGGCCCCGCCAGCACCCTGGCGCGCGCACCGGGCTGGCGCACATGGTCGGCCTCGGTGCCGTCTGCGCCGTGCATGTCCTGCGAGCAGGGGAGTAACCAGGTTGAAGCGCTTGCTGTACGACACCGAACACGAGAACTTCCGCGCGACGGTCGCCGCCTTTGTGGCGAAAGAAGTGGCACCGCACTGGGAGCGCTGGGACGACGACGGCATCATCGACCGGTCCGCCTGGACCGCGGCCGGTGCTCTGGGGCTGATCGGCATCGCGGTGCCGGAGGCCTACGGTGGCGGCGGGGTGCCCGACTTCCGCTATCGCATGGTGGTGATGGAGGAGCTGTGCCGGGTCGGCGCGAACTCCGTCAACGCCGGTCTCAGCGTCCAGGACGACCTCGTCGTGCCCTACCTGGTCGACCTGGGTACCGAGCAGCAGCGCCACACGCGGCTGTGTGCCGGAACGGCGATCGGCTCACTCGCGTTGACCGAACCCGGCGCCGGGAGCGACCTGCGCGGGATCCAGCCCATCTACGGCGGCACCAACGAGATCATGAAGGACATCGTCGGCCGCGATGTCGCCGCGCGCGCGGCGACGGCGAACGGGGCGTCGCGATGACCGCGGCGAGCGGGGAGACCACCGGGGTGGCCTTCACCGGCGGCGCCGGCGGTCTCCGCCTACAACCCGCACCGCCGCACTCCCGGCAATCTCGACGGCCTGCGCAAGAACCTGCGCCGTGGCGTGGACGGCCGGTGGTACTGGCACTGGGATCCGGCGTTCTTCCAGGTCGCGTCGCCACCGCCGAGGACCTCCAGCGAACGCTGGAACGCGCGGCGCGGCGGATCACGGTGCCGACCTTGCTGATTCGCGGCACTGCTTCCGACATCGCCACCGACGACGGCGTCGAGCTGCTGCGTCAGCTGATTCCGCACGCCGTCGTGGCCGACGTCGGCGGCGCCGGGCACATGGTCGCCGGTGACGACAACGACGTGTTCGCGGCCGCGCTGCGGTCGTTTCTCGATGAGCTCAGGAGGAACCACCTGTGACCGCCCCAGACAATCCGCTCACACTGACCGGACGCACCGTGTTGATCACCGGCGCCGGCCAGGGCGTCGGCCGCCGGGTGGCCGAACTGGCGGCGGCTCGCGGCGCGGCGGTGATCATCAACGATGTCGCCGCCGAGCGTGCCGGCGACGTCGTCGACCAGCTGCGCTCCACCGGCGCGGTGGCGATCGCAGCCGTTGCCGACGTCGGCGATTTCGACCGGTTCGGCGCCGCGATCGGCAGCGCCGCGGCGCACCTGGGTGCGATCGACATCCTGGTGAACAACGCGGGCAACCGGGGCACCGACATCGCCCCGGGGTCACAGCGGCCGTTCTGGGAGCAGGAACCCGCTGACTGGGCGCCGTACCTCCACGTCAACCTGCACGGCGTGATGACCGCGACCCGGCACGTCTTCCCGCTGATGCGGGCCAACGGCTACGGCCGGGTGATCACCGTGATCTCCGACGCGGGCCGGGTCGGCGAAATCAACGGCATGGAAGCGTATTCCGGCGCGAAGGCCGGTGCCGCCGGGTTCACCCGGTCGATGGCGCGGCTGGGCGGACGCTTCGGCATCACGGCCAACTGCGTCGCGCTGGGCGCGACCAGGACACCCGCGATCGCCCAGGCGATCGCCGACCCGGAATTCGCCGCGAAAGTGCTGTCCGGGTACCTGATCCGGCGATTCGGCGAGCCCGACGACGCCGCGAACATGATCCTCTTCCTGGCCTCCGACGTCGCCGGATGGGTCACCGGCCAGACCATACCCGTCAACGGCGGTTACTCCCTGACCCTGTGACCGCCGTGCTATCCCTTCCGAAAGGCCACTATTCATGACGACCTCCCTAGACGATATCCGCGACCGGATCGCCCGGCAGAAGGAACTGCTACCCGACATGTACGGCGCTATCGATTTCGACCGGCGTCCGGAACGATTCACCGACGCTCCGGACGCGGAGACCGCGATCCGCTCCGAGTTCGCGGCGTTGCGCCCGCTCCTGCTAGCCGACCGCGACCGTGTCGCCACCATCGAGGCCTACACGATGCTCGGCGATCTCGTCGCCGACGCCTACGCGGCTCTCATGCCCGAGTGCGGTTTCCGGCGCCTGGTCGAGATGCTCGACCAGGCCTGCGCGGACGGGATCGACAGTGTCGAGAATCCGCCGGCCGAGCTGGTGGCGTTTGTCGCCGACATGACGCGCGTTCCCGACTGGCTCGACATGGCATTGGTCGAAGAGGGCGCCCGGATCGAACGGAACATGGCCGCGCACCTCATGCCGTTCCTGATCCGCGGTGCCTTCGTCGCGACCTTCATGAACACCTACGCGGCGCTGCCGATGGCGATCACCGGCTCGCTCAGCACGAGGACCGCGGGCAGGCGGATGAAGGAGACCGCGTCGTTCTTCGCCTGCACTACCCTGCCCGGTGCGCTGGAGCGCCACGGTGTCGGGTTCCGGGCCGCGGCCAAGGTCCGGCTCATGCACTCGATGGTCCGGTTCAACATCCTGCGCCGCGACGACTGGGACTCCACGGTGTACGGAATCCCCATCCCGCAGTCGGATCAGATGCCCGCCGGACTCATCCCGACCATGCTGCTTGCCATGCGCGTCCTCGAGCAAGGACGCGATCACTTCACCCCCGACGAGCAGGCCCAGGTCGAATTCGCGCGCTACCGCTGCTACCTGCTCGGGCTGCCCGAGGATCTGCTCCAGGCGACTCCCCGCGCGATCGTCGATGTCCTGGCGACCCGGCAGGCCACCCTACGCAAAGCCTATGACGACACGACCTGCGGTGCGCTGGTCCGCGCGACCATGCAGGCCTACACCGAACCGGATCGCACTCGCATCAGCCGTCTCCGCGACCACATGGAACGCAGCACCGCCAAAGCCTTTTTCATCAAGGTGGCTCTGGCCGGAAGCCAGGAACGGGCCGCCGCTATGGGCATGCAGCTCACAGTCGCCGACAAACTTCGCGCGGCAACAACATTCGCCTACGCGGCCTGCCTCCATTTCAGCTTTGGAATGCTGCTCCGACTTCCGATCACCCGTTCGGCGGCGGACGTGAGCCTGGTTCGCAAGATCGGCAGGTACTTGGAGCGGCTCGGCCATGCCGAATTCACCACCGACGCTGCGACATACCACGGCTGATCGGCATCGAATTCTGACGGATCGCGAGAGCTGTTGCGAGGCAGGCGGATCAAGCGGTGCTGGGATCGTCATGGCACTCGCGGTCGAATGGCTCAGGCTATTGGGAAACACGACCTAGCGCGTTCACCGATTGGCGGCCAATACTGCCGCGAGGCCTTCTTGCAGGTCCTTGACGAAGTACTCGGGAACCTCGAGCGATGGGAAGTGTCCCCCGGTCGCGGGCGTCGTCCATCGGACGATCTGCCGGTACCGCTGCTGTGCCCAGGGGCGCGGACACTTCTCGGTATCGCGGGGGTACATGGTGAGGGCCGACGGGACCTCGACCCGGAGTTCGGGGTCCAGCGAGTTGTGACTTTCGTAGTAGATACGGGCCGCCGACGCGCCGGTCCGTGTCAGCCAATACAGGGTGACGTCGTCGAGAATGCGGTCTCGGGAAATCGTCTCGAACGGGCTGTCCTCGGTATCGCTCCACTCGGCGAATTTGTCGAGGATCCAGGCGAGGAGCCCCACCGGTGAGTCGACGAGCGAGTAGCCGATGGTCTGCGGCCGGGTCGCCTGCTGCTTGGCGTATGCCGCGCGGTGGCGCCAGAAATCGCGGGTTTCCTCGGTCCATGTGCGCTCGGTCGCCGTGAGTCCGTCCGTGGTCAACCCGGGCGGCGCCTCCGCGAACGTTGCTTCCCATCAGTTCCACCCATGCGGCCGCGATCTTTTCGGTTCCCCACCCGGTAGTGGCCGGCTTGTCGCTGTAACCGAAGCCCGGTAGCGACGGAACCACAACGTGGAACGCCGGCGCGCCTGCGTCTTTCGGGTCCGCCAGCTCGTCTACCACATCGATGAACCGGGCAACGCTGTCCGGCCAGCCGTGCGTCAAGATCAGGGGAGTGGCACCTGCGCGCGCGGAGCGGCGGTGCAGGAAATGGATTCCCAGACCATCGATGAGCGTGCGGAACTGGCCAATTCGGTTGAGGCGCTCTTCGAACGATCGCCAGTCGTACCCGGTGCGCCAGTAGTTCACGACCTCGACGAGGTCGGCTAGAGGCACACCCTGGTCCCATCGGCGAGGGTCGGGCGCGGGGCGATAGACCGTCTCGGCTTCCGGCAGTCGCGCCGCAGCCAATCTCGCGCGCAGATCGTCGAGGTCGGCGTCGGGTGCGTGGGCTGCGAACGCTCGGACGTCGCCGGAGCGTCATGGCGACGTTGTGGAGCGCATTCCCACGCCGCAGCGGCTCGTCGACTGGCTGGCCGTGTATGGCCTCGGGGTGGGCTCCTGCACCACCGCCCAGCTCGAACGTGCTCGGGAACTGAGGGAATCGATGCACGCCGCCGCGACAGCGGCCGCGATCCACGACGTCCTTCCTGCGTCTGCAGTCCAGGTCATCAATGACTTCAGCATCCAGGGCCGGGCCGCGGCCGTCCTGACGGCCGAGGGCAACCGTCGATGGCAACTCGGCTCGGCTTCCGGCGTCGAAGATGCCCTTGGCGTCATCGCTGCCGACGCGATCAGCATTATCGCGGGTGAGCGAGACGGAAGATTGGCCTTGTGCGCGGCGCCGACCTGCCGGGCTGCCTTCTTCGACACCAGCCAGAGCCGCACCCGCAAATGGTGCGATATGAACACATGCGGGAATCGCCAGAAGAAGGCACGCTTCAACGCCGGCCGGCGTAAATAGCCAGAGGCTGACCATAGGCAAGGGGCTCGGGTCGGGTTGACGCACCCGGTTCTTGTCGATCGTGACGCGGCGAAACGGTCACGGGCACAGCATGATTGGAGTATCAGGCGGAAAGCGCTCACCGGTCTGGGTGACCCGTGCCACGACCGCACGCCTGGATCGAGCCGCGGGGGCGTTGGCCGACCATGGAGTCTCTCCGGCGAAGCCGGCTCGGCAATCGGCGATCGGCGGGCGAGGCCGGGTGTGGTTGGATGATGGGCGTGTTCAGCGGTCCGGCGGTCAATTCGGCGGTCGACCGTATCTTCACCATGGCGACGGTGGAGGAGTCTCAGTCGTTGGATGGGTTGGTGGCGGCGGTTTCTCGGTTCCGGGGGCGGCCGTTGCAGGTGGTCGAGAATTCGGCACTGCCGGCGGGGGTGTTCGGGCAGTGGGTCCATTACCGGGATCACGATGAGGTCAGCGTTGCCTCCTGGGTGCAGACTCGGGACCGGACTCTTGCCCACGAACTGGGTCATATCGTGCTGGGGCATCAGGGACGGCCGGTGCTCGAGCTGGCGCAGGCAGCGCTGCCGACAGCGGTACACGAGTTGGCCGCGCTGATGTTGCGCCGAGAGTGCGGCAATGCAGGTGTGGCCGGCGAGGAATTGGCCGCCGAGCAGTTCGCGAGCGTGCTGTTGAACCGCTTGCAGCGCATCGGTCGCAAAGAGCCGCGGTTGCGATCTCGCTGGGGCGAGGCACTGGGGTGAACGCCATCGTTCTGGCGCCCCTGATGTGGATCGCTGTGCTGAGCCGGGCGTGGCGGTGGTGGTGGTCGCGCAGCTGGGTTCTGGGGAGCATGGTGGTGGCATTGGGTGTTGTCGCCGTGCATTTGAGTGTGAACATCCCGGCGGTGGAGACGTTGGTGCAGACTGTCGTGCCGATTGCCAATTTCTCGACCGGATTGCGCATGGTGCTGTTCAACCTGATGGCGGCGTCCTCGGGTGTGCTGGCATTGGCCGTCACGACCGATCCGGAGAGGGTCGCGCGCGGGGCGCGGGTACTCGGCCTGATCGCGGTGGTCGGTTCGGTGGCAGCGATGGCGATTTTCGCCTGCGCGCCGACGGTTCCGCAGGCGGCAGGAGGGTTCGAGTTCGACATCTCCTACAGTCATCTGCCCGGATATGCCGAGGCAGGCATCGCCGGTGCGCTGTTCCCGGCGCTGCTGTGCCCTGCGCTGATGGTGATGACCGCTCGTGCCGCGGATGTGCGCAGCATGACCGGCTGGAGTTTGACCCTGCTGTCGGTGGGGCTGGCCGCGGCGACGGTGTGGGCGTGGATTCGGCTGAGCTACTTCGTGGCGGCGCGCTATCTCGGTGCGCCCCAGCTGCCCGTGGTCTTCGAGGTCACCCGCGCGGTGTCCGCGGCGGGCGTGCTGGTGATCTTCGTTGGCATGATGTTGTCGCCGGTCGTGTCGTGGGTGCGTGCGAAGCGAATCCTGTGGGCGATCGGCCCGCTCCATCGAGAGTTGACGACGCGCTGGCCCGGCGTTCGCCGGGCGTCCCGGCGGGGCAGTAGCACCGATGAGCGAGCCGATGACCGGGTCACCGAATTGCTCGACGCCTTGAGCATGGAAGCCGAGAGCACCCCACAACCTGACGCTTCCGTGGCAGACATGACGGAAGTAGCTGCGGCAGTAGCAGAGTGGCTGTTACGGGGGCGAGCGTCGTCCGCGTTCAGTAGTGCCGGTATTCGCTCGGCGGCCCTCGAGGCAGAACTCGACCGCACGTGGGCAATGACGTTGGCACGGAAGTATCGGGATGAACAGCGAGAGGTTTCGGCGTGACGGAAACGATGGTGCCGCAAGCGCGTGCGGCTCGGGTGATCACCGAGCTCGGGGCGCCCTGGGTGATCAATATCGTGACCGGGACGATCGCCGGGTTCGCTGTGGGTGCTCCAGGGTGGGGGCTTTTCGTCGCCGCGATCACCGGCGGGATCCCGATGGTCATCATCCTGGCCGGTGTGCGGCGCGGAATCGCCAGCGATCACCATGTGACCGATATCGACGGTCGGCGCTGGGTGATTCCGGCGATTCTGGGCATCGTGGGCGTTGGCCTGATCGTCGAGATCGTGCAGGGCGCCCCGCGCGCTCTGATCGCATGGACGGTGGCCGGGCTGGTTGTCCTGTTCGGCATCGGAATCGTGACCGTGATCGGCAAATGGAAGGTGAGTGTCCATACCGCTGTGAGTGCGGGAACGACGGTCCTGCTGGCGCTGATCGCCTCACCGTGGTTTCTTGCCGCGCTGCCGCTGACTGTCGTCAATGGATGGTCGCGAGTGTGGCTGGGTGATCACACCCGCGGACAGGTCGTCGTCGGCTCCATCGTGGGAGCGGCGCTCGCGGCCGGCGCCTATCTGCTCGCGTCCTGAATCAGTTGTCCGCGTCGCCTTCGTCGGTGCTGCGGCGCAACTCCCGGAACCCGACTTCGAACACCTCGGCAGGGTTGTAGGTACGGGCAGCGACCTGTTCGGCACCCGAGTCACGGATCGTACTGATCCAAGCGATGTGGCGCCGGATCTCCGCATAGGACTCCGGCGACCCGAAATAGTCGATCGGGACGCGGAATACGGTGGCGATGTCGGTCACGGTCGGCAATGTGGGTGAACGGCGTTTCCCTGACAACAGCTGTGACATGTAGCCGGTGGTCATTCCGCCCCCGTTGGCCCTGATCATGTCGACCACCTCGGTCTGACTGTACGGACCCCGACCGCGCGGATACACCGTCTCGAAGAGAAACCTCAGGCGATCAGCAAACGGCGGTCCGCATTCGGACTCTGCTGGCGTGTCATCGTTTTCGAGGTTCGACATGGCCCCGACCTCCTTCTTCCTCGTCGGTCGGCGCACCCGCCCGGCACAACTGCTAGCTACCTTATCCGCAATCACAAAACTTGCTTCTGCAACTTGCATTAGCAAGCTGACCGTCTTAGGCTCACGATAGCCGTCCTGCGCGGTCGGTTGGGTAGGGGCCCGGCCAGTTCGGCGAGTCCCGGTTCGCTCGCGAAGGGGGCAAGCGAACCGCCCGAGGTTCGCAGGTACCGCAGGACGCACAATGGCGTGCATCCTGTCTGCCGTCCTGGAAGTAGTCCGGGCGAACGCCCTGCGCCGAGCCACCGGGAAACAGGGTTTC
>NZ_JBSGVD010000032.1:0-78507 GCF_053608285.1 Nocardia sp. NPDC055053 | reverse complement strand
GCACCGGTGCTTGCTCCTTCGTCGCCTGCGCACCGGCGCCTGATCGGCGGGACGGCCGCGACCGCCGCTGCGCGGCGGACCCTCCTCGAGGTCGGGTCGTGCGGGGCTGGGAGTGCGGTATGGCGGACTCGAGTTGTGGTGTGCGAGTCGGTTTACATCACGGCGATGATGAGCGCGATCAGGATGACCAGGCCGATCAGCACACCAGCGCCGATGGCCAGCGGTGCGCCGTTGGGCAGGTTGTCCACGAAGCTGCCGGTGCGCTGCTGATGCTGCTGCTGCGCGGGCGGGGCGGACAGCGGCGCGCGCTGCGGGCGCGGCAGCGGTGCGGAGTGGGGGCTGCGCAGGCCGCTGGCGGAGTTGCGGGCCGCCCAGGAGGGAATGGTGCCGTCCTCGGTGCGCAGCGGCACACCGAGGATGTAGGCGGCGGTGCCGGGCCCGAAAGCCGCGGTGAGGATCTCGTCGCGGGCCTGGGCCATCGTCGGGCGACGCTGCGGCGCCGGCTCGAGCATGTGCAGCAGCGGCTGGGTGAGGATGCCGCTGCGGGTGGGCGGGATGATCCGGCCCATCGCGGCCCTGGTGACGACGTCGTTCTCGTCCTCGTCGAAGCCGAACGGCGGCTGGCCCTCTAGCGCGGTGTAGAGCGTCGCGCCGAGGGAGAACACGTCGCTGGCCTCGGTGGGCTTGGCGCCGCGGGCCACCTCGGGCGGCAGGTAGGCGGGGGTGCCGGTGATGGTGCCTTCGGGGTCGTCGCCGTTGGTGTCACCCGCGCCGCGGGAGATGCCGAAGTCGCTGAGCTTGGCCTTGCCGAGATCGGGACCGCGATCGGCGACGAGGATGTTGCCCGGCTTGATGTCGCGGTGCACGATGCCCGCGGCATGCGCGGCGGCGAGCGCGTCGGCCACCTGCGCGCCGATCTGGGCGACCTCGACCGCGGGCAGCGTGTCGACCAGCGCGAGCGCCTTGGCCACGCTGCGCGAGGGTAAGTACTCCATGACGAGCCAGGGTTCGCCCGCCTCGATCACCACGTCGTAGACGGCGATCGCGTGCTCGTGTGACAGCTTGGCCGCCACCCGGCCCTCGTGCACGATGCTGCTGCGGATTCGCTCGGCCTCGGCCTCGCTGAGGCCTGCCGTGGAGAGCACCTGCTTGATCGCGACTTCCCGGTTCAGCAGCCGGTCCGTCGCGAGCCAGACCGCACCCATGCCACCGCCGCCCAATTTCGACTGCAGGCGGTAGCGGCCCGCGACGAGGTAGTCGGGGCCGATATGGGGACGAGCACGTTCGGTCACGGGTGCGAGGGTAGTCGAATATGCCGATGACTGGCCGGTATCACGGCGCGCGGGTATAAGGGGCCCCGCTGTGGACACGCGCTGGGGGTGGGTGTCACCCTGGTCGCCATCGAACGTATATTCGAATACGATCGATAGCTGGAACGGTGCTGCTGTTCCGGCGCTGGGCGGTTCTCCGCTCGCGGGTCCATCGTGGAAGTAGGTGGTGTTGATGGGTTCGGATGCGTTGTCGCCCGAGGTGGCGGCCCGTGAGCGCACGCTCGACGACTTGCGCCGTCGGATGGCGTCGGTGCCGGGACGTGGCGAGTCCGCTACCGGTCACATACCGCGTGAGCAGCCACTACGTCGCGATCTGCTGCCGGTGCCTGGACCGCTGGCAGAACTGCTGCCCGACGGTGGGCTGCCCAAGGGTGCTGTGGTCGCCTACTCCGGCGCGCACTCGATGCTCTCGGGTCTGCTCGCCGCGGTGACCGGTAACGGTGGGCACGCCGCGGTGGTCGGCCTGCCCCGGCTTGGTTTGCTGGCTGCCGCCGAGATGGGCGCCCAGCTGTCCCGGCTGGCGGTGATCGCCGACCCCGGCCCCGATCCGGCCGAAGTGGCCGCCGTCCTGCTCGACGGGCTCGACCTGGTGGTCCTCGGCCTAGGAGGGCTCGCCGTCCCGCCAGCCCGCTGCCGGGTCCTCGCCGCCCGCGCCCGCAACCGCGGCGCCACCCTGGTCGTCGCGGGCGGCACCTGGACCAATCCGTCGCTGCGCCTGGACACCCGCGTCACCGGCTACCGCGGACTAGGCGCGGGCCGCGGTCGTCTGCGTTCGGTCTGCCTGGACGTGCGCGTCAGCGCCAAAGCGGGCCCACCACGGCACGGCCGCATCGACCTGTGCGCCAAGGCCGGTCGCACCGAATGGTTTGCGCGCGAAGCGGAGACCCGCGAGGTGGTCGACCTCAGGGAGGCCGTGTCGTGACCGCCCGGCGGTGGCCATCCGGTCAGGCGCCGATCGCCTGCCCGCCTGCCCCGCCGGGCTCCCGCGAGCAGGCTCGCTCGAGCGTCTCGCGCACCGAGGATGTCGCGGTCACCTGTTCGATCATGTTGTGTGCCGGGGGTATTCGGTCCGTCCCGATCGCAGCCGCTCACGTGATTGCCTCGGGCACCGAGGACGGCCGGTCCGCCCCAAACGCGGATGCCTGTGGTGACAGGCGATGACACGCGGGGAGCGTGTCCTGGCACTGCTGTGCCCCGACTGGCCCGCGGTGGCGGCGGCAGCGGCGGCCGGGGTGCCCGCGGATCGTCCGGTGGCGGTGCTGCACGGAAATCGGGTGGTGTCGTGCTCGGCGATCGCCCGTGCCGAGGGCGTGCGAGAAGGGGCGACCCGCAGGGAAGCGCAATCGCGCTGCCCCGACTTGGTTGTCGCCCAAGCTGATCCGGACCGCGATGCCCGCCTGTTCGAACCGATCGCAGGTGCCGTCGACGCGACGGTGCCCGGCGTCGAAGTGCTGCGCCCAGGACTCCTTGTCCTCGGAGCGCGTGGCGCCACACGGTTCTTCGGCTCCGAGGAAGCGGCGGCCGTACAGCTGATCGATGCCGTGGCGGTGGCGGGCGCCGAGGCGCAGATCGGCATCGCCGACGCCATGTCGACCGCGGTGCTCGCCGCCCGCCGCGTCGCGATCGTGCCGGTGGACGAGGGCGCGCGCTATCTGGCGCCGCTGCCGGTGGCCGAGCTGGCCGCCGAACCGGCCCTGGCCCCACCGGAACGCGCCGAGCTGGTCGACCTGTTGCACCGCTTGGGATTACGCCGCATCGGTGACTTCGCCCTGCTCGCCCCCGCCGACGTCGCCTCCCGCTTCGGCGCCGACGCGGTCGGAGCCCATCGCCTCGCCCGCGCACTGCCGGAGCGTCCGCCGTCGGCGCGGCGACCACCGCCGGAACTGAGCGTCGAACTCGACTGTGATCCGCCGATCGATCGCGTCGACGCCGCCGCGTTCGCCGGCCGCACCCTCGCGACCCGGCTGCACACCGCGCTCACCGCCGCCGGTGTCGCCTGCACCCGTCTCGCCGTCACCGCGCGCACCGAGGCGGGGGAGGAGCTCTCCCGCATCTGGCGATGCGCCCGCCCGCTCACCCCACCCGACACCGCCGACCGCATCCGCTGGCAACTCGACGGCTGGCTCACCCACCGCGACCGGCCGACCGCCCCGATCGTCGCGCTGCGCCTCGAACCGGTCGAGGTGGTCGCCGCAGGCGCGCTGCAGCTCGGGCTGTGGGGCGGGGAGGGCGAGGAGACCGAACGTGCCCGCCGCGCGCTGGTCCGGGTGCAGGGTCTGCTCGGTGGCGAGGCGGTGCGTGTCGGGGTGCTCAGCGGCGGCCGTGGTCCGGCCGAACGCATCACCATGATCGCCCTCGGCGACGAGCTCACCCCGGCCGCCGACCCGTCCCAGCCCTGGCCGGGCAGGCTCCCCGAACCGGCGCCGACCCTGCTGCTCCTGCACCGCCCCACCGTGCACCTGACCGCCGCCGACGGCACCGCCGTCGAGGTCACCGACCGCGGCCTGTTCACCGCCGACCCGGTCCGCCTGCACTGGGGCCGCAGGCAATGGGCGCTGCTCGGCTGGGCGGGCCCGTGGCCGGTGGACGAGCGCTGGTGGGCCGCCGCCGAACAGGCGGGTCCCGCCGCCCGCGCTCAAGTCCAGCTCGATGCCGAACCGACCGAGATCAGGGCCGTCCTGCTCGTCTACGACGCCGCTGCCTGGCATGCGGAGGGCGTCTACGAATGAGGCAGGCGGCATCCCCAGCTCACGGCCAGGCCGCAGGGCGCTTCACCACTGAACACCTTGCCGGTTCTACAGTGAAACGACGCCTGTTCCGGATCGGCCGGACGGATCGACCCGGAGGGAGCGTCGTGAACCCGTTCGAGAGCATGCTGTGCTCGGCTGCCGCGGCCGACCTCCCACTGCCCGGCACCGCGACCCACGTCACCGGCTGGTTGTGCATCGAGCATCCCGGCGCGTGGGGCCGTGACATGATCGGCGACGAGGTGCTCGGCCCGGAGATCACCGCCGAATTGGCCGCACGCACCTCGGCGGCCAAGGTCCGCCCGACACTGATCCGCCGCCCCGGCCGCAACGAGTTCACCGGCACCCGCACCGTCCTGCTGGTCAGCTCGCGTCCCGAGGGCTCGTGGTGCGAGCGGTTCGAGATCACCGACCTGCGCCAGCTCTTCGATATCGACCCGCACCTCGTCGACGGCCCACCGCCGGGAATCGGTGTGCGCGTGGATGATCCGCTGGTCCTGGTCTGCGCGCACGGCAAACGCGACCAGTGCTGCGCCCTGCTCGGCCGCCCGATCGCGGCCGCACTGGCCGCCGCCAACCCCGGCCGCGTCTGGGAGGCCTCCCACACCGGCGGCCACCGATTCGCCCCCGCCGTAGTCCTGCTCCCGTCCGGCCTCACCTACGGCCGCGTCGACTCCGCCGCCGCCGAGGAACTCCTCGCCGCCGCCGACACCGGCGAGGTCTCCCTGACCGGCCTACGCGGCCGCAGCTGCTACGACCCCATCGCCCAGCTCGCTGAAGTCGCTGTCCGCGAACAACTCCCACCCCTGCCTGCCGACGCCCTCACCGTCACCCCCGACCCGACCCCCGCCACCGACCCAGCCCTCGCAGGCGCCGCCATCGTCACCCACCGCGATGGCCGCCGCTGGCGAGTCACCGCCCGCACCGTCGCCGCCGCCCCACGCCAGGCGAGCTGCGGGGTCGCTCCGAAACCAGTCACCTACCTGGAATCCGCTGCGGTAGAACAACTTCCCGAGCTCGCCACCGCCCAGGCCGAGTAGGTGGCGGAACCGGCTCCCATGGAGCGCACCGCGGGTCGCGACCCCGGAAGAGGTCCTCGGACATGTGATCACCAGGCCCTGGTGTAGATCGGCTCTCGGCCGATGTCTCCGTGAAGGCCTGGTGATCAATGGTCCAGCTCACCAATGGGTGCCGGGGACCCAGCGGGCGGCGCGGCGGAGGGCGTTGCCGGTGGCTTTGCGGGCGGGGGACTTCGGTTTCGGTTCGCGGTGGCGGAATGGGGATTTCGGGGGTTCTTCGGTGGGGTCGGCCGATTCGCCTTTGGCCGCGGGGGAATCGGGGAGGGCCCGGTAGTAGCGGTGCATGAGGCGGGCGTGTAGTTTGGGGGTGAACAAGGCGCCGTATTCGGCGAAGGTGCCGAGGGGGACGTCGATGCGCTTGGGGCGTTCGGTGAGGGCGCGGACGATGGTGGCCGCGGCCCATTCCGGTGACTCGGAGGGGCCCTGGTCGCCGCTCGGGGCGATCATCGGGGTGCGCACCAGTGGCATGTGGATGGTGGTGAAAGTGACGCCGTCGGCGAGGGTTTCGATGGCGGCGACCTCGGCGAACTTGTCCAGGGCCGCCTTGCTGGCGAGGTAGGCGGAGAAGCGCGGGGTGGCGACCTGGACGCCGGCGCTGGAGATGTTGACGATGTGGCCGAAGCCGCGTTCGCGCATCTGCGGCAGCAGGGCAAGCGTCATCCGCAGCGCGCCGAAGTAGTTGACCGCCATGGTGCGTTCGAAGTCGTGTATGCGGTCGGTGGAGCGGTGGATGGCGCGCCGGATGGAGCGACCCGCGTTGTTCACCAGCATGTCCACGTGACCGTGCTGATCGAGGATCGCCTTGACGGTCGACTCGACGGATTCGGCGTCGGTGACATCGCACTGATAGCCGTAGGCCTGCCCGCCTGCGTCGGTGATCTCGGCGACCACGGCGGCCAGTTCGTCACCGCGGCGGGCGAGGAGGAACAGGACGGCGCCCTTGTCGGCGACCGCCAGCGCGGCGGCGCGCCCGATCCCGGACGACGCGCCCGTGATCACGACATGACTGCCGGCCAGATCGAGCCGTCGCCGACCACGACGACCCTGCGCACCGGAAGAAACCTGTGACATCACTGCTCCTTTGCAGCTCGTTCCCTCGAACTTACTCCAAAGTAAGTTCTGGGACCAGGTCTGGCGGGAAACTCGAAAATATGTTCGAGTCCCTCTCGCTAATGTTCGAACGTATGTGCGATACTTTGACCCATGGCGGACGATCGGATGGCGGATATCTATGCCGCGGTGCGGCTCGGCGGTGGCGACCCGGATGCGGCGCGCGCGGCGCTGACCAGGCTCTGGGACGAGGTAGGGGAAGGCGGCGACCCGTTGCATCGCTGCGTGATCGCACATCACCTGGCGGATGTGCAGGAGTTGCCGGAGGGTGCGCTGCTCTGGGATCAGCGGGCGCTCGGCGCGGTGTTCGGGCCCGGCATCCCGCTGGATGAGGGGCTGCGCGGGTTCCTGCCCTCGCTGTATCTGAACCTGGCCGACAGTCACCGCCGCGTCGGTGACTTCGAGATGGCGCGGATGCAGCTGGCCATCGCGCGCGGGCACCTGGACGTGCTCGCCAACGATGCCTACGGCGCGGTGATCCGGTCGGGACTGGGGCATGTGGAGGCCGCGCTGGAATCGCGGTCGATGGAGCGGTTGCCCGCGAGTTGAGGGGTCGGGCAAACGCGACCGAGCGGGAGGTGGATGTGATGCGGGGGTCGTGAGAGGAGAGGGCGCGTGGGCTGGAGCAACGGTCCGCCGACCTGGTCGGAACTGGAGCGGGTGCTCTCGGGCAAGCCGAGCCGTCGTCCTGCCGAGGAGATGCATCCCGGCGACGGCGGCGACAGCCCGGCGTGGTCGCGCAAACGCGGTGCCTACGAAGCGGATTCGATCGAACCGCCCGCGGCGCCGACGGTGCCCTACGCCGAGCTGCACGCCCACTCCGCCTACAGCTTCCTCGACGGCGCCAGTCAGCCGGAGGAGCTGGTGGAGGAGGCGGTGCGCTTAGGGCTGGAGGCGCTCGCGCTCACCGACCACAACGGGTTCTACGGGACCGTCCGGTTCGCCGAGGCGGCCAGAGAATGGGGAATGCCAACGGTTTTCGGTGCAGAACTGTCACTGGGAACCGATGCGGAGGCGGCGCCTGGCCGAGGGGATGCGGTCAGGCGCCGTTCTGTTCCCCGCGGTGGCCTGCGCGCCGATATCGCGGGCATCGCGGCGGACAGCGACGCGATCGGCCATGTCGATGCCCCGGATTCCGTGCCGCGCACCGGTTCTCCCGATCCGCGCGGCCCGCACCTGCTGGTCCTGGCGCGCGGTGAAGAAGGCTATCGCCGCCTGTCCAGGGAGATGGCCGCCGCGCACATGGCCGCGGGCGAGAAGGGCGTGCTGCGCTACGACTTCGACACGCTCACCGCGACGGCGGGCGGGCACTGGCACATCCTCACCGGCTGCCGGAAGGGCCACCTGCGCAGCGCGCTGGAGCGGGATCTGCGCGAGGGCGCGACAACCCTGCCGAAAGCCGAAGCGGCCCTGCGTGATCTGATCGAACGCTTCGGCGGCGACCGGGTCGGCGTCGAACTCACCCATCACGGCATCGCCACCGACGACGAACGCAACGCGTATCTGATCGCGCTCGCCGATCGCCTCGGTCTGCCGGTCCTGGCCACCACCGGTGCGCACTTCGCCGGCCCGTCTCAGCGCCGTCGCGCGATGGCACTGGCCGCGATCCGGTCGAGGAGCAGCCTCGACGAGATGGCGGGCTGGCTCGCGCCGACCGGCGGTGCGCATCTGCGCTCGGGCGCGGAGATGGCGCGGCTGTTCGCCGACCATCCGCAGGCGGTGGCCAATGCCGCGACCCTGGCCCGGGAATGCGCGTTCGACCTGCGCCTGATCGCCCCGAAGCTGCCTCCGTTCGACGTGCCCGCCGGGCATGACGAGGACTCGTGGCTGCGCGAGCTGACCCTGCGCGGCGCCGCCGAACGCTACGGCCCACCGGAGCGGAACCCGCAGGCGTACCGGCAGATCGAGCACGAGCTCGCGGTGATCGAGAAGATGACCTTCCCCGGCTACTTCCTGGTGGTGCACGACATCGTCAAGTTCTGCAAGGACAACGACATCCTGTGCCAGGGCAGGGGCTCGGCGGCCAACTCCGCGGTCTGCTACGCCATCGGCATCACCAATGTGGACCCGGTGGGCAACAAACTGCTGTTTGAGCGGTTCCTCTCGCCGGAGCGCGACGGGCCGCCCGATATCGACGTCGACATCGAATCGGATCGGCGCGAGGAGGCCATCCAGCACGTCTACGCCAAGTACGGCCGCGACTACGCCGCCCAGGTGGCGAACGTGATCACCTATCGCGGTAAGTCCTCGGTGCGCGATGCCGCACGGGCACTCGGCTTCTCGCCGGGTCAGCAGGACGCGTGGAGCAAGCAGGTGAGCCGCTGGTCCGGGGTCGCGGCGGAGACCGGCACCGATATCCCGGCGCCGGTGCTCGAGCTCGCCGGTGAACTCGACGGCCTGCCACGGCATCTGGGCATCCACTCCGGCGGCATGGTGATCTGTGATCGGCCGATCGCCGACGTGTGCCCGGTGGAGTGGGCGCGGATGGCGGGGCGCAGTGTCCTGCAGTGGGACAAGGACGATTGCGCCGCGGTCGGTTTGGTCAAGTTCGATCTGCTCGGCCTCGGCATGCTCTCGGCGCTGCACTACATGATCGACCTGGTGCGCGAGCACAAAGGTGAGACGGTCGAACTGCACGCGCTCGACCTCGCCGAACCGGGCGTCTACGAGATGTTGCAGCGTGCCGACTCGATCGGGGTGTTCCAGGTGGAGTCGCGCGCGCAGATGGCGACACTGCCGCGTCTGAAGCCGCGCACCTTCTACGACCTGGTGGTCGAGGTGGCGTTGATCCGGCCCGGACCCATCCAGGGTGGCTCCGTGCATCCCTACATCCGCAGACGCAACGGGAAAGAGCCGGTCGTCTATGACCATCCGGCACTGGAGAATTCGCTCGAACGCACCCTCGGCGTCCCGCTGTTCCAGGAACAGCTGATGCAGATGGCCGTCGACGTCGCCGGGTTCACCCCCGCCGAAGCCGATCAGCTGCGCCGGGCGATGGGCTCCAAGCGCTCGCCGGAGAAGATGGAACGGCTGAAGGGCCGGCTCTACGAAGGCATGCGTGAGCTGCACGGGATCACCGGCGCGGTCGCGGATCGCATCTACGAGAAGCTCTACGCCTTCGCCAATTTCGGTTTTCCGGAAAGTCATTCGCAGAGCTTCGCCTCGATCGTGTTCTACTCGGCCTGGTTCAAGCTGCACCATCCGGCCGCGTTCTGCGCGGGACTGCTGCGCGCTCAGCCGATGGGCTTCTACTCGCCGCAGTCGCTGGTCGCCGACGCCCGGCGCCACGGTGTGCGCGTGCACGGGCCCGATATCAACGCCAGCCTGGCCGAGGCCACCCTGGAGAACGCGGGCACCGAGATCCGGCTCGGCCTGTCCGGCGTCCGCCACATCGGCGCCGATCTCGCCGACCGCATCGTCGCCGAGCGCGTTGCCTCGGGCCCGTACACGTCGATGCTCGACCTGACCGGCCGCGTGGAACTGACTGTCGCGCAGGCGGAATCACTCGCCACCGCAGGCGCATTGGATACCTTGGTCGACGACCGCGGCAGCAGCGTGCGCAGGACTGCGCTGTGGGCTGCCGGCGCTGCGGCGGGCGAGCGTCCGCATCTCCTGCCCGGCACCGGCCCGGCGACCGTCGCGCCGTCGCTCCCCGGCATGAGCGCACTCGAACTCGCCGCCGCCGACGTCTGGGCCAGCGGCATCTCACCCGGCAGTTACCCCACCGAATTCCTGCGCGCACACCTGAACTCGCTCGGCGTCGTCCCCGCCGCCGACCTGCTGCTCGTCGAAGACGGCACCCGCATCCTGGTCGCGGGCGCCGTCACCCACCGCCAGCGCCCGGCCACCGCGGCGGGCGTCACCTTCCTCAACCTGGAAGACGAGACCGGCATGGTCAATGTCGTCTGCTCGGTCGGCCTCTGGACCCGCTACCGCCGCCTGGCCCAGACCGCCACCGCACTGCTCATCCGCGGCCGGGTCCAGAACGCCGAAGGCGCGGCCAGCCTCCTCGCCGACCACCTCGAACAGCTCGACCTCACCATCGTCGCCCGCTCCCGCGACTTCCGCTGACCGCCAGCCGAATCGATCCCGGACATCCGGGAATCGGTGGGGTATCAAGGAAGTGAGGCGGCGATTCTGGGGGCCACATGTCGAATACCGAGCAGAACACGCTGTCGGTGACCTACCGGCAGAGCTACCGCTGGGCCGTGGCCGAGCTGGCGGCATCGCTACCGTCGATCGTGCTCAGCGGCTGGGTGCTGGTGGGAACCGCTGCGCTGTCGGCGAACTGGGTTGCGGTGCTGATCGCCGTGCTGTGGGTGGGTTCGGGTCCGCTGGTGATGTGCTGGCGCAGGCTCGGGCTGGGGGCGATGGCGCTATGGTCCGCGCGGAATCTGCCCGCGGAATACGAGCGGGTGAATCGGGCGTGGGAGATGGTCGCCGATGCCGCCGGTGTCCCCGCCGCCACGTCCACGGTGTGGGTCATCGGTTCCGATGCGGTCAACGGCGGCGTCCACATCGGGGGCCATATCACCGTCACCCGGCATGCCGTCGAGGTGTTCACCCAGCGTCAGCTCGAAGCGCTGCTCGCCCACGAACTGGGGCACCGATGGCAGGGCACGGCCACCTGGCGCTCGGTGATTCGTTGGTACCGAGGCCCTTTCGACGCGCTGGTACACGTCGCTTTCCTGCCGGCCGACCTGCTCATGGGTCGCGCGCTCCCGCACCTGTCCGCGATCGCGGACCGTGTCGTCGCGGCGCTGCGCTACTCGTATCCCGGTCTCGTGCTCGGCAGCTGCCTGATCGCGGGCCCGAGCATCGTGGCCTACGCCACCACGGCCTGCCTGGTCTTCCTGGCGCTCGCCGTCCTGCTCGGCCCGTGGGGCTCCGCACTCGCGCTGACCCTGGCCGCCGCCCAGCTACTCGCCCGTCCCCAGCTCTCACAACGCCTCGAATACCTGGCCGACCGCGTCGTCGTCGACCTCGGCTACCTCGACGACTTCCGCTTCGTCCTGCAAGTCCTGCACAACCACGTCCCCGGCCCGACCGGCCGCCGCACCGAAATTCCGGGCCCGCTGTCCACGCACCCTCACCTCGACGCCCGCCTGGCAGCCGCCGAACAGTACGCCCGCCGCCTCTGCTGACCTGCGGTTTCGTGGTTTACGGGTGGTACCATATGTGGCATGATCAAGACGACCGTGTACCTCCCCGAGGAGTTGGAGGTCCGGCTCGATGCCGAAGCTGCCGCGACCGGGGTCAGCAAGGCTGAACTCATCCGACGGGGGATCGCCATGCTGCTCGACGCTTCCGAGGTGCCCAAGAACGACGCGCCGTTGCCGGTATTCCGCAGCGGCCGCGCCAGGACCGCCGACGAGATGGATCAGGCGATCTATGACCACATCAAGTCGCGGTCGGCTCGTCGATGATCATCGTCGCCGACACTTCCGCTCTGTTCGCCGCGTTCGACGCCGATCAGCCCGAGCATGAACAGGCGCTCGCGGTCATGGCATCCGAGACCCTGGTGATCTCGCCGCTCGTCATGACCGAGCTGGACCATCTCGTGCACCGCGATCTCGGTTTCGAGGCGGCGATGCAGGTCACCGAAGCACTGATGGCCCGCATGCTCGACGGGCGCTACCGGCTCGCCGAGCTCAAACATGTCGATCTGGCCGCGGCCCAGCTCATCCGGGCCAAGTACGAGGGGCTTCGCCTCGACCTCGCCGACGCGGTCGGTGTAGCGCTGGCCGACAAATACCGGACCAACACCATCTTCACCCTGGACCAGAGCGACTTTCGCGCGATCGAGCCGCTCACCCCCGGTGTCGACGCGTTCCGCATCCTTCCCGCCGACCTCTAGCGGCTGCGCCCGCTCGCGGCGTCGGCGCATTACGCTGCGAGCATGCGCAAGCTTGCCGTGGTGATGGTCGGGGTGTTCGGGCTGTTGTTCCTGGCCGGGTGCGGGGACGACACGAGCGAGAGTCAGGCCGATCGCGCGTCCTCGCCGATGATCTCGGGGCCTGCGTCCGCGGTGGCGCCGGGGTTCCGGGAGGGGGCGCCGTCGAAAGAGGCTCCTGCGCCGTCGGATTCGGCGAATCGGAAAGAGGTGATCACCGGCTCGGTCGACATCACCGCCGACGACCCGATCGGCGCCGCGGCGACCGTCACCGAGCAGGTGCGCGCCATGGACGGCCGGATCGACAGCCGCACCGAACAGCCGGGCACCGACGACCGCACGGCACGCGCGGTGCTCAGCGTGCGGGTGCCCGCCGACAAGACCGACGCCTTCATCACCGGGCTCGGCGGGATCGGCACCGTCACCGAGGTCAGCACCAACCGCGACGACGTCACCATGCAGTGGGAGGACCTCGACGCCCGCATCCGCGCACTGCAGGCCTCCGTCGACCGGTTGCGCGCGCTCATCGCCGGCGCCACCAACACCGCCGACCTGATCGCCGCCGAGGAAGCGTTGTCGAGCAGGCAGGGCGAGCTCGACAGCCTCACCGCGCAGAAGCGTTCCCTCGACGACCAGGTCGCGCTGTCCACGCTCACCATCACCCTCACCGCCGACGACAAGAAGGCGCCCGGCGACCCGGACAATTTCTGGGACGGCATCGTCGCGGGCTGGAACTCGCTCGTCGACTGGTTGCGCGACGCGGTCGTGTTCGCGGGCAAGGCGGTCCCGTGGCTTGGCTTCCTCGCCGTGCTCGGCGGCGTGCTCTGGCTGGTGCTGCGGACCGTGCTGCGCCGTCGCCGCCCCACCGTGGCGCCTGCCGCGAAATCCCCCGCGGCCGAGACCACCTCGCCGACCGCGGGACACAAGAAGGAAGCGACCGATGCCGACCGTACGGGCGACGATCAAACCGAACAGCCGTAAAGGCCCGCTTCAAACGCTTCGACGTCGATCTCTGACTACTCGCCGTCGGGAGTGATCAGCGGCACCCGTGGGAAGTAGGTGCGGAACCGGGCAGCGTCTCGAGTGAGAAGCCGATAGCCCGAATATGCCGCATGCGCCCCGATGTAGAAGTCCGGGAGTGGGCTGCGTTTCTCCCCGCCTCGCCGCCGGTATGCGACGAACGCTTTACTGGCCACGAATCCGGCCTGAAACGGCAGAGGGATTCGCTCGAGATCGGCCTCCGGGATGGCTTCGTCGAGATCTTCGATGGTGTCGAAACCTCCGGCGACCTCGGCGTAGATGATCGGATTGATGACCGTCGGTCCGGCATCTCTTGCTTCGGCCAGGGCGTCATCCGACCAGTCCGCCCACTTGGGGTCGTCGGTGAGTACATCGAGGAGGACGCAGGAGTCCACCAGGGTGATGGGCTGCTCATCGGCCACTCGCAGCGGACGGGCCCTGCGACTGCTAGTCGCCACGGAAGAGTTCCATGAGCTCGTCTGTGCTCATGCTCGTTGTCGCCCGGCCGCGCATGTGTCCGGTCAGCCGCTTCCCGCGGCGCTGCGCGCCCTCGCGGCGCACGATCTGCAGTGCGTTACCGACCTCGATGACCTCGACCTCATCGCCCTCCTCGAAAGCGAACTTTCGTCGGAGCTCGGCGGGAATCGTGACTTGTCCCTTGCTGTTCAAGCGCACCGCGCACCACCTCGTCCTAGAGAACGGCAGAAAAGACACGTATTACGTGCGATACGTGTCTCATTGTACGGCGTGGACTACGGCGACGACAGCTCATACCGCACCGGGGAAGCCCAGCTGGCGCCACGCCTCGTACACCGACACCGCGGCCGCGTTGGACAGATTCATCGAGCGACGCCCAGGCAGCATCGGGATGCGCACCTGCTCGGTGATCTGCGGATCGGTCAGCACCTCCGCCGGTAGTCCGGTGGGTTCGGTGCCGAACAGCAGGGCATCGCCGTCGCGATAGGCGACATCGGTGAAGCGGGTGGTGGCCTGGGTGGTGAACGCGAACACCCGCCCAGGCTCGATGGCCGCCCACGCCGTCGCCAGGTCGGGATGCACCGTCACCACCGCGAGGTCGTGATAGTCCAGTCCGGCCCTGCGCAGTTTCGACTCCGAGAGGTCGAAGCCGAGCGGTTCGATCAGATGCAGCGCGCAACCGGTCCCCGCTGCCAGCCGGATCGCATTGCCGGTGTTGGGTGGGATCACGGGGTTGTGAAAGATCAGGTGCAGCACAGCGCATCACTCTGTCATGCCGGGCTCGCGCGCTCGGCTCGCCCCACCGATCGGGCTCGGGGCGCCCGCCCTGCGGCCGCGTCTGGAACAATCGGCGCCGTGAACAAGGCGGAGACGACCGGGAAGCATCGGGTCGTGCGGTTGAGCGCGGGGCAGCAGTACCTGCGCAGTCATCTGCCGATGACCGTGGTGAGCGCGCTGATCCTGGTCGCTGTCGTGTTCGTCGCCTGGGATCGGTGGCGGCGCGGCGCGATCATCTTCGGCAGCGCGGCCCTGGTGGCCGCCGCGTTCCGGCTGTGCCTGCCGACCGTGCAGGTGGGGCTGCTCGCGGTCCGCAGCAAGCCGTTCGACGTGGCCACCCTCACGGCACTGGGCAGCGCCATCGTCTTCCTCGCCGCCACGATCAACACCCTCGGCGTCAGCTGAGCGCCGGATAGCGCTCGGCGAACACCGCCCGCTCGCGCGGCCTGCGACCCGGGTGCGGCGGGGTGGCCGCGCCGTAGCCGACGGTGACCATGACCGCGATCGCCAGATCCGCGTCCGCGTCGACGCCGATCGCCTGTTTCACCAGCTCGGCGTCCCACCCGTTCATCGGCGCCGAGGCGAGCCCGAGACCGGTCGCCGCGAGCATCACATAGGTGGCGGAGATCATCGCGTTCTTCACGGCGTTCTCACGCAGCAGCCCGCGCTCGCGCAACGAGTGATATTCGGCGCGCGAATCGAACATCGCCTGAAACCGCTCGTTCCACGCCCCGTTCCGCACGGCTTGCTCGGCGATATCGGTGTTGGCGGATGTCCAGGCCGCCGGATCGGCGACGAACACCAGCACCGCGGGCGCCTCCAGCGGCTGCGGCTGACCGAAAGCCGCCTCCGACAATGCCTTCCGGCCGTCGTCGCTGGTCACCACGACGATCGAGCGGTCCTGCATGTTCCAGGCGCTCGGGGCTTGCACGGCCAGGTCGAGCAGTTCTTCGAGCAGTTTGGGGGCGATGGGATCGGGCCGGTAGTGGCGGACGGTGCGCCGGGTGCGGATGGCTTCGGCGACTGACAGTGTCTGCGTGATCATGATTCCTACTATCGGAGAGTCACTCTCCTTTGGGAAGTAGGCACCTAAAAGTGCGTTAGAATCGGCTGGGTGCGCACAGTTCATGAAGCGACCGGCCTGCCCGCCGACGTCTACTCGGCCAAATGTCCGACCCGCGAGGTCCTCGACCACATCGCGGGCAAGTGGACGGTGCTGATCGTGGACGCGCTCGCCGACGGCACCCTGCGCTACACCGATCTGCGCCGCCGGATCGACGGCATCTCCCAGAAGATGCTCACGCAGACCCTGCGTCAGCTCGAGCGCGACGGATTCGTCGCGCGCACGGTGTATCCCACGGTGCCGCCCCGGGTCGAGTACACGCTCACCGATCTCGGTCACAGCCTGTGCGAACCGATCGCGGCGCTGCGGGAATGGGTCGAGACGAATATCAATCACATCGAGAAGGCCAGGCGCATGTCGCCCTGACCGGGCCGCGGCCCGGCGTGGCGGCGGCCCGGAGCCGAATCGATCAGGCGGATTCGGCGGGCGCGGGCTGCTCCCACAGGCTGCGGGTGCCCTGGCTGCCGTAGAGCTCGCGGGCCTGCCGCGGGGTGATCGTCGACGGGGTCCGCGGCGGTGCGGAGTGGGCGTGGGCGGCGAAGATCGCGCCGGTCATCGGGGCGATGAACGGGGCGGCCGTGATCAGGACCCGGTTGTCGCGGCGGGCGGCGGTCCAGGCGATCACCTTCGCGGGGATCCGGACGAGCGGGTCGACGACGCGCGGCATGGCGAAACGGCCGAGCTTGCGCATCCACATCGGCAGGGACGGGATGGTGGCCAGCGACAGCAGCCTGCTGCCGATCGCGAAATGCCAGCCCTTGCCCGGCGGTGTCCACAGCAGGTAGTGCATGCCCTCGATCGCCCGCTCGGAGACGCACAGCTGCGGCCGGACCCGCTCGAAGTAGGCGTGCACTTCGTCGCGGTTGCGCGGCACATCGGTGGGTTTGCAGGTCTGCAGCTCGGCGGCGATCACGCACTCGGCCCAGTAGCGATCCTCCTCCTCGGGGCTCAGCGGTCCCGGCCCGTACATCTCGTAGCACTCGAGCACCGAATGCCAGCCGGTGACGTGGATCCACAGCTGGGATTCCGGGTTGTTCGCGCTGTAGCGCTTGCCGCTGATCGGCTCGATGCCCGTCATCGGCGCGTGCACCTTCATCAGGTGCTCGGCGGCCTGGATGGCGGTGCGGCCGTCGCCGAGCGCGACCAGCACGAAGTAGGCGAGTGTGTGGTCGAGGCGGGTCGCTGGGTTGTCGTAGATCCCCTGCGAGTCGGCGACCGCGGCGGTCAGGAACGGGTCGAAGTGCTCGAGGGTGACCGCCCGCTGGAAACCGATCAGCGCGGTCGGCGATGCCCACACCTTCCAGCTGGGGGAGCCCGGCCCGAAGAAGCCGTAGTCGTCGCGGCGCAGGGCGGACGGATCGAAAGCCATTGCACGTGCTCCTTTGCAGTGCCGAGGCGAACCTCACATTTGAATACAACGCAACCGTAGCAATGGTGCGATGCGAATACAACGGTTGCGTAGGATTGATGCCGGGAGTCCACCGCCGGGGTATCGTCCAGGCAACGACAGGAGGAGCGCGTGACCGCGACGCAGGAGCAACGGCCGCGGCGCCGCTATGCCCCGCGCCTGCCGCCGCACGAGCGGCGCGCCCAGCTCCTCGACGCCGCCTTCACCGTGCTCGGCCGGATGGAACTGCACGAACTGAGCATGGAAGCCGTCGCCCAGGAGGCCGGCGTCGGAAAACCGGTGCTGTACACCGTGTTCAAGACCCGCGCCGAACTCGTCGAAGCCCTGCTGGAACGCGAACGCGAACGCGGGCTGGAGCAGATCGCCGACACCCTGCCGGAGGACCTGCTCGACACCGATCCGGTCGCCGCCGCCTCGGCGACGGTCGAAGCGTTCGTCGGAGTGACACTGGCGAATCCGACGCGCTGGCGGCTGATCCTGGCGACCCCGGCCAGCGCTCCCGACGAATACCGTGCCGCCTTGCGCGCGGCCCGCGCCGACATCCTGGCCCGCGCGGAATCCCTTGTCCGCGTCGGTATCGCGATGTCGCCGCGCTGGTCGGGGATGGACGCTGGACTGCTCGCGAACTCGACGCTCACCGTCGCCGAGATGCTCGGCAGGCTCGCGGTGAACGAGCCGCGGGAGTATCCGCGCGAACGGCTTCAGGAGTACGTCCGCTCGATCGTCACCCTGCTGACGGGTACGGCGAGAGACTGAGTCAGCGGCTCTCGCGGGCCAGGCGCATCGTCTCGGTGAGCAGCTTGGACACCGCGGCGGCCTCGGTCAGGAAGCCGTCGTGCCCGTCGCGCGAGACCACGATCTCGAGACCGGCGCAGCCGGGCAGACCCTCGGCCAGCTCGGCCTGGGTGTGCAGGGGGTAGAGCCGATCGGAGTCGACACCGCCCACCACGCACGGGACCGAGGTCGAGGCGAGCGCGGCGGCGATCCCGCCACGGCCGCGACCCACGTCGTGCCGGTTCATGGCCTCGCTGAGCAGCACATAGGTGGCCGGATCGAACCGCTGACAGAGCTTCTCCGCCTGGTGCTCGAGGTAGCTCTGCACCGCGTAGCGGCCGCCCGTCCACGGGTCTTCGTCGCCCTGGGGCTGATTGGTGAAGCGGTGGTCGAGCTCGCCGTCGGTGCGGTAGGTCAGGTGCGCGATGCGCCGGGCCAGGCCCATGCCGGTCATCGGGGCGCGGCCGGTGCCGTGATAGTCGCCGCCCTGCCAATCCGGGTCGGCGGTGATGACGGCCATCTGGGTGGTCTGGGTGCCGATCTGATCGGCGGTGGCGCGGGCGCCGACGGCCAGCACGAGCGCGGCCGCGACCCGCTCGGGCTGCCCGACGATCCACTCCAGCACCCGCATGCCGCCCATCGACCCGCCGACGACGGCGCCGAGCCGCTCGATCCCGAGCAGATCGAGCAGCTGCGCCTCGGCGGTCACCTGGTCACGGATGGTCAGATCGGGAAAGCGCGAGCCCCACGGCGTGCCGTCGGGCGCGAGCGAGGACGGGCCGGTGCTGCCTTTGCAGCCGCCGAGCACGTTGGTCGCGATCACACACCATTCGTCGGTGTCGATCGGCGCGCCGGGCCCGACCATGCCCTCCCACCAGCCGGGCTGCGCGTTGTCCGCGCTGGCGATGACATGCGAGTCACCGGTCAGCGCGTGTTCGACGAGCACCACATTGTCGAGAGTGGGCGAGAGCTCGCCCCAGCGTTGCACCGCCAGCCGCACATCGGGGAGCACGGCGCCGTTCTCCAGCGACACGTCCCCGATGGCGACCACGCCGAGTCGCCCGTCCGGCGGTGGCAGCAGGGCCACACCGGTTGCGGGACGGGCGATCGGCGATTCGGTGCTCACAGTCACGTCGTCGCCGCCGCGAAACCCGCGCGCAGATCGGCCAGGATGTCGTCGATTCCCTCGATGCCGACGGCGAGCCGGACCAGCCCCGGAGTGACGCCGGAGGCCAGTTGCTCTTCGGGCGTCAACTGCGAGTGCGTGGTCGATGCCGGGTGAATCACGAGAGAACGCACATCACCGATGTTAGCGACATGGCTGTGCAGGCTTAACGCGTCCACGAACTTCTTGCCCGCGTCGACACCGCCGCGCAGCTCGAACGCGACGATCGCGCCCGCGCCCTTGGGCGCGAGCTGCTTGGCCCGCGCGTACCAGGGCGAGGTCTCCAGACCCGCGTAGTACACGGCCTCGACGCCCGGCTGCTCGGCGACGAACTTCGCCACGGCCTCGGCATTGGACACGTGCCGTTCGACCCGCAGGCTCAGCGTCTCGATGCCCTGGGCGATGAGGAACGCGTTGAACGGCGACACCGCCGCACCCAGATCGCGCAGCAGCTGCACGCGGGCCTTCAGCGCGAAGGCGGGCGCGCCCAGGTCGGCGAACACCGCGCCGTGGTAGCTGGGATCGGGCTCGGTGAAACCGGGGAAGCGCGCGTTGCCGTCGGCGTCGCGCACGGTCCAGTCGAAGGTGCCACCGTCGACGATCGCGCCCGCGACCGCGGCGCCGTGCCCGCCCAGGTACTTCGTGGCCGAGTGCACGACGATGTCGGCGCCGTGGGCCAGCGGCTGGATCAGGTACGGAGTCGCGACGGTGTTGTCGACGATCAGCGGGATGCCCGCCTTGTGCGCCACCTCGGCGATGCCGGGGATGTCGAACACGGCGCTGCTCGGGTTGGCGATGGTCTCGCCGTAGAAGGCCTTGGTGTTGGGCCGGATGGCGGCCTGCCACTGCGCCAGGTCGTCGGGATCCTCGACGAAGGAGACCTCGATGCCGAGCTTGGGCAGCGAGTAGTGGAACAGGTTGTACGTGCCGCCGTAGAGGTGCGGGCTCGACACGATGTGGTCACCGGCACTGGCCAGGTTCAGGATCGCGTAGGTCTCGGCGGCCTGGCCCGAGGCCAGCAGCAGCGCCGCGACGCCACCCTCGAGCGCGGCGATGCGCTGCTCGACCGCGTCCTGGGTTGGGTTCATGATCCGGGTGTAGATGTTGCCCGGTTCGGCGAGACCGAACAGCGCGGCGGCGTGGTCGGTGTCGCGGAAGGTGTAGGAGGTGGTCTGGTAGATCGGCAGTGCCCGCGCGTTGGTGCTCGCGTCGGGTGCCTGGCCCGCGTGGATCTGCTTGGTCTCGAAGGACCAGTTCTCGGGCAGGGCAGAGTCGGTCATGAAATGCTCCAGGATTGTTTGCCGGTGTCTCGCGTCAGCTGGGTCGGATCGACGGACAACAACACATGGGGGCCTCCTGCGATGCGCGCTTGCTCTCGACCTTCGAGAGCCCGGTCATCACCCGGAGCACCCCACCGCAGCTGGAGGGTTGCCGACCAGCGAGCCGGGGCTTGGCGCTGGTACTCATGACCTTGCCGTCATGTTAACCGGCCATCGGGTCAGCGCGGAAACTTCCCCCGGTTTCGTCGCCTGGATCACTCCGCCGCCGGTGTGCCGACCCCTGGCGTGTCGCGGTCGGCCGGTGCGCCGCAGACGCGGCGAAGTTCGTGGTAGGCGCGCAGGACGGCGCTCCTGGTCACCCCGGCGGCGGCTTCCGGTGTCGAGCCGAGCAGCTCGTCCTCGATGGCGGCCAGCGACAGGTGACACAGCATCTGCCAGGTGCCCGCGACCATCCGGACCGAGAAGTCGTCCGGCGTGGTCGCCATCCGCTCGGCGAGTTGCGTGCAGACCGCGACGTTCTTCTTCTCCGCGTATTCGAGCGCGCGGGCGTTCACGGCCTGGCTGGTTCGCATGATCCGCTGCATCTGCAGGAACTGGCGCAGGAACCGGATGCCGTCGGCGTCGGCCTCGGCGTCGATGACCTGCAGATAGGCGCCGCACAGCGCCCCGAGTTCGTTGCCGGTGCGCGGTTGCTCGCCGAGCGCGGCGGCGACGGTGACCCCGAAGTCGTCGATCGGGGCGAGCACGATGTCTTCCTTCATCGGGAAGTAGCGGTTGACCGTGCGCGGGGAGACGTCGGCGCCCGCGGCGATCTGCTCGACCGTGGTCGCGTCGAAGCCCTGCGAGTCGCACAGGTTCAGCCCGACCTCGACGATCGCCGCCTTGGTCTGGATCTTCTTGCGTTCGCGCAGGCCCGTCGGCGCGCGGCCGGCCGTGGTCAGGCCTGCCGGTTCGGTCGCCCGGTCCGCGCTGATCGGAGTGGTCGAGTCCAGCATCCCTCCAGATTACCGTCCGGCTCGATTTGTCTGTCCAATCGCGCCAAATGGCGCAGTCAGACATTTTGCTCTTGACGCCAATTGTCTCGTGGTGCCAGGATTGAGCCAGCCTTCGAGTGACTAGGAGTCCGTGGTGACCGGCATCGACATAGACGCGAAACCAACTGAGACACAACAGAGTTCGATGCGATGGTGGGCGCTGGCCGTCCTCGCCTCCGCGCAGTTGATGGTGATCCTCGACGCCACCGTCGTCACGATCGCGCTCCCGTTCGCCCAGAAAGACCTCGGCATCAGCGAGGGCGACAAACAGTGGGCGCTCACCGCCTACACCCTGATCTTCGGCGGCCTGCTGCTGCTCGGCGGGCGGATGGCCGACTACCTCGGCCGCAGGCGCATCTTCCTGATCGGCCTGGTCGGCTTCGCCGCCGCGTCGGCGCTGGCCGGGCTCGCCCAGGACGGGCTGCAGCTGTTCCTCGGGCGCGGCTTGCAGGGCGCGTTCGCGGCGCTGCTCGCGCCATCGGCGCTGTCGCTGTTGTCGGTGACATTCACCGACGTCAAGGAGCGGGCGCGCGCGTTCGCGGTGTTCGCCGGGATCTCGGCGGGTGGTGTCGCGTTCGGGTTGATCGTGGGCGGCGCGCTCACCGAGTACGTGTCGTGGCGCTGGACGCTGCTGATGAACACGCCGGTCGCGATCGTCGCGCTGCTCGGCGCGCTGGCGGTTCTCGTGCGCGATGTGCCGGTGCCGCGGGTCGGCGGTTACGACCTGCCCGGCGCCGTCACCGTGACGCTCGGGCTGGTGTCGATCGTCTACGGATTCAGCCGCGCCGCCGAACACGGCTGGCTGGCTTCGAGCACACTGGGCCTGCTCGGGGCAGGCGCCGCGCTGCTGATCGCCTTCGTCGTCATCGAGGCGCGCTCGGCGAATCCGCTGCTGCCGCTGCGCATTCCGGGGGAGATCAACCGGGGTGGGGCGCTGCTGGCCGCGCTGTTCATCCCGATCGCCATGTTCGCGATGTTCCTGTTCCTGAGCTTCTACTACCAGAACACCCTGGGCTACTCGCCGCTGAAAGCGGGCGTCGCGTTCCTGCCGTTCCCGGTCGGCATCGCGGTCTCGGCGGGTGTCACCAGCGCGCTGATGCCCAAGCTCGGCCCGCGCCCGCTGATGGTGGTCGGCGCGCTGCTCGGCACCGTCGGCCTGCTGTGGCTGGCCCAGCTCGGCTACGGCGACGGGTACGCGCTGAGCGTGCTGCCCGCCCAGCTGCTGATCGCGCTCGGTATGGGGCCGCTGTTCGTCGGCATGCAGGCCGTCGCGCTGCATCAGGTCGACGCCGACGACTCCGGCGTGGCCAGCGCCCTGCTCAATGCGGCCCAGCAGGTCGGCGGCGCGGTCGGCACCGCCCTGCTCACCACGATCTCGGTGCAGGCGGCGAAGAACTACGCGACCGACAATCCGACCGTCGACCACCTCGTCGACCGGGCCTCGATCTACAGCTACGACGTGGCGTTCTATGTCGGCGCCGGCTTCTTCCTCGTCGCCGCGGTGGTGATCGCGGTGATGATCAGGGACAAGCCGGAGAACCTGATCGAAGGCGACGAGCACGCCGCCCGGGTGCCGATCGCCGTCTGAGTTCGGATCACCGGGCCCCGCACGCCGTTTCCGGCGGGCGGGGCCCGTGTGTGCCGGGCGGCGGCACAAGGGCCAGGGCGACCGCAATTCGTTCGCAAGTGGGCGCCAATCGGCCGCGGTCACGCTCTGCTCATGACTATCGAGACCGCCGATGAGGCGAACAACACCGTGGCTGCCGTGCCGCATCCTGTCGACCCGGCGTCGAGCTCCGTCCCGCCGGGGAGCCGGGACCGGGGCAGGGCATTGGTCCTGGCCGTCGGCGCGGCCCTGTGGGCGGCGGGCAACCTCATGCATCCGCTGGAACACGCCGAGTCCTCCGAGCAAGCGCCGACCTGGGCGGCCGCGCATCTCACCTTCGCCGTCGGCGCGGTGCTGATGGCGGTCGGGTTACCCGCGCTGGTTCGGGCCATCCGCCGCCCGGGTGACGAGGGGGCGGGCAAGCTTCTCACCCTCGCGCACGGGTTGCTGTTCGCCGGGCTGGCGGTGGTGATCCCGATCGGGGCCTATCACGAGGTGTTCGTCAGCACCCATCTCGACCACCACACCGCGGCCGAGATCTCCGACGCCTCGGCCGCGGTGCTGGCGCCGCTGTCGCTGGCGTTGCTGATCGGGTTCGTGCTGCTCGCGGTGTACGCGCTGATCCGGCCCGCGGCGGTGTTCGGCCGCTGGTCGGGGGTGCTGATCATCCTGGGCACGCTGTCCATGACGGTCTCGGCCATGCTGCCGGGGGTGCTGCCCGGCGCGGAGGGGTGGTGGATCATCCCCGGAACCGTCGCCCAGGGTCTGGCGATCGGCATCGCGGGGGTGCGTATCGCCCGGTAAATTGACCGTATCGAAGACGAAGGACCGTACGGCGGCACGCCCGCCGTACGCATCGAAGTACTCGGTCCGCTGCGGGTCGAGGTGGGGGAGCGGCCCGCCGATCTGGGTGGACCGCGTCAGCGCGCGCTCCTGGCCCGCCTGGTGCTCGCGGGCGGCGACGTGGTGTCGACCGACCGGCTGATCGACGACCTGTGGGCAGGCGACCCGCCACCCAAGGCCCTCGGCGCCCTCCAGGCCCACATCTCCTACCTGCGCCGCGCCATCGAACCAGGCCGCCCGCCCCGCGCACCCGCCACCGTCCTGATCTCCGAGGCCCCCGGCTACGCGCTGCGCCTCGACCGGTCCGCGGTCGACGCCTGGCACTTCGAACGCCTGCTCGCCGACGGCGACCCCGACCCCGCCCAGCGCTATCGCGTCCTCGGCGACGCACTCGCGTGCTGGCACGGCGAGCCGTACGCTCCCTTCGCGGCAACCCACTGGGTCATCCCGGAAGCCGCCCGCCTCCACGAACTCCGCCGCCTCGCCGTCGAACGCCGCGCCGAAGCGGCCCTTGCCCTCGGTCACCCCGACGAGGCCTTCGCCCTCCTCCACGCACACGTCGCCGATCACCCCGACCGCGAAAACGCCGCCCGCCTCCTGGCCCTCACCCAATACCGCCTCGGCCGCCAACTCGACGCCCTCGCCACCTTGCGCCGGGTCCGCACCTACCTGGACACCGAGTTCGGCGTCCTCCCCGGACCAGCCCTCGGCGCCCTGGAAACCGCGATCCTCACCCACGCACCGGAACTGGATCAGCCCCCGGTACCAGCCGACCCGCCCCGATCGCCCGATTCGACGCGGCCAGAGGCGCCGACACCATCGATCGCCGGCCGACCGAAGTCCGATCCGCCGTTCCCCGACCAGCACTTTGCCGATGCCGCTGATCGGCTGACTGATGTCGGTCGGCTCATCGGCGATGGTGCGAATTCTGCACGGGGCGGTGCCACTCAGCCCGCTGATCGTGCCGCGGGTGCCTCTCGCCCCGCACACGTTCCCCCGCCGGTAGACGGTGCGGCGGCGGATCGGCCCTGGGGCGACGGTAGCCGCGCGGATCTGGCCGGTACGCGATCGCGGTTCATCGGCGCGGCGGTCGGCTATGACATCGAGCGGGCGGCGCTGCTCGCCGAGGCGGCGGAGGTGGTGGCGCACGGGCGGGCCAGGGTGGTGTGGCTGGAAGGTGAAGCGGGCGCGGGCAAGACCACCCAGGCCGAATCGCTGGCAGGCGCACTCGCTGCCGACGGGTGGACCGTCGTGAGCGCGGCGTGCCCCGAAGTCGACGGCGCTCCCGCCGCGTGGGCTTGGATACATCTGCTCGACGGACTCGGCGTGCAGGTGCAGGCAGGCGCGGTATCGCTGCGAGGTGAGCGCGCTGAACAGTCGGCGGCTCCGGGATCTCCGCGAGTCGAGGGCGCGCAGATTGCGATGGCTCCGACGACGGTTGGCCTGGTGTCGGGGTGGGGCGGTGGGCAAGCATCGGCAGGTTCGGTGCCGGATGGGTTTGGGGCACAGGGCTCGGCAGGTTCGGTGCCGGAAGGGTTCGGTGCGAAGGCGGGGCCGTTCGCTATCGCACAGGCGGTGGCTCGGGCATGTGGGCAGCGACTGGCCGACGGGCCTGTGCTGGTGGTTCTCGAAGACGTCCATCGTGCCGACAGCGCTACCTTGCAGATCCTGCGGCAGGTGGTGGCCTGGCTGGCGCAGCGGCCGGTGCTGGTCCTGGTCACCGCCCGGGGGTCCGAGGCCGACGCGGGGGTGCGGGCTACGGCCGCGGCGCTGGCGGCGACGACCGGATGCCGGTTGGAGCTGGGTGGTCTCGATACCGCGGCGGTGCGCGCGATCGCGGCCCGTGCGGGGTTGGGGTCCATCGATGACGACACCGCCGAGCGGTTGCGCGAGCGGACCGGTGGCAATCCGCTGTTCGTCCGCGAAGTCGCCAAACTCGCTGCGGCGGTGGGGGATCTGCATGCCGTACCGGATGGTGTGCGCGATGTGCTGAGCCGCCGGATCGCCCGGCTGCCCGCGGGCGCGGTCCGGGCCTTGCGTCTGGCCGCCGTGTGGGGCGACGATATCGACTTCGACACCCTGCTCGAGCTGACCGCCGAGCCGGAGGAGACACTCATCGACCTGGTCGACACCGTCACGGTCGCCGGCCTCGTCCGGATCGCGGGCACCGATCGAATCACCTTCGCCCACGCGCTGATTCGCGACGCCGTCTACGGCGACATACCCGCCTTGCGTCGGGCCCGCCTGCACTGGTCGGCTCTGGAACTGCTCGAACGCCGCACCGGCACGACCATCGCGGACGTTCACCAGTCTGCCGATCACCGCACCGCACGCCTCGAATCAGGCACCGGCACAGTCGACCTCGACGCCATGGCTCACCACGCCATCGCCGGTGCGGGCACCGCGAACGCCGGCCGGGCCCTCCGCTACGTCCTCGCCGCTGCCCGCAGACGCACCGCCCGCCGCGCCCACCAGGACGCTGAGCCCCTCTGGCGTTCCGCACTCGAATTACACACGCGCGCAGGACATGGCAGCGCCACCGCCTCTCGCGACGACCGCCTCGCCGCGCTGTCGACCCGCTGCGCCCTGATCAACGCCCTCGCCTACGGCGGCAACGACGAACAAGCCCGTATCCTGCGCGTCGACGCCCTGGAAACCGCCCGCACCCTCATACCGCCCACCGACGGCCACGCCGCGTCGGACGGTGCCACCACGAGCTCCGGCACCGACGCCCCGATCATCACCACCGACCCGATCGCCGCCGTCCTCACCTGCTGGCGCGCCCCCACGATCTGGACCAGCCGGGAACGCGGTGCTCCCGACCGTGGCATGCGGGCCGATCTGGCCGCCGCGCTGACGCGCACGACGGCGCCGGACCTGCGGATCCGGCTGCTCGTCACCACCGCCTTCGAAGTCGTCGGCTTCGACAACCCGCACGCCTTCGCCTGCTCCGCCGCGGCCTTGCGCGCGGCGCGCGAGCTCGGTGATCCCGAATTGTTGTGCGCCGCACTCAATGCCAGGGCTTTCGTCGCGCTCGGTCCCGATCTGTGGCCGGAGCGCGGCGACCTGGCCGACGAACTGCTGCGCGTGTCGACCGAGGCGGGTCTGCCGGAGTACCAGGCGGTCGCGCATTTTCTGCGCTTCCTCGTCGCCTCGGGCGCGGGCAGGCTGGTCGCCGCGCGGGCCGAGATCGCCAAGGCACTCGACTGCGCCGAGGGCGGTCAGCTCGGCCCGCTGCTGGTCGTCTCCACCGCGCATCTGGCTGTGCTCGCCGCACTGCGCGGCGACTTCGCGACCGCCAAGGCCATCGATGCCGACCTCAGCGCGAAGATGATCGCGGCAGGTCACGCCAACGGCGCCGAACTGACCCTGCTGGCCGAGATGATGACCGGCTGGGCGCTCGGCGACCTCGCACCCGGCCTCGACGGATACGCCGCGCTGAACGCGGCCGCACCGCACGCGCTCCGGTCCGCGTACATGCTGGCACTGCTCGACGCGGGACACACCGAGCGAGCGGCCGCGCTGCTCGGCGCGGGCACCCCGGTCCTGCGTGACTACTACTGGTGCGCGATGTCGGTGTTCGAGGCCAGGGTGGTCGCCCGGATCGGCACGGTCGAGGCGGCCCGGCGGCTCTATCAGGACCTGCTGCCCAGAGCGGGCACCATCGCGGGCATGGACTCCGGGTCGGTCGCCTTCGGCCCGGTCGACACCGTCCTCGCCGAACTGGCCGACCGGCTGGGTGACCACGCCGCCGCGACCGCGCACCGCGCCGCGGCCGAGGACGTACTCGCCGCCATCGCGACCGAACTGGCCGCTCTCGACGACATCGGCATCGCGACAACGACTACCGGCCGGCAAGCATCCACCGCCGGGCCTTCGGCGAAGACATAACCCTCGCCCGACGGCCCACCGTCACCTCCCTGCCAGCACCCGCTCCCGCCTGCGGTACCCGATGCCGAACACGGCCAGCATCACTCGCACCGGCAGCCCGCCCTCGGCGGTCACCTCGGCGAGCTCCGCCCGCGTGCACACCGCGACCATGCGCGGCAGTTCGAAACTCATCACCGCGCCGCCGCGGGCCGCCCGCTCGACCTTCTCCCACTGCCCGGTGGTCACGTACGCGGTGACGATTGGGAACACGGTCCGCTCCTCGTCGGCGATGTGCTCGTCGAGCACGGTGTGCAGCCGGGTCAGCCGCTCGGCCAGGACGGCGGCCGCGCCGGGCCGCCGGGCGACCAGGTCGGCACAGGCCGCCCTGAGCTCGACCAGCATCGGGTCGAGCTGGGCGTGGTCGTCGGTCAGCTCCCTGAGGTCGACCGCGTCGCCCGCCGCGGCGGTGAGCGCGGGCCAGAGGACCTCGTCCTCGACGCGATGGTGATGGTGGATGGAGTCACACAGCAGACCCAGATACTCGGCGATCGCGCGGGCCCGCCGCGGCGAACACGGCGTCCCCGCGGCAAGCTCCCCGGTCAGGACGGCGAAACGAGCGATATCGGCGAGCATCGCGCGGTGGGCCAGCCGGATGCCGAGTAGGTTGGGAGTCGAGCGTATGTCGGTCATGACCCGACAGTGCCCGCGGTCACTTGTGACCTGTTTGCCGTCCGCTGCGGGGCGGAGTCCCGCACAGCGGGCCCTCCCATCGCGGTGAGGTAGGGGGCAGCAGTACGCTCGTCTTGTTTGCACCACACGTCCCGCAGACAACGCGGGGCATATACGTTGTCTGTTGGAACAGCTGGGGTCCGCTCACAAGCGTGTTCGCCTGGCCGTGCAATGAGGGCACCATCCTAGGAGGACACGAAGATCCATGTCCAAGATCAAGGTTGAAGGTACCGTCGTAGAACTCGACGGCGACGAGATGACCCGGATCATCTGGCAGTTCATCAAGGACAAGCTGATCCACCCGTATCTCGACGTGAACCTCGAGTACTACGACCTCGGCATCGAGTACCGCGACAAGACAGACGACCAGGTCACCGTCGATGCCGCGAACGCCATCAAGAAGTACGGCGTCGGCGTGAAGTGCGCCACCATCACCCCCGACGAAGCGCGGGTGAAGGAGTTCGGCCTCAAGAAGATGTGGCGCTCGCCCAACGGCACCATCCGTAACATTCTGGGTGGCACCATCTTCCGCGCGCCGATCATCATCTCCAACGTGCCCCGCCTGGTGCCCGGCTGGACCAAGCCGATCATCATCGGCCGCCACGCCTTCGGCGACCAGTACCGCGCCACCGACTTCAAGGTCTACGAGGCGGGCACCGTCACGCTGACCTTCACCCCGGAGGACGGCAGCGAGCCGATCGTGCACGAGGTCGTGAAGATGCCCGAGGACGGCGGCGTCGTCATGGGTATGTACAACTTCAAGAAGTCGATCGAAGACTTCGCGCGCGCCTCGCTCAACTACGGGCTGCAGCAGAACTACCCGGTCTACATGTCGACGAAGAACACCATCCTGAAGGCCTACGACGGCATGTTCAAGGACACCTTCCAGGAGATCTTCGACACCGAGTTCAAGAGCCAGTTCGACGCGGCGGGCCTGACCTACGAGCACCGCCTGATCGACGACATGGTCGCCTCCTCCATGAAGTGGGAGGGCGGCTACGTCTGGGCGTGCAAGAACTACGACGGCGACGTGCAGTCCGACACCGTGGCGCAGGGCTTCGGCTCGCTGGGCCTGATGACCTCGGTGCTGCTCACCCCGGACGGCAGGACCTGTGAGGCCGAGGCCGCGCACGGCACCGTCACCCGGCACTACCGCCAGCACCAGCAGGGCAAGCCGACCTCGACCAACCCGATCGCGTCGATCTTCGCCTGGACCCGTGGCCTGGAGCACCGGGGCAAGCTGGACAACACCCCCGAGGTGATCGGCTTCGCGCAGGCGCTCGAGGACGTCGTCATCAAGACCGTCGAAGGCGGCCAGATGACCAAGGACTTGGCGCTGCTCGTCGGCGGCGACCAGGGCTACCTGAGCACCGAGGAATTCCTGGGTGCGCTGGACGTGAACCTCGCTCGCGCCCTGAAGTGAGATAGCTCCCCCGCCTCCCCGCAAATTCAGGCCGGACTCAGGTGACGCGAGACCCGCGTCGGCGACCGGCGGATAAGCGAGGGGTGGAGTTTGCTCGACCCGGTGAGTTACCCATGTTCTTACGAGATCAGTGGGTTGCTCGCCGGGTCGTTCTCGTTCGGGGTGGGGTAACTCACGCTCGCCCTGGGTAGCGATCGGGTACCCCGGCCCGTTGCATGGAGGCGTGACTTCTTCCCTCTCAGCCGCCGACCAGGTCGACGCGCCACGCACGAGCTGGCATGTCCCGGCGATGCTGGCGCTGGCGCTGGGAGGGTTCGGCATCGGCACCACCGAGTTCGTGACGATGGGCCTGCTGCCCGATATCGCGAAGGCCTTCGGCATCTCCGAGCCCACCGCCGGGCACGCGGTCTCGGCGTACGCGCTCGGCGTTGTCGTCGGTGCGCCGCTGATCGCCGCGCTGTGTGCCAGGGTGCCGCGCAAGAAACTGCTCATCGCGTTGATGGCCGCGTTCACCGTCGGCAATGCCGCGACGGTGCTGGCCCCGACCTTCGGCACGCTCGTGGCGGCCCGGTTCGTCTCCGGGCTGCCGCACGGCGCCTACTTCGGTGTCGCCTCGCTGGCGGCGGCCACGCTCGCCCCGGTCGGGCAGCGGGCGAAGGCGGTGGCCGCGGTGATGCTCGGATTGAGCGTGGCGAACGTGATCGGTGTGCCCGGCGCGACCTGGCTCGGTCAGCATCTTGGCTGGCGGGACGCCTATGTCGTCGTCGCCGTGATCGGTGTGGCGACGGTGGCCGCGCTGTGGCGATATGTGCCCTCGCTGAGCGACATGAAGGTCACCAACCCGATGACCGAACTCGGCGCGCTGCGCCGCCCGCAGGTGCTGCTCACCCTGGCCGTCGGCGCGATCGGCTTCGGCGGCATGTTCGCCGTCTACACCTACATCGCCACCACCATGACCGATGTCGCGGGCATGCCGATCGGCGCGGTCCCCATCGTGCTCGCCCTGTTCGGCCTCGGCATGATCGCGGGCAATATCCTCGGCGGCGTCATGGCCGACCGCGGTGTCGACCGCTCGATCTTCTTCGCCATGATCGCGATGGTGGTCATCCTGGCCTGCTTCGTCCTGGCCGCCCACAACCCCATCACCGCAGGCATCGGCGCCTTCCTGGTCGGCGCATCCGGCGCGGCCCTGGCCCCCGGCCTGCAAACCCGCCTGATGGACGTCGCCGCCGACGCCCAAACTCTCGCCGCCGCCCTCAACCACGCCGCCCTCAACATCGCCAACGCGGCGGGCGCCTGGCTCGGCGGCCTCGTCATCGCCGCCGGGCTCGGCTACACCGCCCCCGCCCTGGTCGGAGCCCTACTGGCCGTCCTCGGCGTCCTGCTCTTCGCCGTCACCGTGTGGGGCGGACGGCGCTCGGCCTGACTCTCCGGCTCGATGCCACATTCCGGCGTGGTCGAAATCTGGATTACCAGATCGCCGCGCGCACATGCCACCGACCCGGCGAGTGCGCGTCGGCACGCCGACCAGGCCGGTGTGTTTCGCCCAACACACCGCCATGATTCGGGTGCTCCACGCATTCACTAATACGGTGCCCGGCATGCCGAGCTACCTGCACGAAGGTTTGCTTGATCTCATGTCATTCAACCGCTGGTGCTGGGGCCCGACCGCTTTCCCGTCGTCACCGACCCGGATGAGACCAGGCGCTGCCCCGAGCTCGCGACCCTGTCGGCGATCGCCCACGGCGCGGGACCACACATGGAGGAAGTCCTCGTCGCTTTCCTTGCCGGGCTGATGAAAACCGACGACGAACGTGTGAAAAGGTACCTTGATCTGGTCGACGACGCATTGACCATCGCGGCAAGCCGACGTCTGGAGGAACTGATGAAGACCACTCCCGAATACCGCGGCCGTATCGCCACCAAGTACGTGGCCAAAGGACGCGCGGAAGGACGCGTGGAGAATGCTGCCCATGCGGTACTCACGGTGCTCACTGCTCGCGGGCTCGAGCTGTCGGCCGCGCAACGCACTCAGCTCGCCGAATGCACCGATCTCGGCCAGCTCGACGCTTGGTTGACGCAGGCCGCCACCGCAACCAGCACCGACGAGCTCTTCACCTGACGTCGTCGGAGCCCGAGATGGCCGGATCGCCCAGCGCGGAGCACCGACTCATCGCCGCTAGCGACGACGAGCGAGGCCCATTACGCGCGTTTTGGCGTTGAAGGCGGCCTTCAAAGCCTGATCCGCCAGCGATCCGTCCGGGGGCAGTAGCTTGATCTGGCGCGCGAATTCCATCTGGTCGTAGCGCACCGTATTGGTGGCGACCTTCCTGCCCGCGAGCACGAAGTGATCCATGCCCTCGAAGTCGATGCGCGCACCGGTGCCGTCGATCCCGAAGTACGTGTCGACGTGCCGACCGGTCAGATGCCAGTGCGCGAAGACATCATCACCGGACTCGGCGATCGCCACGATCGCGAGGTCGAGGTCGGCCACAGCGGAGAAGGTCTGCTCGAAGTAGGCGGCGATCTCGTCGGTGCCACGACATGTCCCGGTCGGCAGGTACACGACGGTATCGGCCGTCCACCAGGCCCCACGCAGACTGTCGACATCCTTGGCGTTGAGCCGCCCGAACGCCCATCGGACGAGTTCCGCGTGGGAGCCGTCCTTCGGCGGAGCGATTCTGGTCAGAGTACGACTGGTATCGGTCATCTCAAACTCCCATGCACGTAGTGCGCGGCAAGTTCACCGGCGCGTCTCGGAAGCGTCCTGCGTCCATACACTAGTAGCCGACGGCTATCGAGTCAGGTGGCACGACATCCCTCTGAAAGATGTCGGTGGCGGAATCGAGATATCCCCCGGGCTGGATGGCGGCTTGCATAGTTGACCGATCGGTCGAAATAGCCTTGGTAAGCTCGGAAAGTGGCGCGTACCAAGGAATTCGACCCCGATGTCGCGCTGGACCGTGCGCTGGATCTGTTCTGGCAGCGCGGCTACGAGACGACATCGATAGCGGATCTGATCGAGCATCTCGGTATCGCCAGGGGTTGCATCTACGCGACTTTCGGCAGCAAACACGAGCTCTTCATGAAGGCGCTGCAACGCCACCTGGAGATCGTCGACGCGCGGGTCACCGCGGAATTGGCCCGTCCTGGCCCGGCGCTGCCCGCGATCAGAGGGCTGATCGACCGGTTCGTGAACGAGTCCTGTGCGGAGAACCGGTTCCTGGGTTGCCTGGTCACCACGGCCGCGGTCGAGCTCGCCGCCCGCGACGCCGATGTCGCCCGGCTGGTCGAATCCAGTTGG
Organism: Nocardia sp. NPDC055053; assembly: GCF_053608285.1. Taxonomy (NCBI): domain Bacteria; kingdom Bacillati; phylum Actinomycetota; class Actinomycetes; order Mycobacteriales; family Nocardiaceae; genus Nocardia; species Nocardia sp. NPDC055053. Next base: position 45,514 of record NZ_JBSGVD010000032.1, on the reverse strand, counting down.
GCGCGCACGGAGACGGCCCTGTTCTCCGCGCTCTCGCGCGCCCGAGCACAGGACGAACTGCCGCCCGACGCGGATACGCGCGCCATGGCCCGCTTCCTGCTCGTCTTCTTCCAGGGCGTCTGGGTGCTCGAACGCGCACCCAATTCCGCCACCCGCCTGCGGGACGCGGGTCGGGTCGCCGCCTCGATTCTGGGCTGAGCGCCGGCGCACCCTCATTCGTGAACGATTGGTCTAGTTTGCGGCCGACCCGCCACCGGCGGGCCGCGCCCAGCCGACGCTGAGCTGCACCGCCCGCTGCCACCGCTCGTACTCCTCGTCGCGGACGGACCGATCGGCCTGCGGCACCCATTGCGCGGCCACCCGCCAATTGCGCCGCAGCCCTTGCAGATCCGGCCAGTACCCCACCGCCAGCCCGGCCGCGTAGGCCGCGCCGAGCGAGACCGTCTCGGTCACCAGCGGACGCATCACCGGAACACCGAGCACATCGGCGATGATCTGCATGAGCAGATTGTTCGCGGCCATCCCGCCCGCGACGCGCAACGACTGCGCCCGCAACCCGGCATCGGCGTTCATGGCCTCGACGACATCGCGGGTCTGCCAGGCGGTGGCCTCCAGCACCGCGCGGGCCAGGTGGCCCTTGGTGACATACGAGGTCAGCCCGATCAGCAGCCCGCGCGCGTCACTGCGCCAGTGCGGCGCGTAGAGCCCGGAGAACGCGGGAACCAGGTAGCAGCCGCCGTTGTCGTCGACCGTGTCGGCGAGTGTCTCGATCTCGGGCGCGGTGGCGATCAGGCCGACGATGTCGCGCAGCCACTGCACCAGCGACCCGGTGACCGCGATCGGGCCTTCCAGCGCGTACACCGGCTCGGGTCCGACCTGGTAGCCGATGGTGGTGAGCAGCCCGTGTTCGGATCGGATCAGGTCGGCGCCGGTGTTCATCATCAGGAATCCACCGGTGCCGTAGGTGCATTCGGTCTCGCCGGGCGCGAAACAGGTCTGGCCGAACAGGGCCGCGTGCTGGTCGCCGAGGGCCGCGCCGATCCGGACGCCGGGCGCGACCGTGCGCGCGGTCCCGAAATCGCCGGTCGACGGTTCGATACGGGGCAGCATCGCCCGCGGAATATCGAAGAACCGCAACAGTTCCTCGTCCCACTGCCTGGTGGCCAGGTTCATCAGCAGGGTGCGGCCCGCATTGGTGACATCGGTGACATGGATGCCGGTGAGATTCCAGATCAGCCAGGACTCCATGGTCCCGAACAGCACCTCGCCGCGTTCGGCGCGCGACCGCAACCCGTCGACATGGTCGAGCAGCCAGCGCAGTCGCGGCGCCGCGAAGTAGGTGGCCAGCGGCAGCCCACTCAGCTCCGTGATCCGGTGCGCGCCAGGCGCTTTCCGCAGCCGCTCGACGAGCGCCTCGGTACGGATGTCCTGCCAGACGATGGCGGGCCGCACCGGCACCCCGGTCTCGCGATCCCACACCACGGTGGTCTCGCGCTGGTTGGCGATCCCGATCGCCGCCACCTGCGCGACGGTGATCCCGGCATCGCGCAGCGCGGCGGGCACGATCCGCTCGACGGTCCGCCAGATCTCGAGCGCATCCTGCTCCACCCAGCCAGAGCGCGGATAGCGCTGGCGGTGCGCGCGCTGAGCCAACCCCACCAGCCGCGCGTGCCGGTCGAACACGATGCATCGGGTCGAGGTGGTGCCCTGATCCAGGGCGAGCACATACCGTTGCGTCACCGGAGTCTCCCGTTCATTGCGCCACCCCCAGATCGCGGTGCACGGCCTGCGCGGCCGCGCGCACCTGCTCGACAGCGGCGGGCCGGATCTGTAACCGGTTGTCGCACAGCCGATCCGTCGGCCCCGAGATCCCGATGGCAGCCACCACCAGACCTCCTCTGGCCCGGATCGGCGCGGCCACGCCCGCCTCGCCGGTCCGATACTCCTCGACCTCACTTGCCCAGCCGGTCCGCCGAACCTCGGCGATCGCCCGGTCCAGCGCCGCCCGCTCGACGATAGTGCGCCGCGTAAAAGCTTGCAGCGCACCGAGATCCGTCGTGGCGTCGTAGGCCAGCAGCACCTTGCCCAGCGCGGTGGCGTGCGCGGGCAGCACCTCGCCGACGGCGAGTACCTGCTCGGTGTTGTCGGGCCGGAAGACGTGGTGCACCACCGTCACCCCGGCAGGCCGCGCCACCGCCATCCGCACCGATTCCCCGGTCCGCGATGCCAGCGCGTCGGCCCGGTGGATCGCCCGCGAACGCAGCTCGTTGACGTCGAGATGGTCGCTGCCGAGCTCGCCCAGCGCGGGCCCGAGCAGATACCGGCCCGTCGCCGGATCCTGGTCGACGAAGCCCACCCCCAGCAGCGTCCGCAGGATGCCGTGCGCGGTGGGTTTGGCCAGGTCGAGCGCGGCGGCGACCTCACCGACCGCCATCGGCCCCGACCCGCGCGCGAGCAGACGCAGCACGGCCGCGGCTCGCTCGATCGACTGGATCGGACCCGGCACCGCCCGAACCTATCAGCCAACCGTTCAGCATTGTCGAACGGCGGCCGTGGCGGCCGGGTCACGCCGTTTCTAGCGTGGGTTCCGGGCTCGATGGTGAGTCCTCGAAAGGACCACGATGAATCGGTATGTGGGCGCGATCGACCAGGGCACGACCTCGACGCGTTTCATGGTTTTCGACCGGAACGGCGCCGTCGTCGCCCGGCATCAGCTCGAACACGAGCAGATCATGCCGCGCGCGGGCTGGGTCGAACACAATCCGGACGAGATCTGGGAACGCACGCGCACCGTCGTCAAGACCGCGCTCGCGACGGCCGATCTCACCGCCGCCGACCTGGCCGCGATCGGCGTCACCAATCAGCGCGAGACCACCATCGTGTGGAACCGCCGCACCGGCCGCCCGTACTACAACGCGATCGTCTGGCAGGACACCCGCACCGATCGCATCATCGCCGCGCTGGAGGCGGCCGGGCACAGCGAGCTCATCCGCGACAAGACCGGACTCCCGCCCGCCCCCTACTTCTCGGGCGGCAAGCTGCGCTGGATCCTCGACAATGTCGAGGGTGTGCGCGCCGACGCCGAACGCGGTGACGCCCTGTTCGGCACCCTCGACACCTGGCTGATCTGGAATCTCACCGGCGGCATCCGCGGCGGCGTGCACGTCACCGACCCCACCAACGCCTCGCGCACCATGCTGATGGACCTGGAGACACTGCGCTGGGACGACGAACTCCTGCGCATCTTCGACATCCCGCGCGCCATGCTGCCCGCCATCGCGCCGTCGTCGAACCCGGCCGGATTCGGCACGACCAATCCCGACGGCCCGTTCAAGGGCGCGGTGCCGATCGCGGGCGTCCTCGGCGACCAGCAGGCCGCCGGTGTCGGCCAGGTCTGCTTCCAGCCGGGCGAGGCCAAGAACACCTACGGCACCGGCAATTTCCTGATGCTCAACACCGGTGCCGACATCGTGCGCTCGACGCACGGCCTGATCACCACCGTCGCCTACCAGTTCGGCGACGACAAGCCCGTCTACGCACTGGAGGGTTCGATCGCGGTCACCGGCTCGGCCGTGCAGTGGCTGCGCGACCAGCTCGGCATCATCGCGGGCGCCGCGCAGATCGAGGACCTGGCCGAACAGGTCGAGGACTCCGGCGGCGTGTACTTCGTGCCCGCCTTCTCCGGGCTGTTCGCGCCGTACTGGCGACCCGACGCGCGCGGCGCGGTCGTGGGCCTGTCGCGCTACAGCAACAATGCCCACTTGGCCAGGGCGACACTGGAATCCATCGCCTACCAGACCCGCGACGTGGTCGAGGCCATGCAGCGAGACTCCGGCGTCCAGCTGGCGACCCTGCGCGTCGACGGCGGCGTGACCATGAACAAGCTGGCCATGCAGATCCAGGCCGATCTGCTCGGTGTCCCGGTCTCGCGGCCGGTGGTCGCCGAGACCACCGCACTCGGCGCCGCCTACGCGGCAGGCCTGGCGGTCGGGGTCTGGAACTCCACCGACGAACTGCTCGCGAACTGGCACGAAGACGTCCGCTGGTTCCCCACCTGGTCCGACGAGCAGCGCGAACGCGGCTACCGCCGCTGGCTCAAGGCCGTCGAACGCACCCTCGACTGGGCCGAAATCGACTGATGAACACCGACAAGGAGCAAGCCGTGTCCGTTTCCCTGGACCCCACCTACCGCGCCGAGGCGATCGCGGCGCTCGGCGACAGCGAGATCGACGTGCTGGTGATCGGCGGAGGTGTCACCGGCGCCGGTGCCGCGCTCGATGCCGCCTCGCGCGGGCTGTCGGTGACCCTCGTCGAGGCTCGCGATTTCGCCGCCGGTACCTCGAGCCGCTCGTCCAAGCTCATCCACGGCGGCCTGCGCTACCTGGAGCAGATGGACTTCGCGCTGGTCCGGGAAGCCCTGAAAGAGCGTGGGCTGCTGCTGAATACGCTCGCCCCGCACCTGGTGCACCCGGTGCCGTTCCTGTTCCCGTTGCAGCACCGCGTGTGGGAGCGCGCCTACATCGGCGCTGGCATCGCCCTCTACGACACCCTCGGCGGCGCGCGCACCGTGCCCATGCACAAGCACCTGACCCGCACCGGCGCACTGGAACTCGCGCCCGCGCTGCGCTCCGACGCCATGACCGGCGCCATCCGCTACTACGACGCCCAGGTCGACGACGCCCGCCACACCATGATGATCGCCAGGACCGCCGCCGACCGTGGCGCGACCGTGCTGACCCGCACCAAGGTCACCGGGCTCGTCCGCGAGGGTGAGCAGGTCGTCGGCGCCCACGTGGTCGACCTGGAAACCGGTGCCGCCCACACGATCCGGGCCCGCAGCGTGATCAGCGCGACCGGTGTGTGGACCGACGACATGATCAAGATGACCGGCGTCGACTTCCCGTTCCACGTCCAGATGTCGAAGGGCGTGCACATCCTGGTGCCGCGCGACCGGCTCGACCTGCACACCGGCCTGATCATGCGCACGGAGAAGTCGGTGCTGTTCGTGATCCCGTGGGCCGAGCACTGGATCATCGGCACCACCGACACCGCGTGGTCGCTGGACAAGAACCACCCGACGGCCACCGCCGCCGACGTGCAGTACATCCTCGACCACGTCAACGCGGTGTTGCGGGAGCCGCTGACCAGGGCCGACATCGTCGGCACCTACGCCGGACTGCGCCCGCTGATGACGGGTGCGACCAAGGAGACCGCCAAGCTCTCGCGCGAGCACGCCGTCGCCGAGCCCGCGCCGGGCCTGTACGTCATCGCGGGCGGCAAGTACACCACCTACCGGGTGATGGCCGCCGACGTGGTCGACGCCGTCACCGCCCGCCTCGGCGGCGACATCCCCGCCTCGGACACCGCGCAGCTGCCGATCGTCGGCGCGGAGGGCTACCGCGAAATGCTGGCCGCGGCGGACGCATTGGCCGCCACGGTGGATCTGCCCGTCGAGGTCGTCGAGCATCTGCTCGGCCGCTACGGCGCGCTGACCACCGACATCTTCGCCCTCTTCGGCGCCGATCACGCACTGCGCCAGCCGATTCCGGGCGCGCCGGATTACCTCGCCGCCGAGGCCGTCTACGCGGTCACCCACGAGGGCGCGCTGCACCTCGACGACCTGCTCACCCGCCGCACCCGCATCTCCATCGAGGTCCCCGATCGCGGCCTCGCCGCCGCGCCGGAGATCGCCCGCCTGATCGCGCCGCTGCTCGGCTGGGACGACGAGACCACCAACGCCGAGATCAACCGCTACTACGACCGGGTGCACGCCGAACTCGCCGCCAACGAGGCGAGCGACGACGAGTCGGCCAACACCGCCCGCTTGGTCGCTGTGCGGTGATCGGATGCCGCCACCATCGCTCCCGGCGGGTGCCGGGGGCGGAGGGACCTACCGCTTACCTTCAGGGCTGTATGTAAGCGGTAGGATCGGCCGATGACCAGCACCGCAGCCGACAAGCCGCCGCGGCGGACGCAGGAGCAGCGCAGCAGCGAGATGCGCACGCGCCTGCTCGACGCGACCATCGACTGCTTGGTCGAATATGGATACGCGGGCACCACGACGCCCCGGGTCGCCGAACTCGCCGGCGTTACCCGCGGCGCGCAAGTGCACCATTTCGGCTCCAAGCACGATCTGGTGGTCGCCGCGATCAAGCATCTGGCCGAGCGGCGGGTTGCGGCAGCGATGAGCGAGATGCCGCAGGTCAGGGTGGGTGACGATCCGGTCGGCGCCGCGCTCGAGTTCCTGTGGGACCTGCACCAGGGACCGCTGTTCATCGCGACGGTGGAGCTGTGGGTGGCGGGCCGGACCGATCCGGTGCTGGCCGCCGCCATGGAGGAGGTCGAACCGCTGGTCAACACCGCGGTACTGCGGGCGGTGGCCGATCTGGTTCCGGATGATCTGCGCCGCAAGGGCGCCCGCGATTTCACCTACACCGCGATGGACGCGCTGCGCGGGATCCTCGTCGCCAATTTCGTCGTCCCCGACCCGGAACGCGCGCACCGCCGCTGGCACCGCGCCATGGTGGACCTGCGTGCCGCGGCGTCTGCGGTGATCGCGGCAAGTCCCCGTTGATCGCGAGCGCCGCGGTCCGCTGCGCGTCGGCGGTGAGCGGTTCCGCTGGTGGGTGTCGGATGACTAGCGTGAGCGCATGGAATCGCACATCGAGCCCCTACGGGCACCAGCATCGGCGGTCGTGTCGTGAGCCGGGGCACCATCGTGATCACCGGAGCCAGCTCCGGCCTCGGCGCGGAGATGGCCCGCCAGTTCGCCGCCATCGGCTATGACCTCGGTCTGTGCGCGCGCCGCACCGAACGGCTCGAGGAACTGCGCGCGGAGATCCTCGCCGCGCATCCCGACCGCGTCGTCTCGGTGCGACAGCTCGACGTCACCGACGACGCCGCCGTGTTCACCGTCTTCGACGAGTTCGCGGCCGAATTCGGCGCCGTCGACCGCGTGGTGGTGAACGCGGGCCTCGGCAAGGGTGCGCCACTGGGCACCGGCCGCCACGACGCCAATCGTGAGACCGCGATGGTGAATTTCCTCGCCGCACTGGCCCAGACCGAGGCGGCGATGAAGATCTTCCGCGCCCAGGGCAACGGCCACCTGGTGATGATCTCCTCGATCTCCGGCCTGCGCGGCATGCCCAAGACGCTGACCACCTACGCCGCCACCAAGGCCGGCGTCGCCGCACTCGCCGAGGGCCTGCGCGCGGAAGCCGTTCCCGGCGTCGACGTCTCGGTGATCTATCCCGGCTACATCCGCTCGGAGATGAACGACCGGATCAAGCACGAGCCGAAGCTGATGGTCGACACCGAAACCGGCGTCCGGTCCATGGTCGCCGCCATCGAGAAGCGCCGCGCCAAGGCCTACGTCCCGGACTGGCCCTGGATCCCGATCGGCTTCGCCCTGCGCACCCTCCCCCTCCCGCTGGTCCGCAAACTCCTCTGACGGCAAACCCGGCGCCGCCACGCCCTCGGGGAGAGCTGTCGCGCGGCTCGACGGTGACCTGAGTCACGAAATCCCATTGTGAAGATACATTCAGGGCTGTATGTTTATGGCCAGGCGTGAGGATGGGAGTTCAATGGCGAACAAGGTCTACGTGGTCGGCGTCGGGATGACGAAGTTCGAGAAGCCGGGCCGCAAGCAGGTCGAGGAGGCCGACGGGACCACCCGGGCCTGGGATTATCCGGACATGGCCCGCGAGGCGGGGACCAAGGCGCTGGCCGACGCCGGCATCGACTACCGCGAGGTGGAACAGGCCTACGTCGGCTACGTCTACGGCGAGTCGACCTCGGGGCAGCGCGCGGTCTACGAGCTGGGGATGACCGGGATCCCGGTGGTCAATGTCAACAACAACTGCTCCACCGGATCCACCGCGCTCTACCTCGCGGCACAGGCGATCCGGGGCGGGCTGGCCGAGTGCACGCTGGCGCTGGGCTTCGAGAAGATGCAGCCGGGCTCGCTCGGCTCCACCTGGGACGACCGTGAGCAGCCGATGGGCAAGCACGTGATGGCGCTGGCGGAGATCTCCGAGGTGCTGTTCCCGGTGGCGCCGTGGATGTTCGGCGCGGCCGGCCGCGAACATATGAAGCGCTACGGCACCACCGCCGAGCACTTCGCCAAGATCGGCTACAAGAACCACAAGCACTCGGTGAACAACCCGTATTCGCAATTCCAGGACGAGTATTCGCTCGACGACATCCTCGGCTCGCGGATGATCTACGACCCGCTCACCAAACTGCAGTGCTCGCCGACCTCCGACGGCTCGGGCGCCGCGATCCTGGCGAGCGAGGCGTTCGTCGACCGGCACGACCTGTCGGCTCAGGCAGTCGAGATCGTCGGGCAGGCGATGACCACCGACTTCGCCTCGACCTTCGACGGCACCGCCAAGAACCTGATCGGCTACGACATGAACGTCGTTGCCGCGCACAAGGTCTACGAGCAGGCGGGGCTCGGTGCCGAGGACTTCCAGGTGATCGAGCTGCACGACTGCTTCTCCGCCAACGAACTGCTGCTCTACGAGGCGCTCGGCCTGTGCGGCGAGGGTGAGGCCGGGAAGCTCATCGACGCGGGCCAGACCACCTACGGCGGCAAGTGGGTGGTCAACCCGTCAGGCGGCCTGATCTCCAAGGGGCATCCGCTCGGGGCGACCGGCCTGGCCCAGTGCTCCGAACTCACCTGGCAGCTGCGCGGCACCGCGGGAAAACGCCAGGTCGGCGACGTCACCGCGGCCCTGCAGCACAATATCGGCCTCGGCGGCGCCGCCGTGGTCACCGCCTACCAGCGCGCGGTGCGCTGACCCGCACGAGGAGTACCGCAATGGGACATATCGAAGCCACCAAGACCGTCACCGCCACTCCCGAAGCGCTCTGGGCCGTCGTCTCGGACCCGCAGACCTGGGACAAGTGGTTCACCATCCACGAGAAGTTCATGGAGGAGCCGCCCGCCGTGCTGGTCGAGGGCGCCGGGCTGGTCGCCAAGATCGTCATGCTCGGCATGGCGAACAAGATGGAATGGACGGTCAAGGCCGTCGAGGTGCCGAACCGGCTCACCCTCACGGGCGCCGGAATGGCCGGTGTGCGTACCGAATTCACCTTCGACATCAAGCCCGATGGCTCCGGCAGCGTCATCCTGGTGTCCGGCGACTTCGAAGGCGCGCTGATCAAGGGCGCGCTGGGCAAGGCGGTGGAGAAGGACGGCCGCACCCAGCTGGACAAGTCCCTCGACCAGCTCGACGCGCTGGCCTCGGCGTAGGGCGCCGGGATGACAGCGCAGGCATCGGGACGCGTCGTCGAGTTCGACGACGCGGGCCTGGAAACGTGGAGCGACGCAGAGCGATTCGCGGTCACCGCGGACCGGATCGCCGAATACGCCGCGGCGACCAATGATCCGATCGAGGCGCACCGCACCGGCGAGGTCGCGCCGCCGGTCTTCGCCATCGTGCCGGTGTTCGAGGCCATGATGATGCCCGTCATCGACGTGGCGCCGATGGACATCTTCGGCCGGGTCGTGCACGGCGAGCAGGACTTCCACTTCCACCGGCCGATCCGGCCCGGCGAGGAGCTGGTCTCGCGGGCCAAGGCGGTCGGCTACACCAGCAAGTCCACCGGAACGACCATCACCATCCTGGTCGAATGCCGTGACGCCGCAGGCGAACTGGTGAACGAGCAGTACCTCACCGCCTTCTTCCGCAATATCGACGCGGGCAAGTCGGTGGGGGAGCAGGCGCCGTCGCACCGGTTCGACGAGAGTCTGCGGGCGAGTGCGCCGTCGGCGGTCGTCGACCATCACGTCGACGACGACCAGACCTTCCGGTACTCGCCCGCCTCGGGCGATCCCGTGCCGCTGCACCTCGACGAGCAGGTCGCCAAGGACGCCGGACTGCCCGGCATCATCGCGCACGGCCTGTGCACCATGGCGATGGCCTCCTGGGGCGTGCTCACCGCGACCGCCGGGTCGGATGTGCATCGGCTGCGGCGCTTCGCGGTGCGCTTCGCCAAGCTCGTGTTCCCCGGTGACGACCTAAAGACCCGGATCTGGCCCGTCACCAGCGCCGACGGCGTCACCACCTACGCGTTCGAGACGGTGCGCGGCGAGGATGTCGTGCTCAGCGACGGCCTCGCCGTGATCGCCGACTGACCAACTTCACATACAGGAGTCACCCATGAGTTCCCTGGCAGGCAAGGTCGCCGTGATCACCGGCGCGGGCCGCGGCATCGGCCGCGAGCACGCGCTGTTGTTCGCGCGGGAAGGCGCGAAGGTCGTCGTCAACGACCTCGGCGGCAGCAATGCGGGCGAAGGCGCCGACGTCGGTCCGGCGCAACAGGTCGCCGACGAGATCCGGGCCGCGGGCGGCGACGCGGTCGCCAATACCGACAACATCGCGACCTGGGACGGCGCGCAGAACCTGATCGACCAGGCGGTCGCGGAGTTCGGTGGGCTCGACATCGTGGTCAACAACGCGGGCATCCTGCGCGATGTCTTCGTCGCCGCGATGGACGAAGCCCAGTGGGACGCGGTGATCGCCGTGCATCTCAAGGGGCACGCGGCCGTGCTGCACCACGCGGCCGCCTACTGGAAGGCGCAGAGCAAGGCGGGCAATCAGCCCAACGCGGCCGTCATCAATACCGCGTCGGCCTCGGGTGTCACGCTGCCCAACGCGGGCCAGGCCAACTACGGCGCGGCCAAGGCGGGGATCGCCGCGCTCACCCAGGTCGCGGCCGAGGAACTGGGCCGCTACGGCGTCCGGGTCAACGCCATCGCGCCGATCGCCCGCACCCGGCTCACCCTGGCCACCCCCGGCATGGGTGAGATGTTCGCCGCCGAGGCCGCCGCGGCCGAGGAATCCGGCGGGTTCGACGCCTTCAGCCCGGCCAATATCTCGCCGCTGGTCGCCTACCTGGCCTCGGACAAGTGCCCCATCACCGGCAAGGTGTTCGCGGTGCAGGGCGGGGCCATCTCCGAGCTGGCCGGCTGGCATGACGTGAAGACCATCGAGACCGAAGGGCCGTGGGCGATCGACGACATCGCCGTGCGGCTGCCCTGAGCGGGAGACGACGATGATCGAATGGTCCGAAACCGATCTGATGATCCGCGATGCCGTGCGGACCTTCATCGACAAGGAGGTGCGCCCGCATCTGGACGCCCTCGACAGCGGTGAGATGCTGCCGTACCCGATCCTGCGGAAACTGTTCAGCCAGTTCGGGATCGATGCGATGGGCGAGGACGCCGTCGCCAAGATGCTCGCCAAGGAAGCCGCGGGGCCGGGGGAGAAGTCCGGTGGCGGCGGTGGGTCGCCGTTCGCCGGGCAGCAGTCGATGATGGCGGTGCTGATCAGCGAACTGTCCGGTGTCTGTATGGGTTTGGTGTCCGCGCTCGGGGTGAGCATCGGGCTGGGCGCCACCACCATCATGTCGCGGGGCACCCTCGCGCAGAAACAGCGCTGGCTCGCCGACATCGTCACGCTGCGCAAGGTGGCGTCCTGGGCGATCACCGAACCCGATTCCGGCTCGGACGCGTTCGGCGGCATGAAGACTCGCGTCGAACGCGACGGCGACGACTACATCCTCAATGGGCAGAAGACCTTCATCACCAACGGCCCGTGCGCCGACGTGATGATCGTCTACGCCAAGCTCGACGAGGGCGACGGCGCCGACAAACGCCACCGCAAGGTGCTCACCTTCGTGCTGGACAAGGGCATGGAGGGCCTCACCCAGGGCAAGCCGTTCAAGAAGATGGGCCTGCACTCCTCGCCGACCGGCGAACTGTTCTTCGACAATGTCCGGCTCGGCCGCGACCGGCTGCTCGGCGAGACCGAGGAACATCGCGGCGGAGACGGACGCGAAAGCGCCAGAGCCAGTTTCACCGCCGAACGGGTCGGCGTCGGCTTCATGGCGCTGGGAATCATCGAGGAATGCCACCGGCTCTGCGTCGACTACGCGCGCAACCGCACGCTGTGGGGTCAGGAGATCGGGCGTTTCCAGCTGATCCAGCTCAAGCTGGCCAAGATGGAGATCGCCAGGATCAATGTGCAGAACATGGTGTTCAACGTGCTCGAGCGGGGCAAAGCGGGTAAGCCGCCGAGCCTGGCCGAAGCGTCGGCGATGAAGCTCTACTGTTCCGAGGCGGCCACCGAGGTGGCGATGGAGGCGGTGCAGCTGTTCGGTGGCAACGGCTATATGAGCGAGTACCGGGTGGAGCAGCTCGCCCGCGACGCGAAGTCGCTGATGATCTACGCGGGCAGCAACGAGATCCAGGTGACCCACATCGCCAAGGGACTGCTCGGCAGGTAGGCGCGACAGGGCCCGGCCGCGAATGCTGTTCGCGCGGCCGGGTTCTCGTGTGTTCAGATCGCGCGCAGGTGCCCGCGGCTGGCGTAGATGTGCTCGGCGATGAGCGTCGCGATGCGGTCCGGCGCCTCCAGCATCGGCACGTGGCCGACGCCGTGCACCAGGATGCGGTCGGCGGATTCGGGGAGTTCGCGCAGGTAGCGGGTGGCGTAGACGCGGTTGGGGATGATCCGGTCGTACTCGGCGAGCAGCATGCGCACTGGGGTGGTGAGCTCGCCGAGGTCGTCCATGCCAGGGGCGCGAAGGCTGCCGAGGATCAGCGGGATCATCGCGTCGCAGTGCAGCACGGCCGTGATGGTGGTCGCCAGGTCGCGGCGCGAGACGGCGCCGGTGTTCTTGGCCAGCAGTAACGCGGCCACGTACTGGATGAGCGGATTGTTGATCGCCACCCCGCCGAGCAGCTTGCCGATCTCGACGAACGGGATCATCGAGGCGAACTTCAAGCCGACCCTGACCTGGCTGATCGAGGGTGAGGCCCAGCCGCCCGCCGCGGCCACGGTGGTCAGGGTGCGGGCACGGCCACGTCGCGCCAGCTCGAGGCCCACCCAGCCGCCTAGCGAATTTCCGGCGATATGGCAGGTGCGCCAGCCCAGCGCGTCGAGCTGGTCCTCGATCTGATCGGCCAGCGCGTAGACGTCCAGCAACCAGCCCTCGACCTTGGGACCACCCCAGTGCCCGGCGAAGGCAGGGGCATAAACCTCGCAATTCGACGACATTCGCCGCGCGACCTGCTCCCAACAGTGCGGCGACAACATGAACCCGTGCAGCAGCAGGACCGGGTCACCGGACCCGAGATGCAATGCCTTGACAGGCGCGGCGGGGACGGTGGACTTGGCGGTGCGTGACGTCATCGTCATTCACCCCTTCCTGGACGACAGTGTCCGGGGGGAGCATTCCTGACTAGCCATTGTACGGTCGTTCGGTGCCGATAATCCTCTCGACTGTGAACGTCAACGGCGTGCGCGCCGCCGCGACCAAGGGCATGTTGTCGTGGCTGGACGCGACCGAAGCCGACATCGTGTGCCTGCAGGAGACCAGGGCGACCGACGCGCAGGTCGCTACCGCGCTCGCGCCCGCGCTCGACGCCGGGTGGGTGCTCTCGCACGCGGAACCGGAGTCGAAGGGGCGAGCCGGTGTCGGGATTCTGTCGCGGCGCGCGCCCGACGCGGTGCGGATCGGGTTCGGTAGCAGTGAGTTCGCCGCGTCGGGGCGCTATCTCGAGGCCGACTTCGGCGAGGTCACCGTCGCGAGCGTGTACGTGCACTCGGGCGAGGAGAACACCCCGAAGCAGGACGAGAAATACCGGTTCATGGCCGAGCTGGGCGCCTACCTGAAGACGCGCACCGGGGAGTTCGTGGTGAGCGGGGACTGGAATATCGCACCCGCCGAGGTCGACCTCAAGAACTGGAAGGGCAACCAGAAATCGGCAGGCTTCCTCCCCGAGGAACGCGCCTGGATCGCCGACCTGCTGACCGCGGGCTACGTCGACGTGGTCCGCGCCCTGCACCCCGACGTCGCCGGCCCCTACAGCTGGTGGTCCTACCGCGGCCGCGCCTTCGACAACGACTCCGGCTGGCGCATCGACTACCAGCTCGCCCTCGGCGACCTGCCTTCCCGCGCCAAGCAGGCCGTCGTCGAACGCGCCGCCGCCTACGACCAGCGCTGGTCCGACCACGCTCCCGTGACCGTGCAGTACCGGTGAATCTCTTCGGCCATTTCCCGCCTCTCAGGCTTGCTCAGATCGACCAATGGTCTGCTCAACCACCCAAGCTGGGCTTAGCCGATGGGGGCCAGTGCCCGGGGTGCGCGCGAGTGATCACGCGCACTGGCCCGTTCCTGCACCAGCCGACGAGCGGCGGCAAGGGGATGCAGGCGGTGACGAACGCGGACAAATCGTTGCGGTACAACCGTAATCCGATGTCTTGACCGTAGGTGTTCATCATCGCTAAGACCTGGTGGTGTGGGTCGTTCCGATTCCGGCGGCGGTGTGGTTCGACCTTGCTCAGATCAACCACGGCTGCTAGGGGTATCCGGCCAGACAGGCGCGGATGATGGCCCGCGCTGGTTCCCCCGTCACGGACGACTCAGCCAGTTCAGCGAACAGCCGGGAGTAGGTGTCAATCTCCCGGGGCTGAGTAACCGACAGCTCTGCGGTAGGTGTCTCCACCAGGACTAGCCGGGAATCGAACATGACGAAGTTCGTTGACTGCATCGGCATCGGCCGGTTCGTCGGGATGATCCCGAGCAGCACTCTGGGGAGTCCTGAGACCGCCAGCAGCCTGTCTAGCTGACCTCTGTGGACACCAGGACCACCAACCGGGTTGTAGATGGCATGTTCGGTCACGACGACGTGAAATCGCCTGTCTCCCCGGTACAGCCACTGTTGCCGCTCCAGTCGTTTCGCCACTCCCGCGTCTACATCGTCGGGGATGCCGTAGAACCGCACTGCACGCCGGAATATCTGCTCCGCGTACTCAGGTGTCTGGAAGATGCCGGGGATGATCTGCGGTTCGTACACCCGCTGTAGCCGGGTTTCCTCAGCAAGGGTCACCGATCGTTCTTGGCGTCTCTTGGTGCCCGTCGCGAGTACCCGTCGCCATTCGACGTAGGCAGCCTCAATACCTCTCAGGGTGGCTATCAGGTCTGGCAACTGGTCTTCGGTGCATGTGTGGCGGGTGTAGGCGCGTAGGTCCGGTTCGGTGGGTGATCGGTCACCGTTCTCGATCTTGGAGACTTTCGACTCGTGCCACCCGGAAAGCTGGGCCAACCGTCGTCCGGTCAGCCCAGCATCCTTCCGCATCTCACGGAGTCGCCTACCAAGCGACTCCCGAGCTTGCCGAGGTGAAGTCACCTACGAACCCGCGTACTGATCGAACGGAGTTGCCAACTTCCACAACCGGTTTCGGTGACCAATGGCGTACTCGACCAAGCCAGGGTCATCGGTAACGACCATGGCAAGACCACGGTTCTCGGCATCCCTGGCATGGAACGCCACCCGTTCGTCATCGAACAGCCAGTAATCCTCTGTCGGCACCTGTCCGGCAAGGTGTCGAGCCAGATAGCGGATGTCTTCACCGGCAGTGAGGTTCTCCGGCGTCAACGTCAGCAGCCACCGTTGATAGTCGCTGAGCGGTTCAGTCACTACCCGCACGCGGCGCACTGTCACGCCGCGACTTGCGCTGTCCTGCATGAGCGTTCGCCAAGGATCGAACCAAGTTGTGTCGGCGGGTTCACCGGCGAGGAACTGACGCAACGGCTCAGACTCGGACGCGACCGCGTATGCGTCCAGGGTCTCGAGGTGGAACGCTTCCCGCTTGCACTCAGCGAACAGCGAACCCCAGAGGTCTGGTTCATTGTTGAGCCGCAGCAGCATTCCCGTAGAACCTCCGTGTGTGCTTGGGAACCTCGATCGCTGATTCGTCGTCGGCGAGGTTCATCTGTGCCAGCGTCTCAGGGTCGTTGATCGGTCGACCGGTGAGGGTGAACGTTCCGCGTCCTGTGTCGGCGAGCTGAGTGCCTACGTAGGTGTCCGGCTCAGCGAACCCCAACAGCAAATGCGGAATCTCGACCGTATCCGCGCTGCCGGTTGTCCAGCCTTGTACCGCGTAGGTGTCCTGATCTGTCGCGTACAGCGTTGGGCATTCGCCCGTTCCTGAACCGCCGTTGCCCAGGAATTTGAGTTTCAACATGGCCTGTACCCCCGTCTAAAGGTTTGGCGTTGTTTGGCGTGTTCGTTTTCCAGTGTCACCCAGTTCAGCTGCCTATGGGGCAGCTAGAAACCAACTTGGGCAAGTTCGGTCAAGTTCGTTCCGCGCATGGGTTTCCGGTTCGTAGGTTCGTCTCAACGCTCCCGGCGGGTGAACGGAAGAGTCCTCGCCGGGAGCGGAACCCACCCAGCGCCATCAGGAGGCCGCGATGCTCCCGCAGCGGACGCCCAAGACGAAACGTCCCAACCCGATCCAGGTTGCCCCGCCAACGATCATTCGTCGTCTGCTGGAAGCTCTCGACAAGTGGGAGCCGAAGCGTGATGCCGCATGAGCGATGCAATCAGAGTTCGACTGGACGCTGTGACAAACCGCGCCCGGTTGCGGTCCATGTCGGTCCGGCGGGCACCTGAGCCGCCGTACGGATGGGAGCTGTCGTCTCCGTACCGGGTTGTCTGCACTGGATCACTGGACAACCTGGAAGCGTGGTTGACCGCAGTGGAGGAACGTGACCGAACTGCGCCGGTTCCAGAACCGATCGGTGATCGAGCGGACTTCTGATGACTGCCGGAATACTGATCGCGTTTGGAATTCCGCTCAGATCAGCCAATGGTCTGTTCGACCACCCAATCCGCATACCCCGGGTGTGCACCGGTAAGCGGCACAGCCAACACCTGGGGAGTGTCGTACGGGTGTTCGTCGTCCGCTCGGCGAATGATCGCGTCGACCAGTGACGCACGGGTGTGGATCAACACCAGCGCTTCGGCGTCGTCCTGGACTTCACCGTTCCACGAGTAGATCGAACGCACCGCCGGGACGATGTTCCCGCACGCGGCCAGCCGGTCTGCCACCAGACGTCGGGTGAACTCGGCTAGCCACTCTGCGGTTTCAGCGGTAATCGTGACGGTGACTAGAGACTCTTCGGCCATGCGGTCAAGTTTCCATCAGTGGCCCTGAGTAGGTCTATCAACGGTTCTGCGAGCCGCTGGTGCCGAACGATCGCGCCCCATCCACGAATCACGAGCCCGGCAGCGGACTGGCCCACCCACGAACCGGCCAGCGCGAGCCCTTGCGGGTGCAGCGCGAAGTACAACGATCCTTTGGACCTCACCGCGCCCTCGGTCGCGACGTACCAGCCCATCAGAGATTCGTTGTCCCACAACCGAAGCTCGCCACGCCAGGTGTACGAACCTTCGTCTACCGGACGGGCGCGGGCTCCGTCCAGCTCGAGGAACGAACCGTCTTGCACCATCCCCAGTTCGTGTAGGTCTACCCGCTCGCCGGTGTCTCCCCATGTCTGCCAAGCGGCCCACCAATCGCCGGACAGGTCGAGCGTGCGGGATGCACGCCCGGCTAGTTCATTGACGGAGACACCGAGGACATCGGCGAGCTTGGTGCCGGTGATGAGGTCCGGCGTCAACTCGCCGGACTCGTATCTACTGATCGTTTTCTGATCCACCCCGACAAGCCGCCCGAGAGCGGCTTGGGACATGTCCAGCTGCTTCCGGCGACGCCGGATCACATCGCCTGTCGTGTTCATGGTTCCAGCGTATTTCAGGCGCATATGTCTAGCGTAGGCGGTTTCGCCTCGCTTGGAGCAGAATCGTGGACAGCACCCCGGCGCCCGGTGGAGGGGCCCTGAGCGTCGGGTGTGCGGCCAAACAACGCACCGGAGGGGACCCCGTGCCACTGCCGAAACGCACACCGAAACCGAAGCGGCTGGAACCGATCACCGTCGCACCGCCCGAGGTAGTCCGACGCCTGCTGGCCGCACTCGAACAATGGGAGCCGCAGCCGAACCGGAGGACATCGTGAGCGACGCGATACCGGTGAATCTCAGGCGATCCGAAACGACACACCCCGCTCGCCCAGGCCGGTGAGGAAGGCTGACGGGTCGAGGATTTGGGCGGCGGACAGGGGGCCGGCGGATATGAAGCCGGCGTCGGTGGTGGTGGCGGCGACTCGGGCCGCGATCGGGCCGGTGATGTCGAAGATGCCGGGGCCGGACAGGGTCGCGGTGCGTTTCCCTGCTGTGCCTGTCAGGTGGGCCACCAGGTCGAATCGGGTCGGGTCGGAGTCGAATCGGGTGGGAGATCCGCCGATACCGGCCGTCACCAGCTTCTCGATCACCGGTGCTGCTCTGGACTCGAGGCCACGGGCGGCGATGCGGGCGAGCAGCGGGACCAGGGGCTCCGCGATCCGCTGGGGCGACAGGGTGGAGGTCGCCATCGACGTGCGCAGGCGGGCGACATCGACATGGCGCGGGATGGTCAGCACCTCGGGGGCGGGATACATCGCCACGCGGCGGCGTCCGATGGTGCCGCCGAAGTCGACGAAACGGGTGGCGGGTTGCCGGTCGATGTCGGTGTAGCCGTTGTCGAATTGGATGGTGGACAGGGTCAGGCCGAGCACCCGATTACGAAACGCGGCACCGCTCGGTACCCAGTTCTCCACGTGATAGGCGATATCGAGATCGCTGACCGGACCGAAGTCCCGCGCGGCCAGCGATACCAGCAGGTCGCACAGGGTCGCGTAGAACGCGCTGGCAGGCAGGAGCGCGACACCGCGTTCGGTCGCGGCCGGGCCGAGTTCGTCGAACAATGCCCGGATCGCGTGTTGTTCGCCGCTGATGTCGACGTAGTGCGCACCGCCGGCGACGGCGGCCCGGGCGATCGGTCCGCAGGTGTCCGCGAACGGGCCTGCGGCATTGACTACCGTGCGCACTCGCGATGCCAGTGCGATGAGCCCCGCGGTGTCGTCGAGGGCGATCGCCGTACAGGTCACCGCGCCGTCGGCACGTTCGGCCACTCGGCGCAAGCCTGCCGCGTCCCGACCGGCGACGATGACCTCGTGCCCCGAGCCGACGAGTTCCCGCACGATCAGCCTGCCGGTGTACCCGGTTGCGCCGTAGACCGCTATCGCCTTGCCGTTCTTGGTATTTCGCATATCTCGTTCCTCAGGCATCGTTGGAGAAGGCGCCGCGGTCCCAGGCGCGGGCAATGTGTTCGGTGAGGGTGACCGCCGCACGCACGGTGTTCCAGCCGACGGCGTCGGCGGTGTCGGAGCGCTGATGCAGGTGCTCGACCCAGCCGTCGGCATAGGACAGCACGCTGATCGCCCGCATACCCGCGTGCCGCGCGACAGCGGCATCGCAGACATTGGGGAAGTCCACCGCGCGGAGCTCGATCCCCGCCTCGTTCGCGATCTGTGTCACCGTGTCGACGTCGCGACGGGCGGCGAAGCTGGTGAGCCCTTCCCGGCGCGCGAGGACCAGGTGCCCACCGCTGCCGAGGGAATCGAGGTTGACCACCAACGTCCGTCCGGAGCCCCGCAGCCCACGGTTGTCGGCGACCCACTGGCGCATCCCCTGGTTCCCGGCCTCTTCGCCGCCTGGGAACACCACGATCACCTCGGTGTCTGCCAACGGCTGGGCGCGCAGGTGACGCACCGTTTCCAGGACCGCCGCGACACCGGTGGCGTTGTCATTGGCGCCGGGTGTGGTGTAACTGCGCATCGATTGGGTCATCGCCAGGCTCGCGATACCCAGCACGATCGCCGCTGCCCGCCGCACCGGGACGACGGGTACCGCCGCCGCGAGCATCGCCGCGAGCGGGACAAGGTGGCTGGGCATGGAGCGCCCGGTCCGCGAGGACCACCGCCGGTTGACGGCGACCACTCTCGGGTGCCAGACGATCCCGTTGTGCGCCGCGTCGTGATGGGCGACCAATACCAGAGTCCGGGACGGCAGACCCGCCGCGGGCAACCGCGCGGAAACCGAGGCCCCGGGGCGGCTCGGCAGCACCCGCCGGATCCATTGCCACCGCCCACTGACCTCCAGCTCGTAGGAGACCGCCGCTGCCAGTGACAGCGCCCGCCCGATCCGCCCGGGCAGCAGGCCGATGACCATCGCTGTCACCACATGCCCCAGGTGAGCGGGTGCCCACGACGACTGTCCCCGAAACGTACTCACCGTCACCGCCTCTGCCCCGAGCTCGCCGAGGCGCCCGGCCAGCCAGGCTGCCGATCCCCGCTCACCCGCGCCCACCGTGCGGCGGTCCATCGCGGCAAGCGTCGCGACGACCTCTTCCATTCCTGCCTCGGCGTCCGTCGGCGCGTCGATCGCCGCGGCACCCGTGGTGTTGCGCTGTGTCACTGTGTCATTCCTTCCCGCGCGCGTTCCTCGCACACGCACCGGATTAGCCTGGCAAACATGACCTCGGCCGCGCTTTCACAATCGTGTGGTGACTCCGCGCGCGCGGTGCTGTGGATTCGACCTGGTCACGCGGGGTATATCGGCCCGTCGTTGCCGATCGGGCCACACTCGCCGGTGCTGGCATGCTCGGCGGTCGGGCTCGACGAACCGTTCGTTTTTCGCGCGCCCGGTCTGGACGAGGTGACCACCCGCAGTGCCTGCGCACCCGCCCGCTACTCCCACCACCTGCCTGCCACACCCGGGCGCATGCTCTACCTGTTCGTAGACCCGGCGATCACCGCACGGTCACAGGATGTTCGGCACATGCGCAGACAACAGGGACCGTTCGGATTCCAGCACCGCAACGAGCGCGAGCTGATCACCGCCGCACTGCGTACCGATATCGAGCGCGTCGTGCAGCTCGCCAGTCTCCCCCTTCCCGGAGCCGGCCTCGACCCACGCATCGCCGAGGCGGCCCGCATCATCCGTGCCGACCCCACCACTCCCGTCACAGCCCGAAACCTCGCCGCCGGGGTCGGCTGGTCCACCTCACACCTGCTCCGCACCTTCGCGGCCCAGACGGGCACTACCTTCCGCCGCTACCGGCAATGGGCCAGGATGCTTCGGGTCGCACAGAGCATCGCTGCAGGCCACAACCTCACCCGGTGCTCCACCGACGCCGGATTCGCTTCCCCGTCACACCTCAGCGAGAACTTCCACCGGCTCTTCGGCCTGTCCGCCAGCGCGCTGATGCTCTCCGGGGCACAGCTCGAGCTCGACCTGGCCGGCTAGGTCGAACGGGGTCGGAAGGTCGAACCCCGCTGACGTAGATTTCTCTGTCATGACAGATAGCCGCGCGCTCGCCGGTCGCGCTGATGCCTACGATCAGCGGTGGTCCGACCGCGCTTCCTCGGCGGTGCGATACCGGTGAATCTCTCGCGCAAAACGCTCGGACTGCTCGGCGGACTGCTGCTCATCGTCCTCGCGGTGGGGCTCACCCTGTTCACCGGACGCGGCGGCGACGACACCGCGACCGCGACCACCACCCGCGCGGTCGCCGGTATCACCACCACCACCAAGGCCGCGCCGAAGCCGGGCCCGCCCCTCGGGAATGCCAGCGCGGCGCCGGGCAACGGGGCTGCGGGCGTGCCCGATCGCGCCTACACGACCCTCCTCGAGATCGATGGGGGCCGCTGGCCGGATTCGGCGAACGCGCCGGGGACCAAGGGCGGTGAGCAGTGGATGAACCGGGGAACCAAACTGCCGCCGAAGGATTCGGCGGGCAAGCCGGTGACCTACCAGGAGTGGGACGTCAATCCCAAGCAGCGCAATCGGGGTCGTGATGCCGAACGCATCGTCACCGGTAGCGACGGTAGCGCCTGGTACACCGGCGACCACTACGAGACCTTCACGAGGATGCGCTGATGCGAATGACGCTGTCGCAGTTCCTTGCTCGTCCCACCACCGAGGCGCCCGCCGCGTCGCAGCCCGTGTTCGGCGCGCTGGCCGTCGACGCCGCCGCGTTCAGTGGCGTCCGCTACGACTCGCCCGCCGACTACCGCGTCCGCGAACTGCGCGGCCCCAAGATGCGTACCACCGCCGAACTCTTCGACGAATTCGCCGCGGCATTCCAGTTCCCGTACTACTTCGGCGCGAACAAGGACGCCTTCGACGAATGTCTGCGTGACCTGGACGATTTCGTCGGCGACGCGCCCGGGTACGTCGCGGTGGTGCGCGATTCGGCCGACCTGCTCGCCGAGGAGGCCACCGAACGCGCCTGGTTCGGCAGCGCCATGCGCGATTGCGCCGCCTACTGGTCCCGCCGCGACGTCGCCTTCCGTATCGTCCTGCAGGGCGACCCGGAGACCTTCGGCGCCGTCGCCCTCACGGAATGATCCGGGGTTTCCGCTGCCACCGGAATTGGCGGCTGCCGAAGACTGATCAGTCCGCTTAACGTCGTCGCCGGTGCGGCCGTTCCGAGGTCGCCCGTGAGGAGAGAACGTTGAAGCGAGTACTGGCGAGCGCGAGCATCTTCACCGCGATCATGGCGGCGACTACCGGAATGGCGATGGCCGACGCCGATTCGGCACTGGGCGATCAGGTCGGCCTTGCGCAGATCGCCGAGCCGTCCGCGGGGTCCAGCGATCTGCTCGGCAATGTGCTGAACGCGCTGTCGACCGGTTCCGCCGCGGAATGCGATGGCGTCATGCTCGACGCGTGTGTGCCGCTCCCGGCCCAGCCCTAGCAGGTCGCAGCTGCCGGCCCGCGATGCCGGCTGTCCGTCAGCGGTAGCGGCCTGCCAGATCGTCGCCGAGTAGCACGAATACCTCGGTGACCTGGTTGATCAGTTCCTCGCGGGTGAGGTCGAGGTCGCCTGCCAGCCAGGTGGTCAGGGTCTGGGTCAGCCCGCCGATGAGGTAGATCGCGCGGAAGTCGACCAGGTTCTGCGGGACCTCGACCCCGTAGAAACCGGTGCCTTGCGCGGCGACCAGCCGGGCGAAGGCGCGCACCGTGCGGGCGGTGCGGGCCCGCAACTCCGGGGTCGCCATGCCCGCGATCAGCGCGGCCTGTGCCTTGCGCGGATCGTCGGTGAGGACCGAGATGCCCGCGTCGATCGCGGCGTGCGACTGGGACCGGCTGTCGGGGGGCGCGGTGGTCAACGCCGCCACGATCGCGCCGGTCAGTTCTTCGGCGATGCGGTCGAGCAGGGCCTCCAAAACGCTTTCGCGATGCTCGAAATTCTCGTAGTAGTAGCGCTCGTTGAGCCCGGCGCGGGCGCACAGCCCGGCGACGGTGAGCTTGGCCTGCCCCTCTTCGGCGACGATGTCGAGCGCCGCGTCCAGCAGGGCGGTACGGCGCTGGGCCTGTCGCTGTTGCGCCGAGACGCCGCCGTATGTCCGTTGTGCTTTGACATCCACCCGGCCGTGAACGGCCGGGATTCCTCCTGAACCTTGCGGCTCTCCGGTGGGTTCCTGTTTCACTGGGGCGTGCCTTCCGCTAGGCGGCAGGACTTACAGCCCCTCCGCAGGCGTTTAACCTCTCGGCCCGTCCGGCCGCGAGGATGTTGATGGCCGCGTTCAGGTCGCGGTCGTGAATCGTTCCGCACCTGCATGTCCACTCCCGGACGTGCAGTGTTTTCTTCTCCCCGATCGCCCCGCACACCGAACACATTCGGGTGGACGGGAACCAGCGATCCACCTTGGCGAAGGTGCGCCCATACCGGGCGGCTTTCTCCTCCAACATGCGGGTGAACATGCCCCACCCGGCGTCGTGGACCGATTTCGCCAGGTGGGTGCGGGCGAGACCTTTCACACACAAGTCCTCGACATACACCGCTTGGTTCTCGCCGATGATCGTCGTGGACTGCTTGTGCGCCCAATCTCGCCTGGCGTCGGCGACTTTGGCGTGAACTTCGGCGACCCGAAGGCGTGCTTTGGCCCGATTCCGGGAGCCTTTCTGTTTGCGAGACAGGGCTTGCTGCGCCTTGCGGAGCTTCCGCTCGGCAAGGCGCAGGAACTTCGGCGAGGTGATGGTCTTGCCGTTCGACAGGACCGCGAACATCGACAGCCCGAGGTCGATACCCACTTCCGAATCCACCTGTGGGAGAGTCGCATCCTCGACCCGCACCACGAATGACGCGAAATACCGGCCGCTTGCATCCTTGATGATCGACACGCTCGACGGATCCGATGGCAGCTCCCGCGACCAGCGGACCGCGAGTTCGCCGACCTTCGCCACATACAGTTTCCGGTTCGCCCGCAGTGAGAAACCGTTGCGGGTCAACCGGATCGCCTGCCGATTGTCCTTGCGGGACCGGAACCTCGGTGGCGCGACTTTCGCGCCCTTCCGTTTCCCCGTGGTCGAGGCGAAGAAGTTCCGGTACGCGGTGTGCAGGTCCCCGAGTGCCTGCACCAACACCACCGACGACACCTCGGCAAACCACGCCCGTTCGGGGGTCCTCTTCGCTTCGGTGATCACCCGGGTTTGCAGGGCGGAGTCCTTGATGTAGGGCTGCGCGCCCGCGTGTGCTTCCTGCCGCAACCGCAGGCCGTCGTTGTACACCACCCGCGCGCACCCGAACGCGCGAGCCAACGAGATCTGCTGGCCGGGCGTCGGATAGACGCGGAAGTTGTAACGGAGCTGCACACCCACAGCATGGCATCTCAGCAAACTCGTGAACAGCCTCGAGGGTGTCTCCGCCCGCCGACTCCGCGACGAGTTCACCGGCCGCGTGAACCGGCACAGCATGAACGGGCACCTGTGGTCCCCAAGCTATTTCGCCGCGTCCTGCGGCGGCGCACCCATCACGATCGTCGGCCAATACATCGAACAGCAGCGCCGACCACCCCGTACCCCAGGAAGACCGAAGTTGATGCGCTAACCCGGCCCTGAAGGACCGGGCTTGCGCGCTACGTTTCCTGGTCACAGCATCCATTCTGCGTGCTGCCGTCCGCCTTCGATTTTCTGGTAGAGACTCTTGCCAGATTACCGAATCTGGTGGATTCTATTGCCAGATGCACTCGACGAGGAGGCGCAGCATGGCCGCACGGCAGGGCGAACCCGGATATTTCGCCGACGATTCGATGATCCGACGGGTGATGAGCAAGCGGGCGGTTGGCCTGACCTACGGCGTGCGGGCCCTGGTGATCGGCGCGGTCCACCCGCTGCTGTTCGTCGGCACCAGTGAGCACACCGCGCACCGCGCGACGCCCTACACCCGGCTGGCCGTCACCGGCGCCCTGTTCGAGGCGGTCTTCCTCGGCAGCAAGGCCGAAGCCGATCGCGCGCTGGCCTTCACCCGGCGCAAGCACGACAAGGTCGTCGGCACCCTGCCCGAGGACGCGGGCGAACACCATCCCGCAGGCACCGCCTACGCGGCCGGCGATCCGCACCTGATGTTCATGACCATGGCCTTCACCTTCGACTCGGCCGAGGCGATGTACGACCGGCTGGTGCGCGAACTCACCGCCACCGAACGCGAGGACCTCTACCAGGACTACGTCCGCTGGGGCGAGCTGTTCGGCATGCCGCGCGACGCGGCGCCCGCCGACTACCCGGCCTTCCGCCGGTACTTCGACGGCTACCTCAACTCCTCGGAGCTGTTCCTCACCGACGAGGCCAACCTGGTCGGTTCCTACCTGGCGGGCCATCGCAAGGCCTACCGGCTGCGCCCGCCCGCCGAGCAGGTCGGCACGGCGCTGTACCTGCTGGTCCAGGGCAGTCTTCCGGACCGGATCCGGCGGATGTACGGCATCGAGTGGGGGATCGCCGATCAGCTCGCCTACAGCACGCTGTGCCGCAGCCTGCGCACCGCGCACGTCGCCCCGCCGCTGGCGCCCCGGGTCCTGGCCGGTGCGCTCGCCGGGCCGAGCACGCCCTCGTACCAGCTGCTGGCCCGTCGCGAACAGCGAATGGTCAAGGCGGGCAAGCCGAGCATGCCCGGCGTCGATCCGCGCAACTGGGTGCAGCGTAATTCCGCTTGAGGGCCATGGAAAGATCAGGGGCATGTCCAGTCCTGCCCCGGCCGCGACGGCCGAACGCAAGCAGCGGGTGCTGTCGGGCATCCAGCCCACCAGCGACTCCTTCCACCTCGGCAACTACCTGGGTGCGCTGCAGTACTGGGTGACCATGCAGGACGACTACGACGCGCTGTACTTCATCCCCGACATGCACGCGATCACCGTCAGCCAGGACCCCAAGGCGTTGCGGGCCCGCACCAAGGGTGCCGTCGCGCAGCTGCTCGCGCTCGGCGTCGACCCGGCCAAGTCCACCCTGTTCGTGCAGAGCCAGGTGCCCGAGCACGCCGAGCTGACCTGGGTCCTCAGCTGCATCACCGGTTTCGGTGAGGCGAGCCGGATGACCCAGTTCAAGGACAAGTCGGTCAAGCAGGGCGCGGAGAACGCGACCGTCGGCCTGTTCACCTACCCGGTACTGATGGCCGCCGACATCCTGCTCTACCGCCCGCACCAGGTGCCGGTCGGCGAGGATCAGCGCCAGCATCTGGAGCTGACCCGAAACCTGGCCCAGCGCTTCAACACCCGCTTCAAGAAGACCTTCGTCGTGCCGGAGCCGCACATCGTCAAGGGCACCGCGAAGATCTTCGACCTGCAGGATCCGACCGCGAAGATGAGCAAGTCCGCCTCGACCGACGCGGGCCTGATCAACCTGCTCGACGATCCGAAAGTCACCGCGAAGAAGGTCAAGTCGGCGGTCACCGACACCGAGCGCGAGATCCGCTACGACCCCGAGCACAAGGCGGGCGTGAGCAATCTGCTCGTCATCCTGAGCTCGCTCACCGAAACTCCGATCGTCACGCTGGAGGAGAATTTCGCGGGCAAGGGTTACGGTGATCTCAAGGCCGACGTGGCCGACGCGCTGGTCGAATTCGTCACCCCCGTCCAGAAGAAGGTGCAGGAGTACCTGTCCGATCAGGCCGAACTGGATCGGATCCTCGCCGCGGGGGCCGAGCGAGCGCGTGAGATCGCAGGCAACACACTGGCTCAGGTGTACGACCGGGTGGGCTTCCTGGCTCGCTGACCCGGTGCGCGCCTGAGGTTTTCGGCTGAAGGGGCGCGTGCCATGCAGGTCGTCGACAATATCTCGGCCGCGGTCGAGAAGCAGATCGGGCGCAGGCCCTGGCTGGATCATCTGGTCAGGGCCGGCGGGCGATTCCAGCGGCAACGCGGTGACTACTTCGCCGCGGGCATCACCTATTTCACTGTGCTGTCACTGTTTCCGCTGCTGATGGTGGCCTTCTCGGTGGCGGGGTTCATCCTGGCCGGTCAGCCCGAACTGCTGACCCAGCTCCAGGACGGTGTCAAGGAGAAAGTCCCCGGGGCTTTCGGCACCCAGATCAACGACTTGATCGACCAGGCGATCTCCTCGCGCGGCACCGTCGGTCTGCTCGGTCTGGTCGTCGGTCTCTACACCGGGCTCGGCTGGATCGCGAACCTGCGGGCGGCGCTCACCGAGCAGTGGGAGGTGCAGCACCCCGAAAGTCCTTGGTGGCGAAGCAAACTGTCCGACGTCGGCGCGCTCGTCGGTCTCGGCCTGGCGTTCTTGGTCTCGCTCGGGCTGTCCGCGCTCGCGCAGAGCGATCTCGGCGCGCAACTGCTCGCGGCGATCGGGGCGGATCATCTGCCGGGGGCGACGCTGGTGCTGTCGGTGGTGTCGATCGGGCTCGGCCTGCTCGCCTCGTGGGCGGTGTTCGCCTGGATGATCGCGCGATTGCCGCGCGAGCCGGTCTCGCTGCGCAGTGCGGCGCGGGCGGCGGCGCTGGCGGCGATCGCGTTCGAGGTGTTCAAGGTCATCGCCGCGTTCTACCTGCAGATAGTGCTGCGCAGCCCGGCGGGCGCGACGTTCGGTTCGATCATCGGCCTGATGGTGTTCAGCTACATCACCTACCGGATCCTGCTGTTCGCCACCGCATGGGCGGCGACCTCGCCCGACAACGAACGCAGTGCCGACATCGCGCCGCCGGACGCGGTGGTCATCCGGCCGCGCGTGGTGGAACAGGGCATGTCGACCGGCACGGGCGCTGCCTATTTCGGTGCGGGCGCGGTCGCGGCGCTGGCGCTGGTGCTGTTCGGCAGGCGCCGCTGACTCAGCGCCTGCGCCGGGAGGCCCGCCGGATCCAGAGCAGCACCACCATGACGAACAGCGGCGCGCCGATCAGGGTGACCACGCGGGCGGCCTGATGTGGCTGCCGGTCGGGCTGGGCCGGTGAGCCGTCGGCCCGCGGTGGGGGCGAGGCCAGCGGCACGCTGGGTTGCACTGCCTCGCTGCCCGCTTCGGGCAGCTTGCCGATGCGGTCGTCGGCGTCGAGCGCGAAGCCGTAGTCGAGCAGGCGGGCGGCCTGCTCCCACGGCCGGATCGGGCGCACGTCGGCCTTGAGCAGGGTGACGACGAGCCGGTGCCCGTCGCGTTCGGCGGCGGCGACGAAGGTCTGGCGGGCGTCGTCGGTGAAACCGGTCTTGCCGCCGATCGCGCCCTCGTAGTTGTAGAGCAGCTGGTTGTCGTTGGCGATGGGGAAGCCGGGGTGATCCTTGTCGTCGGGGATCTTCGGGTCGGCCGGGTAGCCGGGGAAGTCGACCTGCTCGGTGTGGATGAGCTCGGCGAACAGCGGGATGTTCATCGCCTCGCGGAACAGCACCGACAGGTCGTAGGCCGAGGTGCTCATGCCGGGGCCGTCGAGGCCCGACGGGGTGGCCGCGCGAGTGTCCAACGCGCGCAACGACTTCGCCACGTCGTTCATCTTCGCCACGGCGGCCTTGTCGCCGCCGAGCTGGGTGGCGATGGCATGGGCGGCGTCGTTGCCCGAGCACATGATCAGCGCCTGCATGAGCTGGCGGTTGGTGTAGCGGCCGCCGGGGCCGATACCGACCCTGGTGCCGTCGACGTCGGCGTCGGCCTGCGTGCCGATGACGACCGTGTCCAGGTCGAGGGTGCGCAGCGCGACGATGGCGAGCGCGACCTTGATGGTGCTGGCGGGCCGGTAGCGGCCGTGCGGGTCCTTGGCGGCGAGCACCCGGCCGGTGTCGAGGTCCGACACCATCCACGAGGTCGCCGAGATGTCGGCGGGCGGCGGGGGCGCGCCCTTGGGCAGGGCGACGCCGCACTCGCTCATCCGGTCACCGCCGATGGCGGGCGACGGCACCGGCAGCGCGCTCGGCGTCGGCTCGCCCGGCGCAGGCACCTCGGAGGTGTCGACCGGGGGCGGCGGCTGCGTCTTCTGCGGGCAGCTGTCGGTGTTCGGGGTGGTGAACGGGGGTGTGGTCGTCGTGCCCGAGCCGCTGTTCGGCAGTACGTCGGTCGGCGGCACGGCGGTGGCGGTGGGAGCACAGGCCATGACCGCGGCGATCGCGGCGGCGCCGAGGGTACAGGCGGCGCGCACGCCGAGTTCGCGGATCTTCATCGCTTCAGAGAGTAGCGAGCCCTCGCGGCGACGGCGCGTCGGCCGGAGACAACTCTTGACATGAACAATCAAATGAGAGTTACTAGCAAAAGATAGTAACTCTCATTTTTGGAGGAGATATGCGGACGGAATCCACCCGCCGCTGGCTCGCCCTCGGCGCACTCGCCATGGCGATGCTCACGATCGGGCTCGACGTCACGGTGCTCACTGTCGCGCTGCCGACCCTCGCGGTCGACCTGCACGCGAATACCGCTGCGCTGCAATGGTTCAGCAGCGCCTACACGCTCGCACTGGCTGCGCTGATGCTGCCCGCCGGCGCGCTCGGCGACCGGTACGGGCGCAAGAAGGTCCTGCTCGCGGCGCTCGGGTTGTTCGGTGCGGCCTCGGTGGCCTGCGCGTTCGCCGCGTCGGCAGGCCAGCTGATCGTGGCGCGGGTGGTGCTCGGCATCGCCGCCGCCGCGCTGATCCCGCTCTCGATGTCGGTGCTGCCGGTGCTGTTCACCGACCCCACCGAGCGGCAACGCGCGCTGACGATCTGGGTCACTTCGACCGCCATCGGCCTGCCGCTCGGCCCGATCCTCGGCGGCTGGCTGCTGCGGCACTTCTGGTGGGGTTCGGTGTTCCTGATCAATGTGCCGCTGGTCGTCATCGGCGCGCTGGCCGTCACCACCCTGGTACCGGAATCGCGGAGCGACACCATTTTTCGCGTCGATCTCCTCGGCGCACTGCTCTCGGCGGCAGGCATGCTCGGGCTGACCTACGGCTTCATCCGGATCGGTGAACGCGGCTGGGACGACCTGCTCGGCTGGCTCGTCGTCGCGGCCGGGGCGGTGACGCTCGCCGTGTTCCTGTGGTGGCAGCGCCACACCGAGCATCCGCTGATCGATCTCGCGCTGTTCGCCGCGCCCGGCTTCCGGTGGGGCACCGCGATCTCGATCCTGGTCAGCTTCGCGATGTTCGGCATGTTCTTCACCGTCCCGCAGTACTTCCAGGCCGTGCTCGGCGTCGACGCGCTCGGCAGCGGGCTGCGGCTGCTGCCGTTGATCGGCGGACTCGTCATCGGCAGCAGGCTGGTCGACCTGCTGCTGCCCCGGCTCGGCGTGCGGGTGGTGATCACCGCCGGACTGCTCGTGCTCGCCGGTGGCCTCGGACTCGGCGCGTTCACCACGGTCGAGAGTGGTTACGGGCTGACAGCGCTGTGGACGACGGTGCTCGGCGCGGGGATGGGCCTGGTCATGCCCGCCGCGGTCGGCCTGGCGATGGGCGAGCTGACCGCTGAACGTTCGGGCTCGGGTTCGGCACTGCTGCAGGCACTTCGGCAGGCGGGCGGCACCATCGGCGTTGCCGTACTCGGCACCGTGCTGTCCACCCGGTACCGGGCCGACCTCGGCGCGCTCGACCGTGCGCCGATCTCCGACGGTGTCAACGCGGGCGTCGCGGTCGCGCGCGAGACCGGTGATCCGGCGATGCTGGGGCAGGTGCAGCAGGCCTTCGTCGCCGGCATGGACACGATGCTCGGGCTGTGCGCGGCGCTGTGTCTGATCGCCGGACTCGTGACCGCGCTGGGGCTGCGGCGACCGACGGCACCGGTCACCGACTCGGATGCGGCAGAATCGATGCATGTCGGTTGAGATGTCGCTACGCGAGCGGAAGAAGGAGCGGACCCGCCGAACCATCAGGGTCGAGGCGTTCCGGCTGTTCCGGGAACAGGGCTACACCGAGACGACGGTTGAGCAGATCGCGGCGGCGGCCGAGGTGTCCCCGAGTACCTTCTTCCGCTACTTTCCGACCAAGGAACAGCTGGTCATCGCCGACGACCAGGACCCGGTGATGATCGAGGAGCTGGCCACGCTCCCGCGCGGCCTGAATCCGATCACCGCCATCCGCACCGCGACCGCGGCGGTGTTCGGGAGGATGTCGCCCGCCGATCTCGCCTTCGAGCAGGAACGGCAGGCGCTGCTGTTCCACGTGCCGGAACTACGCTCGGCCATCGGTTTGGAATTTCTGCGCAGTATCGAACTCGCCGCCCAGATGCTGGCCGACTACACGGGTCGGTCCGCGGACGATTTCGAGGTGCGGGTAGCCGCGGGCGCGATGATCGGCTCCATGCTCGCCATCGCGCCCGCCACTCCGATGAATGTCACCAACGTCAGCGACGCCCTGACATTCCTGCAGGCAGGCCTGCCGTTCGGCGATCAGGCCTGATCACTCCGACTTGCCGTGCTGCACCGGGCAGCCGTGCGCCAGCGGGCCGAGCAGCTTGTTGTTGTCGTAGAAGTGCTCCAGCTCGAGGATGCGCAGATCCTCGCTGACGCGGGCGATGGTCACACCGAACATCTCGATCTGCTCACCGGTGGGCTGGTGGCCCTTGTACTCGCCCTCGTACCTGCCCCAGTGCCGCCAGCGGAAGCTCACGGTCGGCGGGCCGGACAGCACCTCGATGACCTCCCAGAAGAAGCCGCCGGGGAACGCGGTGTGGAAGACCTTGTGCGAGGACTCGAAGGTCTCGTTCGCCGCCTCGTAGAACGGGTTGTCGCCGATCAGGATGTTGTAGCTGCCGATCCGCGCGAATTCCTCGGCGTCCTGCCACTCGCCGCCGTTGACCCGGCCGCGGTACTGCTCGGCGACCACCGACAGCCAGGTGGCCGGATCGCCCTTGTGCGAGACCTCCATCTCGAAGACCTTCACCAGGTCCTCGACGATCGCCTCGAGCGAGCCGGGCGCGTGGGAGGTGCTGCGCTCGCGAGGGATCACCTCGTGGCTCAGCTCGTAGTCGGGGACATTGCCGCGCCATTCTTCCGGCGCCGCGGCGGCGATCACCGCTTCGCGGCCCTGCAGCCACAGCGGGGCTTCCGGCTCGGGGTTCTGATTCGCTTGCGTATCCGTCACATCCACAGTCATTTTCGGTCTACCCGACCCTTTCAAAAAGCTCGAAGAACCGGTCGAAAGTAACAGCCGATCAGTCCGTCGCGCCTGTCCGATCTCAGTAGATGAGAATCGAAGAATGATGAACTGTGTTCTGTAACAACGATTTCGAATGGAGCTATGCCACCGGGTGCCGGTGGTGCCCGAGTCTGGCAGGCGTCTCGTCGTCCATGGTCGCGAAGAATTCGCCGAGTACATCGACGATCTGATCCACCGACTCCGCGCAGAACAACACCGGCTGGTAGTGGGTGATGTCGTAGTCGATGGTGCCCATTTCGGCGACGTCGAGCGGGCGTAGCCGGGCGTGGCGGAACTCGTCGATCTCACCGTAGGAGGACAGCAATCCGGCGCCATAACAACGGATCTCGTCACCCTCTCGGACAACGCCGAACTCGAGCGAGAACCAGAACACATCGGCAAGGAATTTGAGCGCGGTCTGGGTCTGCAAGCGGCCGACCGCTGCACCGACCGTCTCGTACAGCGCGGCGAAGCGCGGGCTCGCGATCTGACTGGCGTGGCCGATGATCTCGTGGATCGCGTCGGGTTCCGGGGTGTACAGCGGCGCCGAGTGGTGGCGGATGTACTGGGTCGAGTGGAAGGTGCGCTCGGCGAAGGAGCCGAAGAACTCGCGCAGCGGAACAAGGCCGGCGGCAGGCACATAGCTGAAGCCGGTGAGCGGCCCGAGCAGGCTGGAGACCTCGTCGAGCTGCGGGATGTGATCACGCGGCAGGGCAAGCTTCGCCGCTGCCTCGCGCACTTCGCCGCATGCGTAGATCTCGTGCTTGCGAGCCAGCTCGGCCGAGGCGATCCGCCAGACCTGCTGTTCCTCGTCGGTGTAGTCGACGTGCGGGATCGGGCTGCCCTTTGTGTAGTCGAGTGCCATGGCTGCGATGGCGTTGCGCCGCGCACGGTAGACCTCGTCGTTGACGCCGGGGTGATCCGAGCTCAGGTGCACGGTGACATCGCCGTCGCGCTCGCGCGTCACCGGCGAATACAGCTGTGCCTCGGAGAACATGCCTCCAGGCAAGCACCGCGCCGCCACGGCGACAACAACGACGCGCACAACTGTGCAAACTGCGCAGTTCGGGTGCGGCTCGACCGCTGATTCCGGCGTACATCAGCGTTTTCTGTGCGCTTGCTGGCGAGTGACCCACGTGGCTCGACCCGGTTGCTGTGCGTACTTGCGAACGCGGTTATTCGGTAACGACGCGGTGAATCGGCGGACGCGCGCGGGGCGAATAACGCAAGATTGCGACCGACGAAGGAGGACGATTGCGATCCCTGCGGATAGATCTCGATCAGCACCTGCTGGCCGCGGCAGCCGACATCATGGGCACAGCCGACAGCAACGCGACCGTCAACGAGGCGCTGCGCCGCATCGTCGTGCACGAGCGCCAGCTTCGCAATCTGGAGCGGCTCATGGCCGATTCGATCTTCAGCGCACCACCGGCCGGCTCGGTCGTCGGCGCCGAACCGGTGGCCGAAGGATAGCTGCGCAGCGAATCTGTCGGTGCCTGCTGGGATGATCGTCCTCGTCGCCGATCCGCAGGGGGAACGATGTCGGTACCGATCGCGAATCTGCCCGTCGCCCAGCGTCCGCGCGAGCGGCTGCTGCTACTCGGCCCGCACGCG
Organism: Nocardia sp. NPDC055053; assembly: GCF_053608285.1. NCBI lineage: Bacteria > Bacillati > Actinomycetota > Actinomycetes > Mycobacteriales > Nocardiaceae > Nocardia > Nocardia sp. NPDC055053. The sequence continues at coordinate 11,796 of NZ_JBSGVD010000032.1, read as the reverse complement.
CTCAGTGACGGCGAGTTGCTCGCGCTGTTGCTCGGGCAGGGCACGCGCGGACTGTCCGCACTGGAGCTGGCGGCCCAATTGCTGTGCGAATACGGCGGATTGGCCGAACTCGCCGCGGCGCGACCGGAGGAACTGGCCCGCAGGGCGGGCATCGGCCCTGCCAAAGCGGCCACCGTGATCGCCGCGTTCCACCTCGGCACCCGCTCCCGCACCACCGAATCGGTACCGCAACTGTCCACCCCCGACGACATCGCCCGCGTCGCGGTTCCCCTGTTCGCCGGCGCCAGGGTCGAACGCCTGCTCGTCCTCATCTGCGACACCCAGAACCGCCTGCGCCACCGCGCTTTCGTCGCCGAAGGCGCCATCGACCACGTCGCGGTCCCCGTCCGCGAAATCCTCAACACCGTGCTGCGCCACGACGGCCGGGCCTTCGCCGTCGTCCACAACCACCCCTCCGGCGACCCGACCCCCAGCCCCGACGACCGCCGCGCGAGCACCCTGCTCACCCGAGCAGCCACCACCGTAGGCCTGCGCTACCTCGACCACCTCGTCATCGCGGGCGAAACCTGGTCAACCGCGCCACCTCTGGAGTGAGCCCTACTGTTCGATGTCGGCGGCGGCGAGGCGGGCGAGGGTGGTTGGGTCGGGCCAGTGGCGTGCTTCGAAGCGGGTGGGTTCGAGGGTGGGGAGTGGGGTGAGGCCGAGGATTTCCACGACGGTGGGGAAGGGGACGGTGCAGAGGAGTTCGACCTCGTCGTTGTCGTCGCGGCGCAGGAAGCGGACGACATCTGTTTCGGGGAGCAGGTACTCGACGCCCTCGCCCCAGACGACCGAGGTGAAGGCGCCGTCGGTGGATTCCTCGTAGTTGACGGTGGCCGCGTAGGCGGGGTCGATGTCGAGGTCGGGCAGTTCCAGGAATTCTTCGAAGGTGTTGTTGAGGTAGTCGGTCTGGATGCTGTACTCGGTCGCGGCCAGGCCCGCGCGGGCCCGCAGCGCCAGCGGCATCGACGGGTGCTCGCCCGCCTCGTCGAACGGGACGACGGCGCCGTCCTCGTTCACCGTGTACGCCTGCGGCGACACCGGGCGCGCGGCGTCGCGGTACTGCTGCTCCACCATCTCGAACACGTCGACCAGCAGCTCCGGATCGTCGGGAACGACCAGCAGTGAATCATTTTCGGCGATGAAGGCGACCGGGCGGAACTCTCCGCCCGCGTATCCGGCCAGCCAGCCCGGCACGAGCAGCCACGAGGCGAAGTAGGAATCCCCGTCGTCGACGAACCGCAGGATCTGCAGGTCGTCGGGCGAGCCGGGCTTCGACAGCGCCGCCAGATTGTTCCGCGCTTCGGCGAACACCTGCTCGGCGGTGACACCCCATGTCGCGGCCTGGTCGACGGAGACGAACGACCGGGTCCGTGGCAGATCGACGACGACCACCTCGTCGATGAACGGGAACGCCGCCCGGTGCAGCGGCCGTGGTCCGTCCTGGCCGAGTGTCACCGGCCGCAGCACCGAGCGCAGCATCGGCCGGACCGAATCCCAGTCCTCCGGCACCTCGTCCGAACTGGTCATCGCCGCGACGAAAGCGGTGATCCGTTCGCCGCCCTCCTCGGCGTCCAGGTGCTGGCACTCGCGAAAGATGTTGTCCAGGTAAATAACCCGGCCATCGCTGTGATGCACGCTGAACTCGTCGGCGGAGTATTCGGCGTCACCGACCCCGTGGGCCCGCACACTCGTCATCACGGCCTGCACGAACTGCTCGCGCTCCATCGCCAGTCACTCCCCGTCCCTGTCGGTTACCGCTCGATCTTGACCCACCGCACCGACAGAGTCGAGACGTCCGTGGCGATCGGACTCGCGACCAGGACTTTTCAGCCGGCGAAACCGGTGGTGCGGGCCAAGTCGGCGAGCATGGCGTCGAACATGACTTCCGGGTCGGCCAGGGGGATGGGGTAATTCCCGAAGACCTCGAGGGTGACGTGGCCGAACAGCCGGGCCCAGATCTGCACCATCAGGTACGTGACGCCAAGATCCAGCTTCTCGGCCGGGAACTTCTGCCCGGACTCCGAGAGCATGGCGAGCAGTTCGGTCTGGAAACCGATGAGGTCGTCGCGGAGTTCGGCGGGGATGGTCTCGCCCGGCGGGGTCGCGATCTCGAAGCCGGCCAGCAGCCTGCCCGCCGCGGCGAGGAAGATCCGGCCGAAGGGCTCGTCGAAGCGGCGCATCATCGACCGGCCCGAGGTGGGCGAGGCGAACACCAGGGTGAATTCCCTGGGATTCGCCAGCGCCCAACGACGGAACCCCCGGCAGATGGCCAGGAACTGCACCGCACCGTCGTCGGGCAGCGGCTCGATCTCGGCCGAGAGGTACTCGGCCAGATCGGCGCAGAACTCGACCCGCATGTGCTCGATCAGCTCGTCGCGCGAGGCGTAGTGCCGGTACAGCGCGGGCGCGGTGACCCCGAGTTCGCGGGCGATCGCCCGCAGGGTGACCGCGTCCGGACCCTGCTCGGCCAGCAGCGCCCGCGAGACCCGCCGGATACCGGCATCGGTCACCACCGGCGCACGGCCACGTGCCTTGCCCGTCACCCGGCCACCCCCTCGATCACGTTGAGGTTCAAGCGTATTCGACTTCCCAGCGCTTGATGCCGTTGAGCCAGCCGCTGCGCAGCCGCACCGGGTCGGCGACCTGGCGCAGGTTCGGCATCGCGTCGGCGATGGCATTGAACATCAGGTCGATCTCGAGGCGGGCGAGATTGGCGCCGACACAGTAGTGCGTGCCGGTGCCGCCGAAGCCGACGTGCGGGTTGGGGTTGCGCAGCACATCGAACTCGAACGGGTTGGCGAAGGCTTCCTCGTCGAAATTGGCCGAGCTGTAGAACAATCCGATCCGCTGGCCCTTCTTGATCCGCTGACCGCCGAGTTCCAGGTCGCGGGTGGCGGTGCGCTGGAACGCGGTCACCGGCGTCGCCCAGCGCACGATCTCGTCCGGGGCGGTGCGCGGGCGCTGCTCCTTGTAGAGCTCCCACTGGTCGGGGTTGTCGACGAAGGCCTTCATGCCGTGGGTGATCGAGTTGCGGGTGGTCTCGTTGCCCGCGACCGCGAGCAGGATGACGAAGAACGCGAACTCGTCCGAGCCGAGGTGCTCGCCGTCGACGTCGGCGTTGACCAGCTGGGTGACGATGTCAGCGGCCGGGCAACCGCGGCGCTGCTCGGCCATATTCCAGGCGTACCCCATCACCTCTGCGGTGGCGACGTGATGGTTGCCCTCGAACTCGGGATCGTCGTAGGAGATCATCTGGTTGGTCCAGTCGAAGATCTTGCGGCGGTCCTCCTGGGGGACACCGAGCAGTTCGGCGATCGCCTGCAGCGGCAACTCGACGGCCACCTGCTCGACGAAGTCACCCCGCCCTGTCCTCTTGGCCTCCCACACGATCCGCTCGGCCCGCTCGGTGAGCGCCGCCCGCAGATTCTCCACCGCGCGCGGCGTGAATCCCTTGGACACGATCCGCCGGATCTTGGTGTGCTGCGGCGGATCCAGGTTCAGCATCAGCATGTTGCCGAGCATGTCGATCTGCTCGCGGGTGGTTTCCTCGTTGAACCGGATGATGGCGGTGTTCTCGTGCGAGGAGAAGTCCTCGGGAGTCTTCGAGATCTCCTTGATGTCGGCCAGCTTGGAGACCACCCAGTAGCCACCGTCGTCGAACCCGCTGGCCCGGTCCGGCTGCGCGCACCACCAGACCGGCGCTGTCCGCCGCAACTCGGCGAACTCCTCGATCGGCAATCGGGACGCCAGCAGGTCGGGGTCGGTGAAATCGAATCCTGCCGGGATATTCGGGCTGATCACGGGTGTCTCCTCCGGTCCGTCACGCCGCTCTCGCAGGTGATGTAGAACACGTTCCGAGACCATGAGACCACGCCGACCCGGTTTATGAACAGTGTTTAGTAATACCTGTTTAGAAAAAGTGGTCGCGGCATTCGGGCGGTTCGCCGACCATGCTCGCCGCCGGATGGGCAAGATGGCCGCGTGGACCTGCCGTTTCTGCGTGCGCACCCGCATCTGCTGCCGACCTTCCTCGCGCATCAGCGGCTGCGGACGACGCCTGTCACGGGTGGCTCGATCTGTGTCGCCGAGCGGATCGTGCTCGACGACGGGACGCATCTGTTCCTCAAGACCTGGCCGGGCGGCGCTTCCGCCGCGCCGACGGCTGAGTCCACGGCCGCGCCCGCCGGTCTCTTCGCGGCTGAGGCGGAAGGTCTGCGCTGGCTGCGGGAGGCGGACGGGGTCGCGGTGCCCGAGGTCTACGCCGTCACCGAAGAACTCCTGCTGATGGAGTGGATCGACCACGCCGAACCGAGTCGCGCGGCCGCCGAACGATTCGGCGCGGCACTGGCGCACACCCACCGAGCGGGCGCCCCGGCCTTCGGCGCCACCACCGACGGCTTCCTCGGCGGGCTACCCCTGGACAACACTCCCGGTGACGACTGGCCGGCCTGGTACCGCGAGCATCGCATCCTGCCGTACCTGAGACTCGCCGTCGACGCGGGCGCCCTCGACCCCGCCGACGCCGCCACCGTCGAATCGATCCACATCGAAGCCCCACCCGAACCCCCGTCCCGCATCCACGGCGACCTCTGGCCCGGCAACATCCTCTGGGGCCCCGCCGACACCCCCTGGCTGATCGACCCGGCCACCCACGGCGGCCACCGCGAAACCGACCTCGCCACCCTCACCCTCTTCGGCGGCGCCGCCCACTTTCCCCGAATCATCGCCGCCTACAACGACATCCACCCGCTGGCCCCCGACTGGCAATCCCGCATCCCCCTCCACAACCTCACGCTCCTCCTGGCCCACGCCGTCCTCTTCGGCCGCCCCTACCGCACCGCCGTCCTCGACGCCGCCGCCTGCTACCGGTAGCTATGCCCGGAGGGAGCCGCCGCTGCTGTCAGGGCGGTCAAGGTGGGGTCTTGTCGCCCTGCGCGTCCCGAACCGAAGATTACAGATTTACATTTCCTGTAACGATTTGATGTTTAAATGCCTCATGTTCAAACGACTGGCATTCGCTGCCCTGTGCGGTGCGGCCGTACTCATCCCCGTCGCCCCCGCTGGGGCCGCGCCACAAGCTGGTGCGCCGGCGAAGATCGCTTCCTACAACGTCTTCATGCTTCCTGAAGCTATCCACCCCAACTGGGGGCAGGAACAGCGTGCCGATCTGATAGCTCAGCAGAATGTGCTGGCCGATCAGGATGTGGTGGTGCTGCAGGAGCTGTTCCACAACGAGGGCGGTGACCAGCTGCTGAACAATCTGAAGCGGACCCACCCGAACCAGACGTCCGTGGTGGGCCGGTCCCGCTCCGGTTGGGACTCCACCCAGGGTTCCTACTCCGACTTCACGCCCGAGGACGGCGGCGTCGCCATCGTCAGCCGCTGGCCGATCAGCCGCAAGGTGCAATTCGTCTACAAGGACGCCTGCGGCGCGGACTGGTTCTCCAACAAGGGCTTCGCCTACGTGCGGCTGTCCTCGCCGAACGGTCCCGTCCACGTGATCGGCACGCACATGCAGTCCGAGGACAAAGGATGCAGCTCGGGGCAGCCGGGTCAGGTGCGCGCGAAGCAGCGCGCCCAGATCGCGGCCTTCCTCGCCGCGGAGCGGATCCCCGCCGGTGAACCGGTCTACGTGGCAGGTGATATGAACGTCATCGAATCCAGCGCCGAATACCCCGCCATGCTCGCCGAACTCGGCGCTGTCGGCCCTGCACACTCCGGTCACCCGTTCTCGTGGGACTGCCGCGACAACTCCGTCTGTCTTGACCAGTACAGCGCCGAATACGCCTCCGAGCACCTCGACTACGTTCTGCCCATCAACGGCCACCCGGTCCCCGACAGCTACGTCAACGAAACCCGCCGCGTGAAAAGCCCCTCCTGGAGCGTCACCTCCATGGGCACCACCTACACGTACACCGACTACAGCGACCACTACCCGGTCTTCGGCTACGCCGGCTGATCAACCGAACCTCCGCGCGGCACCGAAACTCTGCCCAGCCGCCGCTCCCGGCCTGGACGACCCAGACGTGGACCCGGTGGCTATCGGTCGACCAATGGCGAAGGCCGCCTTCATCTTTCGATGAAGGCGGCCTTCGGGGACCGGGGGATGGTCAGCGGGTGAAGAGCAGGGCCCGCTTGACTTCCTGGATGGCCTTGGTGACCTCGATGCCACGGGGGCACGCGTCGGTGCAGTTGAAGGTGGTGCGGCAGCGCCACACGCCTTCGACGTCGTTGAGGATGTCGAGGCGCTCGCGGGCGCCTTCGTCACGGCTGTCGAAGATGAAGCGGTGGGCGTTCACGATCGCGGCCGGGCCGAAGTAGCTGCCGTCGCTCCAGTACACGGGGCAGGAGGTGGTGCAGCAGGCGCACAGGATGCACTTGGTGGTGTCGTCGAAGCGGGCGCGGTCGTGCTGGGACTGGATGCGCTCGCGGGTCGGCTCGTTACCCGAGGTGATCAGGTACGGCTTGACGGCACGGAAGGCGTCGAAGAACGGCTCCATGTCGACGACGAGGTCCTTCTCCACCGGCAGGCCGCGGATCGGCTCGACGGTCATGGTGAGGGCCTTGTCACCCTTGGGCAGCAGGTCCTTCATCAGCACCTTGCAGGCCAGCCGGTTCACGCCGTTGATCCGCATCGCGTCCGAACCGCACACACCGTGGGCGCAGGAACGCCGGAAGGTGAGGGTGCCGTCCAGGTAGGACTTGATGTAGATCAGCACGTTCAGGAAGCGGTCGGTCGACAGGACCGGCACCTGGAACGAATCCCAGTACGCGCCCTTGTCGTTCTCGGTGCTGAACCGGGCCACCTTGACGGTGACCATGACCGAGCCCTCGGGAACGGGGGCAGGCTTCTGCGTGGTTGGTTCGGCTACAGCAGTCATCAGTACTTACGCTCCATCGGCTCGTAGCGGGTCTGCACCACCGGCTTGAAGTCGAGGCGGATCTCGGAGATGAGCTCCGGGCCCTCCTTGTACGCCATGGTGTGCCGCATGAAGTTCACGTCGTCGCGATCCGGGTAGTCGTCGCGGGCATGGCCACCACGCGATTCCTTGCGGTTGAGCGCGCCGACGACAGTCACCTCGGCCAGCTCGAGCAGGAAGCCCAGCTCGACGGCCTCGAGCAGGTCGCTGTTGTAGCGCTTGCCCTTGTCCTGCACCGTGATCCGGGTGTAGCGCTCCTTGAGCGCGTGGATGTCGGTGAGGGCCTGCTTCAGGGTGTCCTCGGTGCGGAACACCGCGGCGTTCATGTCCATCGAGTACTGCAGCTCGGTGCGGATGTCGGCCACGCGCTCGTTGCCGTGGTCGGACAGGATCAGCGCCAGCCAGTCCTGCACCATCTGCGCCGGGTTCTCCGGCATCTCGACGAACTCGGTGCGCAGGGCGTACTCGGCGGCCGCGATGCCGGCGCGACGGCCGAACACGTTGATGTCGAGCAGCGAGTTGGTGCCGAGACGGTTCGCGCCGTGCACGGAGACGCAGGCGCACTCACCGGCGGCGTAGAGGCCGGGGACCACGTCGGTGTTGTTGCGCAGCACCTCGCCACGGATCTTGGTCGGGATACCGCCCATGACGTAGTGGCAGGTCGGCATGACCGGCACCAGCTCGGTCACCGGGTCCACACCCAGGTAGGTGCGCGCGAACTCGGTGATGTCGGGCAGCTTCTCCTCGAGCACGTCCTCGCCGAGGTGGGTCACGTCGATGTAGACGTAGTCCTTGTTCGGCCCGGCGCCACGGCCCTCGAGCACCTCGAGCACCATCGAACGGGCGACGATGTCACGCGGAGCGAGGTCCTTGATGGTGGGGGCGTAGCGCTCCATGAAGCGCTCACCGGAGGCGTTGCGCAGGATGCCACCCTCACCACGAACAGCCTCGGAGATGAGGATGCCGAGGCCGGCGAGGCCTGTCGGGTGGAACTGGTGGAACTCCATGTCCTCGAGCGGCAGGCCCTTGCGGAACACGATCGCCATGCCGTCACCGGTCAGCGTGTGCGCGTTCGAGGTGGTCTTGTACATGCGGCCCGAGCCGCCGGTGGCGAACACGATCGACTTCGCGTGGAAGACGTGGATCTCGCCGGTGGACAGCTCGTAGGCGACGACGCCGGTGGCGACGGGGCCACGCTCGGACTCGGTCATCACCAGGTCGAGCACGTAGAACTCGTTGTAGAACTCGACGTCGTGCTTGACGCAGTTCTGGTAGAGCGTCTGCAGGATCATGTGACCGGTGCGGTCGGCGGCATAACACGCGCGACGCACGGGCGCCTTGCCGTGGTCACGGGTGTGGCCACCGAAACGACGCTGGTCGATCTTGCCCTCGGGCGTGCGGTTGAACGGCAGGCCCATCTTCTCCAGGTCCATGACCGCGTCGATGGCTTCCTTGGCCATGATCTCCGCGGCGTCCTGGTCGACCAGGTAGTCACCACCCTTGACGGTGTCGAAGGTGTGCCATTCCCAGTTGTCTTCTTCGACGTTGGCCAGCGCGGCGCACATGCCACCCTGGGCGGCGCCGGTGTGGCTGCGCGTCGGGTACAGCTTGGTCAGGACCGCGGTGCGGGCCCGGGGGCCCGCCTCGATCGCCGCGCGCATACCCGCGCCGCCGGCGCCGACGATGACGACGTCGTAGCGGTGTTCCTGAATCGGACGGGATTCACTCATGCGAGGGGGCCTGTTCCTAACCCGTGTAGTTGGGGTCGATGTGCGGATCGAAGGTGAAGATGACGTACGTACCGACGCTCACGATGAGGATCATCGAGACCACCAGGATGGCCTTGAGCCAGAACCGGGTGGAGTCCTTGCGGGAGTAGTCATCGATGATGGTGCGCAGACCGTTGCCGCCGTGCAGCTGCGCCAGCCACAGCATCGACAGGTCCCAGAACTGCCAGAACGGGCTGGACCAGCGACCGGCCACGAACGCGAAGTTCAGGCGGTTCACGCCACCGTCGATCATCAGCATGATGAACATGTGGCCGAGCACCAGGATGATCAGGAACAGGCCCGAGACGCGCATGAACAGCCATGCGTACTTCTCGAAGTTGCCGTTCGAGTTCGCCCGCGGGGAGCGGGGGGCGTCGAGGCTGGCCGGGCGATCGTAGGACTTGCCGAGGACAGGTGCAGACATATCAGTGCTCCGTCAGCAGGTAGAAGAACTGGCGGCCGACGCCGGCGGCGGAGACCAGAACCCAGATGGTCAGCACGACCCACAGCATCTGCTTCTGGAAGCGCGGACCCTGGGACCAGAAGTCGACCAGGATGACCCGGACACCGTTGAGTGCGTGGAACAGGACCGCGACGACGAGCCCCATCTCCATCAGTGCGACGACGGGGTTCTTGTAGAGCGCGATGGAGTTGTCGTAGGTGTCCGGGTTGACCCGGACCAGTGCCGTGTCCAGCACGTGCACGAAGAGGAAGAAGAACAGCGTGACACCGGTGATCCGGTGCAGCGCCCACGACCACATGCCGGGGTCGCCTCGGTACAGGCTCTTCCGCTTCGGCTGAGCCGGAGCCGGAGCTTCTATCGTGGTCATAGAGTGCGGTGCCTCCAACGTCGTTGATGGACCCGGTCACAGATCCGACGCCGGCGTGCGTGGAGAGGCAAATGCCCAGGTGGCTGCGCTGTGTTCTCGAGCGCTGGCCCGCCGCCGGGAACCTGAACCGATCTTTGGCTGACTCTAATCCTCTCTGTTTCGCGGAACTAATTCGGCGTGCCGTGCGTTGCGTGCGAATCAGCCGAGTTAGGTTTACCTTTCTCGATGCCGGATACTGGTGCGGAGGCCTGATTGCCGACGCGTTCGGCGGGATCGGCTGGAGGTTCGCGATGCCCGGAATAGACTGGAATACCTTGCATGACAAGGCAATTCACGCTATGGGCCTGGCGTATGCGCCGTACTCGGGTTTCCCGGTCGGCGCGGCAGCTCTCACGACGGCCGGTCGAATTGTGAGCGGTTGCAATGTGGAAAATGTCTCATATGGGCTAACCCTGTGTGCCGAATGTGTACTCGTCGGTAACTTATTCGCGAGCGGTGGCGGGCGTCTCATTGCGGTCTCCGTGACCGATTCCCGAGGCGAAATCCTCATGCCGTGTGGGCGGTGCAGGCAGCTGTTGTTCGAGCACGGTGGGGGCGAGTTGCTCGTCGCTCACGCGGAGGGGCCGAAGGCGCTGAGCGAGCTGCTGCCGTACGCGTTCGGGCCGGACGATCTGGCGGCCGGGCAGCGGTAAGCTGGCTGGACCACGGTGTCCGCATGCCGTGGCGGGTGGTTGCGTGCCAAACTGGCCGGATGACGGCACTGGATGCGGTATCGGTCATCAGGGTCAAGCGCGACGGGGGCGAGCTGTCGGACGCACAGATCGACTGGGTGGTGGACGGATTCACCCGGGGGATCGTGGCCGACGAGCAGATGTCGGCGCTGGCCATGGCGATTCTCTGGCGCGGGATGACCCGGCACGAGACAGCCCGCTGGACGGCGGCGATGATCGGCTCCGGCAGCCGGATGGACTTTACCGACCTGCCCCGGCCCACCGTCGACAAGCATTCGACCGGTGGCGTCGGCGACAAGATCACCCTGCCGCTGGCCCCGCTGGTGGCGGCCTGTGGCGCGGCGGTGCCGCAGCTGTCGGGCCGCGGACTCGGCCACACCGGCGGCACGCTGGACAAACTCGAGTCGATCCCCGGCTGGCGGGCCGATGTCACCGTGCCGCGGATGCGCGAGATCCTGGCCGACCCGGCGATCGGCGCCGTGGTGTGCGCGGCCGGTGCGGATCTGGCCCCGGCAGACAAGCGGCTCTACGCGCTGCGCGATGTGACGGGCACGGTCGAGTCGATTCCGCTGATCGCCAGTTCGATCATGAGCAAGAAGATCGCCGAGGGTACGGCGGCGCTGGTCCTTGACGTGAAGGTCGGCTCCGGCGCGTTCCTCAAGACTCTCGACGGTGCGCGGGAACTAGCGTCCGCGATGGTCAAGCTGGGCCGCGACGCGGGCGTGAACACGGTCGCGCTGCTCACCGCGATGGACACCCCGCTCGGCCGGACCGCGGGCAACGCGCTCGAAGTCGCCGAGTCGGTGGAGGTGCTCGCGGGTGGGGGACCGGCCGACGTGGTCGAACTGACCCTCACCCTCGCCCGCGAAATGGTCGCCCAGGCCGGGCTGGACATCGACCCCGCCGATGCCCTCGCCGACGGCAGGGCCATGGACCACTGGCGCGCGATGATCCAGGCACAGGGCGGCGACCCGGACGCGCCGCTGCCGGTGGCTCGGTACACCGAGGTCGTCCGGGCCGAGTCGAGCGGCATCCTCACCCGGCTCGACGCGATGGGCGTCGGCATCGCCGCCTGGCGGCTCGGCGCGGGGCGTGCTCGCCAGGGCGAACAGGTACAGGCGGGGGCGGGGATCGAGATGCACGCCAAGCCGGGTGATGCCGTGGTCGCCGGTCAGCCGCTGCTCACCCTGCACACCGATACCCCGGAGGCGTTCGAGGGAGCGTTGGGGGCACTCGTCGACGCGGTGACTATCGAATCCGCGCCGGACGGGAAGCCGGGGGAATTGGTTCTTGGGCGTATCGGCTGATCCGCCGCGGCCCGGTTGACGTTGTCGGCTGCGGCCTTCTGTGCGCAGTCCCAGAACGGTGCTGTGTTTGTTGGCGCGCTGGCGCGCGCGTGTTCGCGGCCCCTTGTGTCCCGCCGATGAGAGGCCGTTGCTTGCTCCTTCGTCGCTTGCGCAACGGCCTCTCATCGGCGGGACGGCCGCGGACCCGCCGCTGCGCG
>NZ_JBSGVD010000031.1:0-78884 GCF_053608285.1 Nocardia sp. NPDC055053 | reverse complement strand
GCACCGTTGCTTGCTCCTTCGTCGCGTACGCAACGGCGCCTGACCGGCGGGACGGCCGCCGACGGCCGACTGCGTCGGCCTGCCCCTCCTCGAGGTCGGGGCGTGCGGGGCTGAGTTGGTCTGCCTAGCCCGGCATCAAGGCCTGCCACTGCTGCAAGGTCTGCGGGCGTAGCACGTAGTTGTTGTCGCGGATCGACGACAGTTCGGCGCTGGGCTCCTCCGAGTACCAGTGGCCGGGGTAGACGACCGGGTTGCCGTCGAGCGCGGCCAGATGACGCAGGCTGCGGAACATCTCGTCGGAGTCGCCGCCGGGGAAATCGGTGCGGCCGCAGCCGTCGACGAACAGGGTGTCGCCGGAGATGAGGCGGCCGTCGAACAGGAAGCACTGGCTGCCCGGGGTGTGGCCGGGGGTGTGCAGGAGTTCGATCTCCAGCGCGCCGACCTTGACCTTGTCGCCGTTGTCGTGGCCGGTCAGCTCGCTCGGCGCGATTCCGGTGGTCTGGGCGACCCAGTCCAGTTCCTGCTTGTTCACGTGCACCGCGACGCTGGTCTTCTCCAGCAGTTCGCGCACACCACCGAGGGTGAAACCGAGCATGGTGCCGCCGACGTGGTCGGGGTGGTGGTGGGTGGCCAGGACGCCGGTGACGGTCATTCCGTCGGCGGTCGCGACGTCGACCAGGTCCGATGCCTTGTACGCGGGGTCGACCACGACGGTCTCGCCGGTCTCCCGGTCGCCGATCAGATACGCGAAATTACGCATCTGCGTGGCGATCGGATCGCCGACGGCGTAATCCCGGCCGGACAGCAGCTGGCGGAAGTAGAGGCGTTCGGAAGACATGTCATCACTGTATTGCCACCGGTGTGCTGGGGGAGCACCCGAGTACCGATGAGCGGACGGTCTGTGGGACCACACAACCGGCGGCGCCCCGGAATTATGACCAGTGCAGGTTTCACATTGCGGGGCGTGATTACCCAGCCAGCGAGAACCCAACAGCCGCAAGTGAAACCGTGATCTCGACCGCAGCGCCCAGCACATCACCGGACAATCCGCCGAATCGCCGGACGCTGTGCCGGGTGATCAGCACCGATACGGCGAGGACCGCGACGGTGACGAGGGGGCCGAGCCACAGGTTGCCAGGGACCGCGAAAACCGACCAGCCGGTGGCCAGCGCCGACCAGATCAGCACCGGGGCGAGGGGCTGGGTGCCCGCCACCAGCGTGCCGAAACCCGAGTCCGGCGCCGCGTCGATGCCACGGCGGCAGGCGAGGACGACGGCGACCCGGCCGAGCGTCACGGCGATCGCGATCGCGAGCCACCGGCCCTCGTCGGCAAGGGCGGCGAACGCGCCGGCCTGGATCGCGATGGCGAAGATCAGCGCGGCGACGCCGAACGGACCGGCCCCGCCGGACTTCATGATCTGCCTGGCCCGCTCGGGCGGGCCGTAGCTGCCGAGCCCGTCGGCGGTGTCGGCGAGACCGTCCAGATGCATGCCGCGGGTGAGCAGGGCCAGTACCCCGACGGTGAGCAGCCCGGCCAGCAGGGTGGTGAGTCCGGCCGCGACCGACAGGCGCATCGCCGCGGCCGCGAGACCGCCGAGCAGCAGACCGACCAGCGGTGCGAGCGCGATGGCGTGGCCCGCGATCCGGCGGTCGACGGTGGCCGGTCCGGTGACCGGGATAACGGTGAGCCAGGAAACGGCCAGTCGCACGCTGTTCACGACGGGCACCGGCCGGCGGTCGACACGATTCGAGTGGACCGGGCGGCAGAGCGGCGAAGGGAACGCGACCAGCCGCGACCAGCGCCGCACCGGCCACTCCAGAGGCGTCGGCCGGCAGGTTCCTGACTGGGCTGGGCGGCGCACTGCACGGCAGACCGGCGTTCAGTGTGCGGACCCTGCTGGGTCATGGTGGGTGCGGACCTGCGCCCGGCCGGATAACCGGACCAGGCGATCTCGTGCGGTGACCGGGTGGGGTGGGACACCGTCGGCGCCGAGCTCACTTGGCCAGGTCGACGGTGTCCGGCTGATCGGCCGTGCTGACACCCGCGTCGGCGAAGGTCGACATTTCCGCGAGGGTGGCGACGGCGGCGCGCAGGATCGGCAGGGCGGTGAGCGCGCCGGATCCTTCGCCGAGGCGCATGCCGAGGTCGACCAGCGGTTCCAGGCGCAGGTGCTTCAAGGCCAGGTCGTGGGCGGGTTCGGTGGAGCGGTGGCCGGGCAGCCACCATTCTTTCGCGCCCGCCGCGATGTCCTCGGCGACCAGGGCGGCGGCGGTGACGACGACACCGTCGAGGATGACCGGGGTCCGGCGGGTCGCGGCCTGGGCCAGGAATCCGGTCATGGCGGCGAAGTCGGCGCCACCCGCGACGCGCAACAGGTCGACGGGATCTTTGGCGACGGGACGGGCGCGGCGCATGCCGTCGCGGATGGCGGCGACCTTGCGGATCCAGCCCGCGTCGTCGACGCCGGTACCGCGGCCGACGGCGGCGACCGGCTCGGTGCCGGTAAGGGTGGCGATCAGAACGGTGGCGGGGGTGGTGTTGCCGATACCCATGTCGCCGGCGATCAGCAGGTCGGCGCCGCCGTCGATCTCCTCGTCGGCGATCGCGCGGCCCGCGGCCAGCGCGGCGGTGACCTCGTCCTCGGTCAGGGCGTCCTCGCGGTCGATCGACCCGCTGCTCCGGCGCACCTTGTGCTGGGAGACAGACGAATCGGTGTCACCCGCGACAGCGATATCGGCGACCCGCACCGTCGCGCCCGCGACCGCGGCCAGCGCGTTCACCGCAGCGCCGCCCGCCAGGAAATTCGCCACCATCTGCCCGGTGACCGCACTCGGATACGCCGAGACACCATGTTCGGCGACCCCGTGATCCCCGGCGAACACCACCACGCGAGCCCGCTCGAACTGCTTGGGCGGGCACACACCCTGGCAGGCCGCGATCCAGTTGCCGAGTGTCTCGAGCCGTCCCAGCGACCCGGCCGGCTTCGTGAGCTGCGTCTGGCGCTGCTCGGCCGCCGCGCGCACCTGCGCATCCGGGGCCGCGACCGGCGCGAATCCATGAGTCACTGGGAAGCCTTTCGACAGTGTGCCTGGTGTCGACGCTCATCTTGCCCGGATCACGGTGCGTCGCGCCGACCGACCCGGCTCATTTCAGCCGGACCGGCAGCCCGGCGACGATGAGGAACGCCTCGTCGCACACCTGCGCGAGCCGCTGGTTGAGCGTGCCGATCTCGTCGCGGAACAACCGGCCCGACCGGGTCGCCGGGATGACACCCATCCCGACCTCGGGCGAGACGATCACCAGCCGCTGCCGGTAGGCGTCGACGGCCGCGACGAGCGCGTCGCAGTCGGGGGCCACCGTGCCGCGCTGGGCATCCCAGGCGGCGCGGGCGTCGAGGCGGGCGGTGAGCCAGGTGCCGATGTCGTCGAGCAGGGTCGCGGGCGCCTCGGTGGCGAGAACCGTTGCGGGCTCGGTGTTCTCGACGGTCGACCAGTGCGCGGGGCGGCGTTCGCGATGGCCCGCGATCCGGTCGGCGAAATCATGGTCGGCGGGATCGAGAACCGCGGTCGCCAGGTAGCGAACCGCGGGCGCATCGGCTACCAGATTCTCGGCGAAGGCCGACTTGCCGGAGCGCGCGCCGCCGAGGACGAGGGTGCGGACTGGCGTGACGCTCACAGGCATTCCTGCACGGTAGCAATCAGCGGCGATGCGCTCAGTGCGCGCCCAGAGCGTCGAGGATCATCGGACGCGCGGTGGCGAGGGACTGCTGCCAGTACGGCCAGGTGTGGGTGCCGTTGGCGAAGTCGACGCGGGCGGGGATGCCGAGGGCGGTGGTCCGGTCGCGGAAGATGCTTGCCGCGATCACCGCGAACGCTTCGATTCCGGCCGCGTTGATCGTGTCGCCGGCCGCGCTCGGCAGGTCGAGTGGGCCGGGGACACCGTTTCCGCTGGTGACGTATACGGGCAGGCCGCGCAGGCGTTCGGCCTGGACGGTGGCGTCGTTGCGGCTCCAGGCGGGATCGCCGGCGGCGCCCCACATGTCGTCGATATTGAAGCCGCCCTCGTGAAGCATGGCGGCGCGCATGGCGTGGTTCCATATCGGATAGGTCGGGTTGAGGAACCCGGAGAACGAGCCGGCGAAGCGGAACTGGTCGCGATGGTGGGCGGCCAGGGTCAGTGCGGCGTTGCCGCCCATGGAGACGCCGACGATCGCGTTGTTCGTGCGGGAGACGCCGTATCCGGCCAGGAAGTCGGGCAGTTCGCGGGTGAGGAAGGTTTCCCACTTGTAGGTCGTGGCTTGCTGATTGGTGCTGCTCGGGCGGTACCAATCGGTGTAGAAGCTGGAGTGTCCGCCGACCGGGAACACCAAAGTCACGTTGTCACCGGCGAATTGGCGCAGGGCGTCGGTATCGGTGGTCCACTGGCTGTGGTCGGCGGGCGCGCGCAGACCGTCGAGCAGGTACAGCGCCGAACTGCCGCCACGGGCCGCCCACTGCACCTGGACCTTGATCGGGCCCATGCTCGACGGAACGAACAGTTCTTCGAAACCCCCTGCGGGAGCGCGGGATACCGGCGCGGCAGCGGCCGCGGACATGCCGATCGACGACATGACGACAGCCACCGCGACAACCGACAGTGCTTTTCTCAATGTGCGAAAACTTCCCCACCCAGCGCAGATCACCTGCCCAGCTGACCAAGGGCCGCGGTATCGAGTCAAGCCGTTACCGACTCTCAACAGCGGCGAAGGCGGGGAACTGTGCTGTTCACCAACCGGTCGTCAGGGTGCGGGCTCGGGCGCAGGAGCGCCGAAGCGGCGCCGGTATTCGGTGGGGGCGATGCCGACCTGGCGCTGGAAGTGGTGGCGCAGCAGGGCGCCGGAGCCGAAACCGGACTGGTCGGCGATGCGCTCGAGTGGCATGTCGGTCGCCTCGAGGAGGTGTTTGGCGAACAGGACGCGCTGGGTGGTGAGCCATTTGACCGGGGTGGTGCCGGTCTCGGCGGCGAAGCGGCGGGCGAAGGTGCGGGTGGACATGCTCGCGCGCGCCGCGAGCTCGTCGACGGTGTGCGGGTGGGCGAGATTCTCGGTCAGCCAGGTCAGCGTGGTCGACAGGCCCTCGGACCGGCATTCGGGCACCGGCTGCTCGATGAACTGGCGCTGACCGCCGTCGCGCTGCGGCGGCACGACCATGCGGCGGGCGATGCCGTTGGCCGCCGCGGTGCCGATCTCGCGGCGCACCAGGTGCAGGCAGGCATCGATGCCCGCGGCGGTGCCCGCGCTGGTGATCAGGTTGCCCTCGTCGACGAACAGGACATCCGGGTCGACGGTGGCGGCGGGGAACTGGGCGGCGAGGAGGTCGACGTAGCGCCAGTGGGTCGTGCACTTGCGGCCGTCCAGCAGTCCGGCCTCCCCGGCCAGGAACGCGCCGGAGCAGACGGTCAGGACGATCGCGCCCGCGTCCGATGCCGCGCGGATCGCCTCGACGACCCGCTCGTCGTAGCCATGACCGAGGGAGAACGGGAAGGCCGGGATGGCGACGAGATCGGCGTGCGCGAGCTCGTCGAGGCCGTACTCGGGCGTCACCGTGACGCCGGGGGTGGTGGAGCGCAGCGGCGTGCCCGGCGTGGCGCCACAGACCTTGAAGTCGAAGCCGGGCAGGCCGTCGGCGGTGCGGTCGAGCCCGAAAACCTCACAGACGACACCGAATTCGAACATGGCGAGTTTGTCGTTGAGGACGACGGCGACCTTCGACAGCATCACCCCATGCTATCTGGCTGAATCTTTACGCACAATGACAGAACAGCCACTTTCGGCCGAAAAGCAACGAGCGCAAAATTTCTGCCATGGTTACTTTCTTGATCGTCCTCGCCGCCATCATCGGACTCGCCGTCCTCATCGGCCGGGGCACCGCCGGATCGACCGGGCTCGTCGACCGGGACGTCCAGCGGATCGACGCCGAACTGTCCGCCATCGCCGGCTATGCGAACTACATCCGGCCCGGCCACCACTGAAAGCGCGAATGCCGCCCCACCCGAGGAGGTGGAACGGCATTCGTGACAGGGAGAACTCAGACGGCGTCGCCGGGGCCGACCCGCGGCTTGGGCGCGCGCATCTTGCGGATCTGCGAGGCGCGCACGAACGCGTACCAGCCCAGCTTGAAGCCGGTGTCGGTGGTGTCGGGGAAACGCTCGATCACCCGGTTGTTCACGATCTTGCCGAGCACGAAGCCCTCGATGATCATGAACACCATCATGACCAGCATCGCGAGGGTGACGATGGTCTGCAGACCCGGCGCGACGAACATCGACATGATCAGCACCAGCGCCATCGGCATGAACAGGCCGACCAGGTTGCGGCGCGCGTCGACCAGGTCGCGCACGTAGGCGCGGACCGGGCCCTGATCGCGCGGCAGCAGGTACTTGTCCTCGCCGGCCAGCATCCTGGCGCGGCGATCCTGCACGGCGGCGCGGCGGTCGGCCGCGGCGGCCTTGCGGTCTTCCTTGCTGCCCTTGGTGGCCTTGCGGCGGGCGCGGGCTTCCTTGGAGGTCATCGGGGCCGGCGCGACCGGGCCGCGTCGTTTGCCTTCGGCGTCACGCCTTTTCGGCGTCGGGCGACCCTTGCCCGGGGTGGTGGAAGCGGGTGCGGCAGCGGTCTGTTCGACGTCCGGCACCGAGGGGTCGACGGACTCGTCGATGGTGCTGGACTCGTCGCGACGGAACAATTTCACGTTCACCAGGCTATTCGATGGTGCCGAGCATCGGGAAATGCGGTCCGGTCAGTGGTGCGCCCGGTCTCATCCCCACTGGTATGAGACCCCGGTCACCCCGGTCCGGCGGGTACTGTGGGGCGAACCACCCAGGTCGAATCCACGCTGCGTGGCAGGGGTGGCAAAATAGGAATAGCAGCCGCCGCGATGGTGTTGAAATCAGTCGTGCGCTGTGCACCTGAGGTCCGTTATCCGGGCCGGCCGACTTAGGAGTGTCCATGACTGTGCAGAACGAGACCGCCACCGAGACCCACGGTGCGACGCTGACCGACGCTGCCGCCGCCAAGGCGAAGGCGCTGCTCGACCAGGAAGGTCGCGACGACCTGGCCCTGCGTATCGCCGTGCAGCCGGGTGGTTGTGCCGGTCTGCGCTACCAGCTCTTCTTCGACGATCGCATCCTCGACGGTGACATCGTCGTCGAGTTCTCCGGCGTGAAGCTGGCCGTCGACCGCATGAGCGCCCCCTACATCCAGGGCGCCTCGATCGACTTCGTCGACACCATCGAGAAGCAGGGCTTCACGATCGACAACCCGAACGCCACCGGCTCCTGCGCCTGCGGCGACAGCTTCAACTAGCGGCTGGCGCCGCGGGTTTTCGGCCTCGTAACCCCGCATCCGAGGGGCGAAACTGCGCCTTCGGCGGTACGTTTCGCCCCTCGGATGCGGGGCGGCCGAAAACGCGGGGGTTGCGTCGAGGTGAACCATCGGGGTGTGGCGCTTGCTACCGTTGAGGTCCGGGATCTGGTGATCCCGGGCTTCTTTGCTTTCCGCGCCTAGTGTCGAAGGGGCCTTGCCTCGTGTCTGTAGCTGTGTCCGCGTCCATCGCCACCGACCATCTCATGCGATTTCCCGGCAAGTTCGCCGATGTGCTGCTCGCCGATCAGCTCGATCATGTGTCCCTGAGTTTCCTCGTCGACGATCTGCAGATCCGTCGCGGTGGCGTCGCGGGCAACATCGCCTACGCCATGGGCCTGTTGAAGCAGCGTCCGGTGCTGGTGGGCGCCGTCGGCGCCGACTTCGCCGAGTACCGGCAGTGGCTGGAGTCCAACGGGGTCGACTGCTCCGCCGTGCACATCTCCGGCAAGGCGCACACCGCGCGGTTCGTGTGCACCACCGACGAGGCGATGGCCCAGATCGCGTCGTTCTACCCGGGTGCGATGAGCGAGGCGCGCGATATCGATATCGCCGCGATCGCCGCCGAACACGAGGTCGACCTGGTGCTGGTCGGTGCCAACGATCCCGAGGCGATGGTCGCCCACACCCGGCAGGCCAAGGCCGAGGGCATCGCCTACGCCGCCGATCCGTCCCAGCAGCTGGCCCGCCTCGACGGCGAGCAGGCGGCCGAGCTGGTCGACGGTGCCGCCTACCTGTTCACCAACAAGTACGAGTGGGCCCTGCTGCAGCAGAAGACCGGGCTCAGCGAAGCGGAGATCACCGCGAAGGTCGGCATCCGGGTCACCACGCTGGGTTCGGAAGGCGTGCTGGTCGTCGACGCCGACGGCACCGAGGTCCGTGTCGGTGTTGTTCCCGAGGTGGCCAAGGTCGACCCGACCGGTGTCGGCGACGGCTTCCGCGCCGGGTTCCTCACCGCCCACCGCGCCGGCCTGAGCCTCGAGCGTTCCGCCCAGCTCGGTTCGCTGATCGCCGTGCTGATCTTGGAGACCACCGGCACCCAGGAGTGGAGCCTGAACAAGGACGAGGCCGTCGAACGCCTCACCAAGGCCTACGGGGCCGACGCCGCCGACGAGCTGTCCGTGCTGCTGTAACCGAAAACCGAACGCCCCCTCGATCTTCCGATCGAGGGGGCGTTCGTGCGTCGTGGGGGACTACAGCGAGACCGGGTAGACCGGCTCCTGGATCTCCGGCTTGATCCGGTCCTCGACGAAGATGCCGTGCCAGACCATGAAGACGAGCAGGGTCCAGAGGCGGCGGCTGTGGTCGGAGACGCCGGCGCGGTGGTCGCGCAGCATCTGCAGGATGGCCGGCTTGTTGAGCAGGTGGTCGGTCTGGGACTCCGCGATCTGGGTTTCGGCCCAGTCGTAGAGTTCGGTGCCGCGCAGCCAGTGCCGCAGGGGGACCGGGAAGCCGAGCTTGGCGCGGTTGAGGACGTGGTCGGGGACGATCCCGTCCAGGGCCTGGCGCAGCGCGTACTTGGAGGTCTCCTTGGTGATCTTCTGGTCGTAGGGCAGGCCCTGGGCGACACGCATGACCTCGTTGTCCAGGAACGGCACGCGCAGTTCCAGGGAGTTGGCCATGGTCATCTTGTCGGCCTTGACCAGGATGTCGCCGCGCAGCCAGGTGAACAGGTCGAGGTGCTGCATGCGGGCGACCGGGTCCCAGCCCGCGGACTGGGCGTAGATCGGGGCGGTGACGTCCTGGTGGGTCCACTCGGGGCGGAACTCGCGCAGCACCGAGCGCAGCTGCGCGTCGTTGAAGCTGCGGGCGTTGCCGTAGTAGCGGTCCTCGAGGGTGAGCGACCCGCGCTGCAGCAGGGACTTGCCGCGCTTGCCGTCGGGGATCCTGTCGCCGAGCTTGCCGACGAGCTTGCGCAGCCCGGCGGGCAGGTACTCGAAAGGCTTGAGCGACAACGGCTCCCGGTAGATGGTGTAGCCACCGAACAGCTCGTCGGCGCCCTCGCCGGAGAGCACCACCTTGACGTGCTTGCGGGCTTCCTTGGCCACGAAGTACAACGGGACCAGCGCCGGGTCGGCGACCGGGTCGTCGAGGTACCAGACGATCTCCGGGATCGCGGCGGCGAACTCGGCGGGCGAGACCACCTTGACGATGTGGCGGGCGCCGATCAGCTCGGCGCTCTCGGCGGCCACATCGACCTCGGAGTAGCCCTCGCGCTCGAAACCGGTGGTGAAGGTGATCAGCTTCGGGTTGTGCCGCATCGCCAGCGCCGCGATGGCGGTGGAGTCGATGCCGCCGGACAGGAACGAGCCGACGGTGACATCGGCGCGCATGTGCTTGGCGACCGAGTCCTCGAGCGCGGCGGCGATCTCGGCGTAGCGGGCCTGCGCGGCACCCTCGGCGAACGGCCGCACCCGGAAGTCGGGGCGGAAGTAACGGGTGGTCTTCGGTTCCTCGCCGACCTCGATGGTGGCGTAGGTGCCGGATTCGAGGCGGCGGATGCCCTTGTGCAGCGACTCGGGCTCCGGCACGTACTGCAGCACCGTGTAGTGCTCGAGCGCGCGCGGATCGAGCTCGTCGGACACATCGAGCGGCTTCAGCAGTTCGAGAACGCTCTTCTTCTCGCTGGCGAAGGCGGTGCCACCGGCGCCGGTGGCGATGAACAGCGGCTTGATGCCGAACGGATCGCGCGCCAGGAACAGCGTCTTCTTCTCGGTGTCCCAGATCGCGAAGGCGAACATGCCGCGCAGCTTGCGCACGGCCTCGGGGCCCCAGAAGTGGAAGGCGGCCACGATGGACTCGCCGTCACCGTCGGTGGCGAAGATCTTGCCGTCCGGGAACTCGGCGCCGTGCTCGGCGGCCAGCTGCTCGCGCAGCTCCAGGTAGTTGTAGATCTCGCCGTTGAAGGTCATCGCGTAGCGCTGCGGGTTGTCCGCAGGGCCCCAGCGCAGCGGCTGGTGGGAGTGCTCGATATCGATGATCGAGAGGCGGTTGAAGCCGAAGATCATGTGATCGTCGTGCCAGGTGCCCTTCTCGTCCGGGCCGCGGTGCCGCTGGCAGTGCAGCGCGTCGTACACCTGATCGACCACCTCGGTCGTCGCCGTATCAGCTGTCAGGAATCCGAGCAGTCCGCACACGGTGTCGGCAACCTTCTCTCGTTCGATGATGGGGTGGCCACTTCCGGGCCCAAACGCTGTGTCCGAGTATGCCGCACACCGGCACGACGCGCCGCGCGCAACCCGTCGCCACGGCCACCGCGACGCGCTGGGGGCGGCAAACCGCAGGTCGCCGCATCCGGCGCGGTCGCGGCGGAGTGTCGAAGACGACCCCGCGACAAGTCAGCGGCCGCTTTGGTCTACGCTGCGTAGTACTCAGGTCCTTCTCAGGTGTGCAGGCGTCACAGCGGCAATACTCGAGGGCGGCCTGAAACGTGCTTGAAAGCGGTGTCGGAACGGGCGGATCGCGGCCCGGACGACGCAATGTGTCGGAATGTGTAGCGACCAGGAAGGCGTGAGCGTGGCGCACAAGGCGAGCGAAGAGATCGGGGCACGACCCGTTCGGGGTCGGCAGGGCCGCATCCTTCGACGGGCCGGGCTGGCGGTGTCCTTGGGGATCACTGCCGTCCTCGTCTCGGGCTGCTCGATCGACAATGTATGGCTGCGGTTCGGCTGGCCCTCGGGCATCACGCCGCAGGCCACCCGGATGCGGGAGCTGTGGACCTGGTCCGTGCTGGCCGCGCTCGCCATGGGCGTGCTGGTCTGGGGTCTGACCTTCTGGACCGTCATCATGCACCGCAAGCGCAAGGACTCCCCGGAGTTCCCGCGCCAGACGGGCTACAACGTGTCGCTGGAGCTGACCTACACGGCGATCCCGTTCGTGATCATCGCGGTGCTGTTCTACTTCACCGTGGTCGTGCAGAACTACGTGCACGAGAAGACCGACAACCCGGATGTCACCGTCGACGTGACCGCCTTCCAGTGGAACTGGAAGTTCGGCTACCGCAACATCAACAATGTCGGCGGGCTGACCTGGAACGGCATCGACTCCGAGCGTGAGCTGATCAACCAGGAGCAGCTGGCCGAGTACGCCGAGCGCAAGAACGAAGAGGGTCACGCGCAGCCGGGTCCGCTGCACGGCAAGCCGGCCAACGACATCCTCTCGTACCTGCACTACGACAAGGTCGAGACCATCGGCTCCAGCGACGAGATCCCCGTCCTGGTGCTGCCGACCGGCAAGCGCATCGAGTTCCAGCTCGCCGCCGCCGACGTGATCCACGCCTTCTGGGTGCCGGAGTTCATGTTCAAGCGCGACGTGATGCCGAACCCGAAGGAAAACCAGTCCGACAACGTCTTCCAGATCTCCGAGATCGAGAAGGAAGGCGCGTTCGTCGGCCGCTGCGCCGAGATGTGCGGTACCTACCACTCGATGATGAACTTCGAGGTCCGCGCGGTCTCGCCGGAGAAGTACGCCAAGTACATGCAGGCGCGCATCGACGGCAAGACCAACGGTGAGGCTCTCGAGTCGATCGGTGAGTCGCCGATCGCCACCTCCACGTACCCCTTCAACACCAAGCGCGATATCAAGAGCGCTTCGGTGAACGAGAGCAAGTGAGGATTCTGATATGAGGATCGAAGCGCGGATCTTCGAACTGCTCACGGCGTTCTTCATCCTGGTGGGCATCGTCTACGGTTTCTTCACCGCGCAGTCGCGTACCGGCATCGAATGGGCCGGTACCACCGCGATCGTGCTGACCGCGGGCCTGTCGCTGATCATCGGCACCTACTTCCGCTTCGTCGCGCGCCGCATCGACCTGCGGCCCGAGGACTACGAGGAGGCCGAGATCGTCGACGGCGCCGGTGACCTGGGCTTCTTCTCGCCTGGTAGCTTCTGGCCCATCACCCTGGCCGCCGCCGGTTCGGTGACCGCGCTGGGTCTGGCGTTCTTCCAGATGTGGCTGATCGCCCTCGGCGTCGTGCTCGTGCTCGCCGCCGCGGCCGGCCTGGTGTTCGAGTACTACCTCGGCGCCGAGAAGCACTGAGCGACAGAGACACAAAGGAAGGGCCCCACCGGATTCCGGTGGGGCCCTTCCTTTGTCTGTGGGTTGGCCGTCTGTGGGTTGGCCGTCTGTGGGCTAGACGCTGTAGCGCAGCGCCTGCTCCGAGCGGCAGATGTCGTCGATGCCGGAGACGATCTCGCGCAGCTGCTCCGAGGGCAGGGCCGAGGGGCGCAGGCGGCAGGTGAAGGTGATCAGGCCGTAGTCGGCGGGGGACAGGCCACGGGCGGCGGCTTCGGCGCGCAGGTACTCCGAGCGCACGCCGTAGGTCATCGCGGAGATGACGGTGAAGCAGCCGGTGCGCTCACGATGATCGGCGAACAGGTCGTGCAGGCCGTAGAACACCGAACCGTAGTTGGCCAGCGGCGCGAACACGCCCACCCGGTAGGCGGGGCCGCGTTCGGAGGAGCTGATGACGGTGTCGGCCAGGTACTCCGCGTCGCGCATGGTGAGGACCTTCGGTGCGAACATCAGCGCGCCCGCCGCGGCATTGCGCACCGGCATGCCCGCGCGGCCGCCCGCGGCGGAGGCGATGGCGCCCAGCGACTTCCTGGTGCGGGTGCCGACCTCACGCCGGGCCCGCAGGCCGCGGGTGGGGGCGGTCGGGTAGAGACTGGACCACTGGCCGAAGCGGACGGCGCCGAGGGTGACCTGGCCGGTGCCGACGGGGCGCGCCACCTTCAGCGGCGCGGTGTCGACCCAGCGGCCGACCTGCAGCGCCGCGCTGCCGGGGTTGGTGATCTCGGTGGTGGCGTGCTCGACGAAAGAATCGAAGTCGAGGAACCGGTCGGCGTCGGTGGTGAGCCAGGTGTGGTCCTTGTCGACCTCGACGACGTCGAGGGTCAGCGCGGTGATGATGCCTGCCCGGCCGCCCGCGCCGAGGATGCGGTGGAACCGCTCGGTGTGATGGCCGCGCCCGCAGGTGCCGATCCGGCCGTCGGGGTCGACGTACTCGAGATCGACGATCTGATCGATGAACATGCCGTAGCGGTGCGAGGCCGTGCTGACGCCACCGACGGAGGCGAAACCGCCCGCGGTGATGTCGCGGTGGTCGCCGACCACCGGCAGGCCGAGACCGTGCGCCCCGAGGCGGCGGTCGATCTCGGAGAGCTTGGCGCCCGCCTGCACGCGGACGGTGCGCCTGCCCAGGTTGATGTCGAGCACCGAGTTCATCTTGCGCAGCGAGAGCACCGCGCGCTGATCGGTCAGGCCATAGGACTCTTCGGTCTGCTCGCCGCCGCGAACCGTCAACCGTTCCGAACGATCACGCGAATCACGTACAGTGCGAACGACATCCGCAGTGTCCCGGGGGAGATATTCTTCGGAGATAACGGTGTGCGGCGTGCCCATGACCGCATAGCTAACCACAGCTCGGCGATTCTTGCCCACGGTACCTCTCAGCTATTTCCGGGCAGGGGCGAGCTGCTTGCTGAACAGGACTTTTCCGGTCGCGTCGCACAGGTCGACCGTGAGTTCGCCGGAGCGCCCGTCGATGCGGACCTCACCGAAGTGCTGGTACTGCGCGTCCAGCGGCGAGGTGTTGGGCGCGGGCGGGGCGTGCACGAACACCGCCTCGGGCCCGAAGGTCGGGTCGAGGTCGTTGGGGCCGAACGCGCCCGCGTTGAGCGGGCCGGAGACGAACTCCCAGAACTCGTCGAAATCGGTGAACGCCGCGCGGGCGGGCGAGTAGTGGTGCGCGGCGGTGTAGTGCACGTCGGCGGTGAGCCAGACGACGCCGGCGACCTTGTTCGCCTTGATCGCCGAGAGCACCTGGGCGATCTCGGTTTCGCGGCCCGACGGTGCGCCGGGGACGGCGTTGGCCGGGCCCTCGAAGGCGGTCTTGCCGTCGGGGACGATCACGCCGAGCGGCAGGTCGGCGGCGACGATCTTCCAGGTGGCCGTCGAATCCCGCAGGCCGTCGATGAGCCACCTGGTCTGCGCGGTGCCGAGGATCGCGCCCCGCGGTGCGGTGTTGGCGCCGTTGGCGTCCTTGTAGGCGCGCATGTCGAGGACGAACACATCGAGCAGCGGGCCGTAGGCGATCTTGCGGTACAGCCTGCCGTCGACGGCTTCTTTCGGCTCCAGCGGCATCCACTCGTGGAAGGCCTGCCACGCGCGCGCGGCCAGGGTGTCCATGCTGCGCTCGGTGTAGCCCTTGTCGGCGGCGACGGTGCCGCCGGGGTACCAGTTGTTGGTGGTCTCGTGGTCGTCCCACTGGACGATCTGGGCGACGGCGGCGTTGAAGCGGCGGTAGTTGCCGTCGGTGAGGTTGTAGGCGTAGTTGCCGCGGAACTGGTCGAGGGTCTCGGCGGGCGCGTTCTTGGCCTCGGCGGTGATGTTCTTCCAGATCCGGCCGTCGGGCAGCGTCACCGACTCCTTCAGCGCGTTGTCGGCGTAGACGCAGTCGCCGGAATGCAGGAACAGGTGCGGGTCGCGGGCGGCCATGGTGGCGAAGACCGTCATGCCGCCCAGGTCAGGATTGATGCCGAAGCCCTGGCCCGCGACGTCACCGGACCACTGCAGCCTGATGTCGGCGGGTGCGGTCGGCGCGGTGCGGAAGACGCCGGTGACGGTCTCCGAGCTCGCGCCGTCCTCGCCGTCGAGGCGGACCCGGTAGTGCACCAGCTCGCCCGCGGGCAGGCCGTTGACGCGGACCCGGCCGGTGCCGTCGGTGGCCGGGGTGAGCAGGGGACCGGTGAATCGTCTGGCGTCGCTGAACTTCTCGGTCGCCGCGGTCTCCACGATCAGCGTCGCGGGCTTGTCCGAGCGCGCCCAGATCAGGGCGCCGTCGCTGCGCGGGTCACCGACGGCGACGCCGTGGGTGAGGGTGGGCCTGGCCCGGACCAGGCCGGGGCCGTCATCGCCGCACGAGGCCAGCGCGGGGGTGGTCACCAGACCGAGGGCGGTGGCGCGCAACAGGGTGCGCCGGGACATCGCGGAATCCGAACCAGCCATGCGATTCACGGTGCAACGCCGGTCGGAACACCGGGACGCGGCCGCGGCAACACCGCGTGAACGGTGCCGTACGGATCGCACCCACCTTGCCGGATCTAGTAACTTTGCCGCCGTTCGCGCACTGTGTCGTGAGTTGTCGCTCACCTACCGTCATCGGCATGACTGGACACACCACGCGGCCCTCGGTGGGGATCATCGGGACCGGATTCGGCGGGCTCGGCATGGCCGTGCGACTGAAGGCGGCGGGCTACGACGACATCGTCCTGTTCGAACGCGCGGACGAGGTGGGCGGCACCTGGCGGGACAACACCTATCCCGGCGCCGCGTGTGATGTGCCGTCGCACCTGTATTCGTTCTCCTTCGCGCCCAAGGCCGATTGGTCGCGGCGGTTCGCCGAGCAGCCGGAGATCCTCGCGTACCTGCGCGAGGTCGCCGACCGGTTCGACCTGCGCAAGCACATCCGGTTCGCCGCCGAGGTGACCTCGGCCGCCTACGACGAGGCAGCCGGTGAGTGGGTGGTGCGGGTCGCGGACGGCGAGGAGTACCGGGTGCGCGCGCTGGTGGCCGCGACCGGCCAGCTGAGCAGGCCCGCGATCCCCGAGATCGACGGCATCGACGAATTCGCCGGGGCGATGTTCCATTCCGCCACCTGGGATCACGATTACGACCTGGACGGCAAGCGCGTCGCGGTGATCGGCACCGGCGCGTCCGCGATCCAGTTCGTGCCGCGGGTGGCGCGGCGGGCGGCACGCCTCGAGCTGTTCCAGCGTGAGGCCGCGCATGTGATCCCCAAGCCGGACTACGCCTACAGCGCGCTCGCGCACACCGCGCTGCGCCGGGTGCCCGGCTTGCTGGCGCTCTCGCGCGCGGCCACCTACCTCGCGCTGGAACCGCGCGCCTTCGCGTTCACCAAGTTCCCGCAGGCGATGGCGTTGGTGCAGCGGCGTTTCGAGCGCTACCTGGCCGATCAGGTGCCCGATGCCGGGCTGCGGGCGCGGCTCACGCCTGCGACGAAGATCGGCTGCAAGCGGATCTTGATCTCCAACGACTACTACGAGGCCCTCAACCGGCCGAACGTGGACGTGGTGACCGAGGCGATCACGCGCATCGAACCGACCGGGCTGCGCACCGCCGACGGTGTGCTGCACGAGGTCGACGCGCTGTTGCTCGGCACCGGATTCCAGGCCAACGAGTTCCTCGCGCCCATGACGGTGACCGGGCGCGGCGGCCGCCGCCTCGACGAGGTGTGGCGCGACGGTGCCCAAGCGCACCTCGGAATCACCGTGGCGGGCTTCCCGAACCTGTTCGTCCTCTACGGACCCAACACCAACCTCGGGCACAATTCGATCGTCTACATGCTGGAATCCCAGTTCGGCTATGTGCTGCAGGCCATCGACCGCCTCGCCGCGGGCGCACGCTCGATCGATGTGCGGCCCGAGGTGCAGGGGCGCTCGAATACCGCGGTGCAGGAGGCGATCCGCGCGACGGTGTGGAGCAGCGGCTGCACCAGCTGGTACACGACCGCGGCGGGCCGCAACACCAACAACTGGCCCGGCTTCACCTTCGACTATCGCAGGCGGCTGCGCCGGTTCGACGACGCGGAGTTCGTCGTCACCGCCGCGGACCAGCGGGTGCCCGCGCCGCGCGACCGGCACTGATCGCGATAGGCGCGGGGCCCCATGCCTTTCCAGCGGCGGAAGGCCTGGGAGAAGCTCGATACCTCCACATAGCCGAGGCGGTGGGCGATCTCGGCGACCGGCAGGCCGCGGGTCACCAGCATCTCCTCCGCCAGCCGTTGTCTGACCTCGTCGAGCAGGGCTCGGTAGGAGGTGCCTTCCTTGGCCAGCCGGTGCCGCAGGGTGCGCTCGCTGACGAACAGCATGGCCGCCACCTGGGGCGCGTCCGGGGGCTGGGCGAGGTGCTGGACCAGGATGTCGCGCACGCGGCCCGAAGTGCCGCCGCGGGTCTTGCGCCGGTCGAGCAGGTCGCGGCAGTGCTCGATCGCGACGGCGGCGGTGTGCTCGTTGGCCTGCGGCAGCGGGGCGTCGACGTGGGCGTGGTCGAATCCGGCCAGGCACTCCTCGGCATCGAATTCCGGGGTCAGCCCGAAGGTTTCGGTGTAGAGCGCGAGATCGGCGCGCGGCGGCGGGGGAAAGGCCGAGCGCACGTGGTTGATCGGGATCGGCGTGGCGAGCAGGTCCCGGTTCAGGGTCTGGATGGCCGCCATGTCGCGTTCGATCACGAAGCGGCGCAACGGTTCGGCGACATCGGGGGCGGTGAGGGTGAGCTGGAGTTCGGTGTCGGTGCGGCGCATCTGGATGTCGCTGAAGGCGAAGGTGAGGTCGATGAACTGCAGGCCCGCCTGGATCGCGGAGTGCAGGGTCGGGCTGCTGATGAGCGCGAAACCCCACATGCCGTAGGAGGTGAGCCGGAACAGGCTGCCCGCCCGCACGCCGAGACCGGGCGGATTGTCGAGTTCACGGACCAGATTGGCGATGACGGCCAATTCGGCGGCCGCGGAGATCTCGGCGTTCGGGTCGGCGAGCAGCTCGGTGGTGAGCCCGGTGCCGCGCAGGCAGGTTTCCACCGGGACACCGCGCTCCTCGCCGAGGCGGGTCGTCAGCAGCGCCCCCATCGGCGTGCGCGGAATGTCCCAGTGCACCACGGGTCACAGCCCCGCGGCGGCCGCGGTTTCGGGGTACCAGCGGGTGCATTCCGCGCGCAGCGGCACCTCGGTCTTGAGCTGGCACAGGACCGCGATGCCGCCGAGGAAGGAGCGCAGGATCGGGGTGTGGTCGGGCGGCATCGTCAACTGGCGCAACACATTCGACAAACGCAGGTCGGTGGCCAGGCGGACCTGCTTGCGCAGCCAGTCGGCCGAGAGCGGGTAGGTGGGGGCCAGCAGGGCGTCGCGGACCGGTTGCAGGCGGGCGGCGACGGTGGCGATGTCGAGTTCGCGGCCGGGGGCGACGAAACCGTGGCGGCGGATGGCGGCCTCGAGGTCGGCGGGGGAGTCGGCGATCACGGCCGCGCCGACGTCACCGGCGACGTCGAGGAAGGCGGCGGGCCACGGGGTGCACGCGCCGAAATCGACAACGCCGAGGCGGCCGTCGGGCATGCGCAGGAAGTTGCCGGGATGCGGGTCGCCGTAGACGAGGGCGGCGCGGGCGGGCGCGGAGAACAGGAAGCGCAGGATCAGCACGCCGAGCCGGTCGAGCTCGGCGGCCTCGCCGCGGGCGATCAACCGGGTCAGCGGGGCGCCGTCGAGCCATTCGGTGACCAGCACATCGCCGCGCTGGGCGATCACCCGGCTGACCACCACGTCCGCGTCACCGGCGAAGGCGAGGGCGAACGCGCGCTGGTTGGCCGCTTCCCGCGCGTAGTCCAGTTCGGCGTGGATCTCGTCGCACAGCGCCTCGATCACCGGGCGGGTGTCGGCGCCGGGCAGCAGCGCGGTGAACAGCGGGGTGGCGCGGCGCAGGGCCTGCAGATCGGCCAGGACGGCACGGCGGGCGCCGGGGTACATCACCTTCACGGCCACCGGCGTGCCGTCGTGCCAGTGTGCGCGATGGACCTGGCCCACCGAGGCCGCCGCCGCGGCGCGGTCGTCGAAATCGAGGAACAGCGAGCGCCAGTCCGTACCGAGGTGCACGGCCAGCTCGGCGTGCACGGCGGCGGGCAGCATGGCGGGGGCCGAGTCGTGCAGGCGGGCAAGGGCTTGGCGATACGGCTCGGCCAGGTCGGGCGCGAGGCCCAGTTCGAGCAGGCCGAGCAGCTGGCCCAGTTTCGCGACGCAGCCCTTCAATTCGCCGAGCACCTGGAACAGGTGCTCGGCGGTCCTGGTCCGGATTTCGCGTTCCACGTCCTCGGCATTGCGGCCGACGGCGCGCTTGCCGAGTCCGGCGATGCGCCGCCCCGCGTAGGCCACGGGCACCGCGGCGAGCCGGGCGCTGCGGGCGACCTTGCCGGTGGGCGGATGACCGATCCGCGGATCATCGGGCGATTTCGCGCGGCGAGTGAACGGCATCACCCGGCCCTCTGCATCCCGTCCGACCATGTCCACCTCGCTGTCCACCGACGCCGCCACTGCTGTGACTGGCCCACCCGCCGGCTCAGTGCCTCGCAAGAGGCTACCAAGCGGGTGGGTGGGCCCGGTGGGCTTACGGCCTCTCAGCCGAGTGCGCCGAGCCCGGCCAGGGTGCGGTGGATCTCGGCGGTCCAGTCCTGCGCGGCCAGGCGCGAGTAGTCGACCCAGAACATGCCGATCCCGTCGCGGTCCTCCCGGAACCAGCCACCCTCGATATCGGCCTCGAGGACGACGCTCATGCCCTGCTCCGCGGCGACGAAGGTCAGCTCGAGCTGGTTGACCCGCGGGAAATGGTGCGAGCGGCCGAACTCGATCTCCTGATAGAACGGCAGCCGCTGCGGTGTCCGGGCGATCGTGCCCGCTTCCACATCGGTGCGGAGCAGCCCGAAACCCATGCGCCGCACGGCATCGAGCACGACGTGCTGGGCGGGCAGCGCCCCGATACCGATCGGATCGGTGTCGGTGGCGTCGACGGCGCCGTGGATGTCGACGACGGTGCGCAGCGCGACCGCGGCACCCGGCAGATGGTGGCCGTCGAAGAAGGTGATCGGTGTCTCGAACGGAACCGGCGCGGCGAAACGCAATTCGGCCACCGTGCCCGCGATCAGGGTGAACGGCCCGGCGACGCCGACCCGGCCGAAGCCGAGGTCGGCGATCCGCTCCTCGCCGTCGGAGTACTCCCGCTCCACGCGGGTGACGAACTCGACCGCCACGTGCCCGATCGCCTGATCGACACGACCGCCGCGCAACCGGATCACACCCTCGACGAGTCCGCCGGGTTGCACACCGGGGGTGAACAATTCGGTTTCGACCTCGGCGCCGCCGACACCGGCCGCGGCCAGCAATTGCTTGAACATGCGAGCAGTCTGGCCGACGATCCTTATGGTTCGCTTGCCGGGCGCCAGTGCTGTGCGTCAGATGCGGCGCACCGGATTACGGGTCAGCTGGCGGCGGTGTCCGGAATGCGGGTGGCGGCGAGCTGGCGATCGGTGGGGGCGACGCCCTTCTTGAGGCTGTGCGCGTAGACGTCGACGTATTCCTGGCCGGTGAGGCGCATCAGCTCGTACATCACCTCGTCGGTGACGGCGCGCTCGACGAAACGGTTGCCGCTCATGCCCTCGTAGCGCGAGAAGTCCAGCGGCGCACCGAACTTGAGGACGACCTTCTGCCGACGCCACTTGAACGGTCCGGGCGGGCTCACCTTGTCGGTGCCGATGACCGCGACCGGGATGACCGGGACGCCGGTCTCCAGGGCCAGGCGCGCCATACCGGTCTTGCCCTTGTACAGGCGACCGTCGGGTGAACGGGTGCCCTCCGGGTACAGGCCGACGAGCATTCCCTTGTCGAGCAGCTTGCGGGCGGCGGTGAGCGCGTCCTCAGCGGCGGAGGCGCCGCTGCGGTCGATCGGGTACTGGCCGGTGCCGCTGAAGAAGAACTTCTGCAGGCGCCCCTTGAAACCGGGGGTGGTGAAGTACTCCGCCTTGGCGAGGTAGCTGATCCGGCGCGGGGACAGCAGCGGCGCGAACAGCCAGTCGGAGAAGGAGAGGTGATTGCCCGCCATGATCGCGGGCCCGTCGGTGGGGACGTTCTCGACGCCCTCGACCTCGGGCCGGTTGTACAAGTGCATGAATGGTCCCGGAAAGACGAACTTGAGCAGCCAGTAGAACATGGCGTCCTTTCTTCGGGACCGGGATCTTGGTGTGCAGCCTCGTCGGAAACCGACTTTACCGCTGGTCGCAGGTCACAACCAACCCAGGACGGTAGCCAAGTCACAGTGTTGTGACACTCATCTCCCACTCCGGCCCGCGACCGGGGCGTCGACCGCCGCCCTGGCCAATTCCGCCGCGCCGATCATGCCCGCGGCCTCACCGAGCTGGGTGGTGCGCAGCCGCGCGAGCGGCCGGTGCCCGGCGCCGGTGACCGCGCGCGCGTAGTGCTCGCGCGCCTCGTCCAGGAACAGCGGCGCCGAACTGCTCACGCCACCGGCGATCACGACCAGATCGGGATCGAAGATGTCGCTGACGAAGGCGAGGCCGAGCCCGAGCCAGCGCGCGAAGTCGGCCATCACCCTGACCGCGAGCGGGTCGCCGTCCTGGGCGGCGCCTGCCACCCGGCGTCCGGTCAGCGAGCCGGGATCGTGGATCACGTCGCGGGCAAGCACCGAGCGCACCGGATCGGTCGCCAGCATTTCGATCGCGGTGTCGGCCAGTGCCGTTCCGCTGCAGTAGCGCTCCCAGCAGCCGCGTTTGCCGCAGGCGCAGGCCCGGCCTGCGGGCACCACCTGCAGGTGGCCGAGCTCGGGGGCGACCCCGTGGCTGCCGCGGTAGAGCTGACCGTCGATGAGCAGGGCGGCGCCGATGCCGGTGCCGATGGCGACGAGGACCACGGTGTGCCCGCCCGCGGCGGCGCCGAAGTGGTATTCGGCCCAGCCCGCGGCATTGGCGTCGTGTTCCAGGATCACCGGCAGGCCGAGGCGCGCGGAGAGCCGTTGCGCGACCGGGGCATCCTGCCAGGGCAGGTGCGGGGCGAACAGGACGGTCGAGCGGTCGTCGGAGATGAAGCCGGCGACCGCGAGGCCGACCGCGGCGATCGGATGCCTGCGCGCCAGCTCGCGCACCGAGCGGTCGATGGCGTCCTCGAGCGCGCGCGCCGAATGCGGGGTCGGAGCCTGCACGCTGTCGAGCACCTCACCCTCGGCGTCGACGACCGAGGCGCGGATGTTCGTGCCGCCGACGTCGATGCCGACGGTGAGCAGGTGCTGACGGTCGATCCGCTGGGTCATCCCCGGATCGTCACCGGAATGTCGACATAACGCGAGCCTGGCGCGCGGGTGGTGCGCGAGCGGTCGTCCCGGTCGTCGGCCGGGGGCGTCGCGAAGAGTCCGGTGCCCGGTGTATCCGTCGGCCGCACCGTGGGGCCCGCCGCGGTTCCGGTCGGTGCGCCTTGCTGACGGGGAGCGGCGAATTCGTCGACCCGGCGGGGGCGGGGATTGGCTGCCGGGTCGGGACGCGCGGTGCCCCAGCGCAGGCGGGAACGGCCCGCGGTGCCAGGGTGTTCGGGCTGCGCCGTGGTGCCGTTGTGGTGCGGTCCCGTCGCGGCTCGGTCGGCCGAAGGGGCATCCGCGTGATCTGCTCGGGCAGCGGCGGGACGGTCCGGTCTGCGGGGGTCGGTTGCGGCGGAGCCTGCGTGTGCGCCGGTGGGTGCGGCAGCGGCCCGGGTGGGTGCGCCTTCGGCCGCGGCAGCTGGGGGGCGAGTGGTGGTGCCTTCGGGAGCGCCGGTGGCCGGGCCGTGGGGCGTCGTGCCGTTGTGGACGGACGAATCATGGTGTCCCGCGGCGTGTTCGGCCCACTCCGGCGGCAGCACCGGCTCGACGGGGACACCGGCGAGCGCTTCGCGCAGCACGGTCACCATCGACGTACCGTGGTCGGCAAGGGCGGCGACCACGTCGTGGTGTTCGCCGCGCACCAGGGCGGCGGCCGCGCAGACCGGGCACCAGGCGCAGCCGCCCAGATCGGCCTGGCCGTCGGCGGCGGTGCGGCGCAGCACCGGTTCGACTCTGGCCAGGAGCACTTCGGCCAGCAGCCGCAGCTCCTCGGTGAACTCGGCGAAACCGTCGGGGTGGCCGTGGCGGTCGGACTGCCTGTCACTGCTCATCTGCGGTGGCCTTCGTGTAGTTCGGATCGGCGGGCCACACCTGCGGATCGGGCCGGAAGCGGACCACGAGGTGACCGTCGTCGAGTTCGGCGCCCGCCACCGTGCAGCGTTGCAGCACCGGCGCGAGCCGTACGCGTGTGCGCACCCCGTCGGCTCCCACGATCAGATCGTCCTCCACTCGGCCCAGCCGCAAGGTGCCGGGATCGACAACCGGTAGCCGAATCCGCATCGCGTACACGGAGTCGACACCGGAACCCGACTCCCATCGAACCATCGGTTCGCCCGAATCCGCGCCCGGAGCGTGCGGGCCGGGCAGCGTGTCGACCGAATAGGAGAACGCGACCAGCGCGTTCACCCCCACCGGTTCGGCGCCGGCGTGCTGGGCGAGCAGGATCGGGACGTCGGTGAGCTGCTCGTGCAGCCGCGCGACCACCTCGAGTTGCTCGGCCCGCCGGTTGAGGTACCAGTGCACGGCCGGATGGGCGTTGTCGCCGGTCGGCGGGACCGGGGCCAGCACCTTGTTCACCACCACCGCGTCCAGGCGCAGGCCGAGCAGCGCGGCCGCCGAGCGCACCCGCCGCGCCTCGGCGACGGCGACCTGCTCGGGTCCGGTGATCAGCCGCGCGCTGGTGCGGGTGCGGTCGGCGAGCAGGTCGCGGACCTGCGTGACCGCGCCGACGATCCGCTCGACCGTGGCCGCCAGCACCGCCTTGCGCAGATCGAGGCCGATCGCGCTCATCGTGCGGGTATGCCGGGGCCACAGGCGCTCCACATAGTTGAGCAGGGTGTCCGGGGCGGTGAGGATGCGCAGCATGTCGGCCGAGGGCGGGCAGTCGACGACGATGACGTCCCAGTCGTCCTCCTCCGCGTACTGGGCGATCTCCACCAGCATCAGCAGTTCCTGCACGCCGGGCAGGCCGGTGAGTTCGGCCGGGTCGATGGCGGTCAGGTCGACGCCGTGGTCGTGCCCGCCGCCCTTGGCCAGCATCCGCACCACGTCACGGAAGCGGTCCTCGAGCAGGGCGAGGGAATCGATCTCGATCACCTCGAGCCCGGGCGCCACCCTGGCAACCCCGGCGACGGTGCCCGGATCGTGCGGGAAACGGAAGCCGAGCGCGTCGCCGAGCGAATGCGCCTGATCGAGCGAGGCGATCAGCACCCGCCGCCCGGCGCGGGCGTAGCTCATGCCCGTCGCGCAGGCCAGCGTCGTCTTCCCGACACCGCCCTTGCCGACGAACAGTTCGACGCGGGTACCGCCCGGGGCGCTCAGCCCTCGACCCGCTTCTTCAGTTCCTTCAAGGCCGTATCGGTGATCACCTTCTCGGCCTTCCGCTTGAACATGCCGATCATCGGGATGTTCAAGTCGACGGTCAGCTCGTAGATCACCTCGGTGCTGCCGTCGGGCCGCTCACGCAGTTCGTAGCTGCCGTCCTGGGCTTTCTGCAGGTCACCGCTGAGCAGCCGCCAGCTCACCGCGTTGCCGTCGGGTCGCCAGGTGTAGGTCAGCACGTAGGTGTCCTTGACGACGCCCGCGTCGAGCACGAACCGCGCGGTCGCCGCCCGGCCAGCCGCGTCGGTGTCGAGCACCTCGACCGACTGCGCGGCCGCCACCCACTCCGGGTAGGACTCCAGATCCGCGATGACGGCCATCACCTGCTTCGACGGCGCCTCGATGACAATCGATCTCTGGGTCCGGTCGGCCATGGCGGACAACGGTTCCTTTCGTGCGGGACGAGCAGTCGGTGCCGGTGGCGTCGTCAGGGCGCCGCGACGGCCGCGGGCGCGACGCCCGCGGGTCGACCGGCTTCGAGCCGGGCCTTCAGTTCGAACGACATGGTCTTGCCCGCGACCCGGCGGGCCCGGTTCGCCGCGGCCAGCGCGCGCGGCGACATCGGCTTGGCCGCGGTGGGTTCGGCGTGCAGGAAGTAGTGCAGGATGGCGCCGTCGGCGCAGGCCTCCAGCCACACCTCCATGGTGCCGGTCAGCGGGCCTGCCACCGTCCAGCGGATGCCCTTGTCGCCGCGGTCCTCGCGCACGTCGAGGCGCAGGTCGGGCCACCAGCGGCGCCAGTTGTTGGTGGCGCTCAGCACGTCGGCGATCGCGGCGGGCGGCGCCGCGAGGAAGGTCTGATCTGCGACCTGGATACTGCTCACCTCGCTGAGCGTAGTGGACGCCACACCGGTACCGGCCGGGGTGTCACCGCAGCAGCTCCCGCAAGCGGGCGCCCTGCCGGTCCCAATGCCAGTTCCGCTCCACCCACGCGCGGCCGGCGGCGCCCATCGCGGCCGCCTTGTCGCGGTCGGTGAGCAGCTCGACGAGCGCGTCGCTGATCTGCTCGACCGAGCGTCCGTGCACGACCAGCCCGGTCTCGCCCTCCCGGACGGTCTCGGGCGCGCCGCCGGAGCTGCCGGCGACAACGGGCACCCCGGTCGCCGACGCCTCCAGGAAGACGATGCCGAGGCCCTCCACATCCAGGCCGGCGCCGCGGGTGCGGCACGGCATGGCGAAGACGTCGGCGATGGTGTGATGGGCGGCCAGCTCACCCGAGGGCACCCGGCCGGTGAACACGACACTGTCGGTGACGCCGAGCGCCTCGGCCAGCCCGCGCAGCCGCGTCTCGTAGGGTCCGCCGCCCGCGATCACCAGGACCGCGCCGTCGACGCGTTCGCGCACCTCGTTCATGGCGACGATCAGCATGTCCTGGCCCTTGCGCGCGACCAGGCGCGACAGGCACAGCACCGTCGGCCGGTCGCCGAGGCCGTAGCGGGCGCGCAGTTCGGCGCGTGCGGCCGGGTCGGGCCGGAATTCGGCGGGGTCGACACCCGGCGGCAGGTACTCGAGCGCGGCCCGCGGGCCGAACGCCGAGGCGAACCGGCCGCGGGTGTACTTGCTGACGTAGGTGACGACATCGGTGTTCTCGCCGATCGAGCGCAGCACCTGCCGCGCGCCGGGCAGCATCGACCAGCCGACCTCGTGGCCGTGGGTGCTGGCCAGAATGCGCTCGGCGCCGGCGCGCCGCAGCATCGGCGCCATCGCGGCCAGCGGTGCGGCGGCGCCGAACCAGACGGTGTCGCAGTCGTGCTCGCGCAGCAGCGCGCCCGCCCGCTTGATCACGCCGGGCGTCGGCAGCATGAGCGTCGTCGGATGCCGAACGACGCGGAACTTCTGTGCGGCGTCGAACTTCTCGTGACTGTCACCACGCCAGCGCGGTGCGTAGACGACCAGGTCGTCGGGCGGCAGCTGATTCGCCAGCGCGTGCAGATACGACTGGATTCCACCCGGCCGAGGTGGGAAATCGTTGGTAACCAGCAGAGTTCGGGCCATAAGTGAACAACCTAATAGGTGAGCGTCGGTGGTCAGACGGCGCGGCCGCGCAGCCAGGCGCGCCAGCCGTCGAGCAGTTCGGCGCGCGAGGCGCCGAGCACGGCGGTGAACGCGGCGTCCTGGGCGGCGGGGGACTGTGGGCCGGTCGCGAGCCGTTTGTATAACTCGGTGAGGGTGGCGGGGCCGTAGCGATCGGCGAGGAAAGCGCAAGCGCTCCAGGCGGATTCGTAGGCGTAGGCGGCGTCGGTCCCGGTGAAGTCGGCGTCAGCGATCAGGTCGGTGGGCAGGGCGCCCGCGCGCAGCCGGGTGGTCAGGGTCGGCGCGACCTGGGAGAAAGTGGTGCCCTGGCCGCGCTGGGCGACGTACTCGGCGTAGCCCTCGAGCATCCACAGCGGCGCGCCGTCGGTGGTGGCGCCCCTGGTCGCGACGTGGGTGAGCTCGTGGCGCAGCAGGGTCGCCAGGCCCTCGTCGCCGACCCGGCGGCGCGCGTCGGGATTGAACACGATCCGCTGGTCGGTGGGCCTGGTACCGGGCGCGTACGAGCCGGTGAGCGACACGGCGGCCACGTCCGCGGTGGTCGTCGCGCCCGCCGCCCTGGTCAGGGCGGTGAACTCGGTGGGGGTCCCCGCGACGACGATCACCGGCGCGCGATTCCAGTCGACACCCCACGCGGCGCTCACATCGGTGATCGCCAGCTCGAGCTCGCGTTCGAGAACATCCAGATCGGCACGGTGACCAGGATGGGCCACCAGCAGCGCGTCGGCCTCGCCGCCCGCGGCGACCCGGCGCACCAGGATCGGGCCGAACGGCTGTAGCTCGCGCCGCACCGGCGTCAGCCGGGGGTCGTCGATGCCCTCGGTGGTGTCGAGCACCTCGGCCTCGTCGGTGGCAAGTTGCAGCGGACCCGCGTTGCGCGGCACCAGGATCAGGGCCAGGCACGCCCCGGTCAGCAGGGTGACCGAGGCGAGCGTGAGGGCGAATTCGAGGCGGCCGTTGGCCGAGAACCAGGAACGGAGGCCGGACGAGCGGCGCGACGGGTCGGTCACCGTCGGCTCAGTATCGCCGGGCCGAGTGGTACGGGGTGGTGTTGATCGGCGCGACGGCCACCGGCACTCCGAAGGTGGAGGCGTGCACCATCATGCCGTTGCCCGCGTAGATACCGACGTGCGAGATCTCGGGATAGAACAGCACGACATCGCCGGGCTGCAGGTCGTCCTTGGCCACCGGGGTGCCGAAGTTCGCCTGCTGGGAGCTGGTGCGCGGCACGTTCTTGCCGACCTGCTTGAAGGCCCACTGCACGAGCCCGGAGCAGTCGAACTGGTCGGGGCCGGTGGCGCCCCACACATACGGATCGCCGACGCGGGTCAGGGCCGCGGCCAGCGCGCTGGTGCCGCTGCCGGGGACCAGGCCCTGTAGCAGCGAATCGCGATCGAATCCGGGCGGGAACGGGGAACCGGCCAGCGTGGACTTGTCCCTGGCCGAGAGCGCGCCCCAGGCCTCGACGACCTGGGTGGTGGCCACGGTGAGGTCGTTGCGCTTGCGGTCGACGTCGGCGCGCACGGACTCCGCGGCCGTCGTCGCGGCGCGGGCGGTGTCGGCGGCGGCACGGGCGACGGATTCGGCGGCGGTCGCGCTGTCGGCGGCCTTCTTGAACTCGCGCACGCTCGCGGCGGTCTGCTGGGAGAGCACGTCGAGCATGGACATCTTGTCCAGCAGCTGCTGCGGCGAATTGCTCGACAGCACCGCGAACATGCGATCGGTGCGCGCGCCGGTGTAGGTGGCGATCGCGGTGCGATCGATCATCGGCTGGAACTTGCGCACCTCGGCGCGGGCGGCATCGGCGACGGCGGTGCTCGCGGCGAGCTTGTCGTCGGCCTCGCGCTGGACCGACAGCTTGGCGTCGAGGTCCTGCTGCGCGGTGAGCGAAGCCTGATTGAGTGCCTCGGCCTGCCGGGACAGGTCGACCATTCTGGCGATCGCGTCGCCCGCGGTGGCCGGCAGCGCGACCGGATCGGCGAGGGAGGGGCCCGCGGCATAGGCGGCGCACACCAGGATCGCGGCGGACATGGCTCCGGCGATGCCTCGCGGCACGCGCGGATTCCGGTGGTGTGCAGTCACAGTGCGCCGTGCCCCGTTCTCTTGTTGTCCGCCGATACAGCGCTTTACCCGAAGCGGACCTTCTCGTCTCGCGAGAAGGTCTCGATCAGGTTACGGAACTGCGTATGCCCGTGTCCAGTAGGCCACGGAGAGGTCACGGTGCGCCCTTCCCCGCGAACGACGCACCGTACCCGTCGATCAGAAGCGGCGAGCGCCAGCGAACGGCATCGAGGAGAGCGAGGCGAGCTGCACCGGGGTGCCCGCGGTGGAGGCGTGCACGACATTGCCGTCACCCGCGTACAGGCCCGAGTGGCCGCCGCC
Source organism: Nocardia sp. NPDC055053 (assembly GCF_053608285.1). Lineage (NCBI taxonomy): Bacteria > Bacillati > Actinomycetota > Actinomycetes > Mycobacteriales > Nocardiaceae > Nocardia > Nocardia sp. NPDC055053. Next base: position 49,996 of record NZ_JBSGVD010000031.1, on the reverse strand, counting down.
GTAGAACGACACCAGGTCGCCGGGGCGCAGGTCGTCGATCGAGACCGGGGTGCCCGCGCCGAGCTGGGCGCCGCTGGTGCGCGGCAGCTCCATGCCGGCCTGACGGTAGGCCCACTGGACCAGACCCGAGCAGTCGAAGGCGTCCGGGCCCGCGGCACCGTAGACGTAGGGGGAGCCGACCTTGCTCAGGGCGGCGTCGAGCGCGATGTCAGCGGCGGTGGCACGCGGCGCGGTGAACACCGGCGGCACGCCGGGGGCCTCGATGCCGGGGATGCCCTGGGGGATCGGGATCTCGTTGGGCACCTCGAAGGTGCCGATACCGGGAACGGTGACCGGCGTCGCCGACGCGGGAGCGGCCGGCAGGAGGAACGCGCCGATGGTGGCAGCGCCGACGGCTCCGGCGGCAACGGCTCGCTGCGCCTGACGCTTGACGGTGTTGGTCGCCATGATGCGGGTACTTCCAATCTGCCCCACGACGCCGTGTCCGTATGACGCGGCGGGCTTCATCCCGTTGCACCGTTTCCGGTCCGAGGGGACTCCGTGAGGTCTCGAAAAGGTTACGAAGACATCACGGTGGTTTGTAAAGTCGGACATCGGTCCGGGAAGCAAATTCCGCGATATCAGCCGACTTCGCCTGCGAGCTGCGTCACACCAATCACGAAAAGATAACGCCAGGTCGCTTCTGCGGGCTTCCTGGCCGCTACCCGGCGCGTCGCCGACGGGCTTCTTCGCGGCCTATTGGTCTACCCCTAGGGGGGAACCCCCAGGTCGCCTCCGCGCGTCGCGTTTTCGACCGGTCGGTCGACCAGTCGTACGCGCGGGCGGCGCGTCGCCTGCTCCGGCATGCCCAGATCGGTAATCGCTCTTACCCGATGAAATTCGGCGCGGTCATGTGATTTCCAGCAAACTGTGAGCCCGGTCTCAATCGGGTCTGACCAAGGTTATTTTGTTCGCATCGGAACGAAAGTCTCGCGGCGAATTGCCGGCGGCGAGCATGTCGGCCCGGCGCCCTGGCGCCGTCCCGGTGGATGGGACTTGACGTTTACCGGTTCCGTGAATCCCGTTGCGGCGGTTAGGGTACGGCCGAATGTTCGCAGTTCGAAGGGGGCGCGGGTGGCCGACGACCAGGTATTGACCGACTTGCTGACGATGGTGGAGCGCAGTCCGGAGGTGCTCGCGCTGCGCGTGTGCGTCATCGAGCTGTATCTCGACCGGGGTCGCTACGCCGACGCGCTGGCCCACTGCGGCGTCGCGCTCGGCCACCATCCGGGAAACGCGCAGGTCCTGGCCCTGATGACGCGCTGCACGAACGCACTGTCCGGCGGTTCACCGGCGCCGGAAACCGGCCCGGCGCCGGAGTACGACTGGGCCGCCGCGGAGGATCAGGTCGGCGACATCATCGAACCGGCCTTCGTCGACGCCGCGCCCACCGAGTTCGTCACCGACGACGACGCCGCCACGATGGAGCGCCCGACCCTGCGCCTCGCCGATGTCGGCGGCATGGACGAGGTGAAGCGCCAGCTGGACCTGACCCTGCTCGCCCCGCTGCGCAATCCGGAACTGGCCAAGGCGTTCGGCACCTCGGCGCGCGGCGGGCTCCTGCTCTACGGCCCGCCCGGCTGCGGCAAGACCTTCCTCGCCTCGGCGGTCGCCGGTGAGCTGGGCGCCAACTTCTATCCGATCGAGATCGCGGACATCCTCGATATCTATACGGGCGCCAGCGAGCGCAATGTGCACAGCATCTTCGAGATGGCCCGCCGTAACGCGCCGTGCGTGCTGTTCCTCGACGAGGTCGACGCGCTCGGCCACAAGCGCAGCCAGATGCACGGCTCCTCGACCATGCGCACCGTGGTCAACCAGCTGCTCACCGAGATGGACTCGGCCACCCACAGCAACGAGGGCGTGTTCGTGCTCGGCGCGACCAACCATCCGTGGGATGTCGACGTCGCGCTGCGCAGGCCGGGCCGGTTCGACCGGATGGTCTTCGTCGGCCTGCCCGACGCGCCCGCCCGCCGCTCGATCCTGCACTACAACCTGCGCGACCGCCCGGTGGCGGGCATCGACCTGGCCGCGCTGGCCGCGCACACCGATGGCCTCTCCGGCGCCGACCTCGCCCACGTGTGCACCTCCGCTACCCAGCTGGCGATGGCGGACTCCATGCGCTCGGGGGAGGTGCGCCCGATCGGCATGGCCGACGTGCGGACCGCGCTGGCCCAGATCCGGCCGAGCACCGGCGCCTGGTTCGAATCCGCCCGCAATGTGGTCGAATTCGCCAACGGCGACGGCAGCTATGACGAGCTGGCGATCTATCTCAAGCGGATGAAGCAGCGCTGAGCCGAGCGCGATGAGCGAGGAACAACTCGACAAGGTCAAGCTCCTGATCGACCTGGGCCGCTACGAGGCAGCCAGGACGATGCTGGCGCCGATGCTCGCCGCGGAACCGGACAGCAGTCAAGCGCACGCGCACCTGGCCTATTCCTGGCTGCGGCCGGGCAGGTACGCCGAGGCAGTCGAGCCGGTGCGCACGGCATTGCGCCTCGATCCGGTGAACTTGTTCGCGTGGAAGCTGCTCGCGATCAGTGAGCACGGGCTCATGCGCGCGTGCATCGCGGTGGGTGCCGACGGCGCCGAGCACGACGACGCGGCACTGGCCGCTGCCCGCCGATGTGTCGAACTCGATCCGTGGTCAGCCGAGTGCCATCGCCTGCTGGCCACCACCCTCGTGCACCGTGACCGGGACGAGTCGCTCGCGGCCATCGATGACGCGATCGAGCTGGCGCCGGAAGACGCGTTGCTGCACGTGGTTCGCGGCCGGGTGCTGTGGCACAACTCCGGCGCGTGGTCGAAACGGGGAGTGGCGGCCCGTGCGGCCTTCGTCGAAGCGCTCCGCCTCGACCCGGACAACACCGAGGCGCTGTATCTGCTCGCGCGCCACGACCTGGAGAAGGAACACTGGGACGCCGCGCGAGAGCGATTGGTGCGGGTCGCCCAGCTGGATCCGGCCTATGCGCCTGAGGTTCGCGAGCTGCTGGCGCAGATTGCCGGCTTGGTGGACGATGCCGACGACGCGCCGCCGCCGACCCTGTCGAGTCCGCAGGAGGCCGAGACCGCACCGGAGTCCTCCGAGCTGCCGGAACCAGAGCGACCGGCTCCCGTGCGACCGGCCGCTGTGCGACCAGCTCCCGCGCGACCGGCCCCGGAATGGCGCGAGGAATATCTGGGGAAGAGCCGATCGGGAGGTGGTGGCGGCGGACGACTCGCGGTCGGACTGGTGGTGTTCCTCGTGGTCGCGATAGCTCGCGGCGTGATGACCGCCGGTTCCGATGCCCCGTCGAATATCCCGGCCTCGCGGACCCTGCCTTCGCACTACCGGCTGCCGTCGGAGTACATCCAGCCGCCGCGGATCCCGTCGCAGCTCCCGATGGACCGATCGCCGACGGGGAACCTCTGGCCGACACCGCGACCTCGCCTGACGCTCCCGCCGAACTGGTCACCGCCGACCCAACGCTGACCCCCGCGCCGCAGCCGGATCCGTTGCGCCTGCCCCAGGCGTCGGTGCCTGCCTGCGGCGACCACCGCGCGGACCGTCGGGCACGGCGAGCGTGTCGGACCCCCGTCCTACGCTGCTCGCCGTGCCCGATCCCGTTCCGCTCCCGGCTGCCGCCCGTCAGCTGGCCTTCGACGAACTCGATACTCCGCTGTACGACACCACCTTCGTCGTCGTCGACCTGGAAACGACCGGGACCAGCCCGGACGGGGATTCGATCACCGAGATCGGGGCGGTGAAGGTGCGCGGGGGAGAAGTGCTGGGGGAGTTCGCGACCCTGGTGAATCCGGGGTTCGCGATCCCGCCCGCGATCGTGCAGATCACCGGGATCACCACGGCGATGGTGTACGAGGCGCCGCGGATCGAGGCTGTGCTGCCGGGCTTTCTCGAGTTCGCGGCGGGCGCGGTGCTGGTGGCGCACAATGCCCGCTTCGACACCGCGTTCCTGAAAGCCGCCGCGGCGCGCCAGGACATCACCTGGCCCAACCCGCAGGTGCTGTGCACGGTGAAACTGGCGCGACGGGTGCTCACCCGCGACGAGGCGCCCTCGGCGCGACTCGGGGTGCTTGCCCAGATCCTCGGTGCGTCGACCACCCCGACCCACCGGGCCCTCGACGACGCCCGCGCCACCGTCGACGTGCTGCACGCGCTGATCGGCAGGGTCGGCAACCAGGGCGTGCACAGCCTCACCGAACTGCTCGACTACCTGCCCGGCGTCACCGGAACCCAGCGGGCCAAGCGCACTTTCGCCGGCGATCTGCCGACTTCGCCCGGGGTGTATCTGTTCCGCGGTCCGTCCGACGAAGTCCTCTATATAGGGACCGCGGTCAATCTGCGCCGCCGCGTCCGCACCTACTTCACCGGTTCGGAGACCCGCGGCCGGATGAAAGAGATGGTGGCACTGGCGATCCGGGTCGACCATGTGGTGTGCGCGCACGGTCTGGAAGCGGGTGTGCGCGAGCTGCGTTTGCTCGCCGCGCACGCGCCGCCGTACAACCGCCGCTCGAAGTTCCCCCGGCGCGGCTGGTGGCTCACGATAAGCGACGAGGCATTCCCCCGGCTCGTCGCCGTGCGCACCCCGACGCGAACAGCATTGGGGCCGTTCGGTTCTCGCACCGACGCCGTCGACGTGGCCGCGACGATCGCCGAGTTCGCCGGACTGCGAACCTGCGCCACCCGCCTCACCCGCGCGGTGAAACACACCTGCCCGCCCGCGGTCGTCGGCGGCTGTCCAGCCGCGCGCCAGCACGGCGACCTCGATGCCGCGAGCTACGCGCCCGCCGTGCAGGCGGTCCGTGACCTGTTCACCGGCCGCGCCGACACGCTGCTGCGCGCCATGCTCGATCGCGTCGAAATCCATTCCGCAGCCCAACATTTCGAAGCTGCCGCCCGGCTGCGCGACCGCACGGCCGCGGTGGTCACCATGCTGCACCGCACCCAGCGCCTGGCCGCACTTGCGCGCGTCGCGGAATTGATCGTCGCCCTGCCCGACGGCGCGGGCGGCTGGGAATTCTCGGTCATCCGCTACGGACGCCTCGCCGCCGCGGGCACTGCCCGCCGGGGGACTCCGCCGATGGCCGTCGTCGACCAGATCGTCGTGGCGGCCGAAACCGTGATTCCGGACCTGGGTGATGCGGCATCGTCGGGTAACAGGTCGCGACGGCGAATCGAGGGTGTCGCGACGGAAGCCGCTGACGCCCTGTTCGGCTGCGGACCACTGCCCGACGACGACATTCCCCCGCTGCGCGGCGCATCCCCCGAGGAGGTGGGCGTCATCGCCCGCTGGCTCACCAAGCCCGGCGCCCGCATCGTCCGCACCAGCGAGGGCTACCGCGAACCACTGCACGGCGCGGCCCGCTGGAAGGGCTGGGCCCAGCTGGCGCGCACCGCCGCGACCACCGTCAGCGCGGAGGAGCAGTACCTGGCGCAACGGTGACCTCCCGGCGGGAGGATCATGGAACCGCCTGTCACGTCCGGTGACAGCGGGAGAAAGGGCGAAGGCGCGAATGTTCGTGAAGGTGTGCGGCCTGACCACCGAGGAACAGATCGACTGGGCCGTCGAGTTGGGGTACTCCGCGATCGGCGTCATGGTCACGCCCAAGAGCAAGCGGTACCGCACCCCCGAGCAGGCCCGCGCCCTCGCCGACTACGCGCGCGGCCGGATCACCACGTTCGTCGTCGCCCTGGAAGCGGCCGAGGTCGCCGAGGTGGCCGACGCGTTCGACGTCGTGCAGCTCTACCAGTGGGCCGACCTGCCGAACCTCGCCTTCTGCTCCTCGACCCCGCCCGCACCCGGGCAGACCAGCGAATACTTCTTCTACGACGCCAGCGCGGGCTCCGGGATCTTCGAGGAGTTCCCCGACTGGGTGCGCGCACTGCCGGGCAAGGTCGTGCTGGCCGGTGGACTCGACGCCGGCAACGTCGCCGACACCATCGCCCGCCACCGCCCCTACGGCGTCGATGTGTCCAGTTCGGTGGAATCGGCGCCCGGTGTGAAGAGCCGTGAGCTGATGCGACGGTTCAAAGCGGCCACCGAGCGGCCACAAGTTCTAGGCTGATCCCATGATTACCGCGATCGTGCTGATCCAGGCCGAGAACTCTCGCATCCCCGAGACCGCGCAGGCGCTCGCCGACACCGCCGGAGTCGCCGAGGTCTACTCCTGCGCGGGCGACGTCGACTTGATCGCGATCGTGCGGGTCCGCGATCACGAACGCATCGCCGAGGTCGTCACCAGCGGCATCGACAAGGTGGCAGGCGTCGTCCGCACCACCACCCACATCGCGTTCAAGTCGTATTCCAGCCACGACGTGGAAGCCGGATTCTCGCTGGGGGAGTGAGGCTTTCGCTCAGCCCTCGTCGAGGGTCCTGGTGAGCTCGGCCCAGCTCTGCAGCAGTTTCGCCGCCGCGCCGCTGTCGACGGCGGCCGCGGCGCGCTCGAGCCCGCCCGCCAGCGCGGCATCCAGATCCAGGTCGGCGTCGCCGACCCCGCGCGAGAGGTCGTAGGCGACGATCGCGGCGGCGGAGTTCAGCAGGGTCGCGTCGCGGACCGGGCCCGGCGTCCCGGCGAACACCTCGCGGGCGATTCCGGCGTTGACCTCGGCGTCGCCACCGCGCAGCGCGTCCAGCTCGACGCGGGGAATACCAAGGCGCGTCGGATCGATCACGGTCTGCCTGATCCGTCCACCGCTGACCACCCACACATCGGTGAGGTCGGAGGTGGTGATCTCGTCGAGCCCGTCGCGCCCACGCACCACCAGCGCACTGGCGTCACGTTCGGCGAACACGCCAGCGATCACCGGCGCGAGATCGGCGAACGCGCAGCCGATCAGCCCCGCCCGCGGCTGTGCCGGGTTGGTGAGCGGCCCGAGCACGTTGAACACGGTCGGGATGCCGATCTCCTTGCGCGCCGGACCGGCGAACCGCAGCCCGGAATGGAACAGCGGCGCGAAACAGAAGCCGATCCCGGCCTCGCGCACCGACCGCGCCACCGACTCCGGGCCCAGCGCCAGCTTCACGCCCAGCGCCTCCAGCACGTCGGCGCCACCGGACTTCGACGAGGCGGCCCGATTGCCGTGCTTGACCACCGGCACACCCGCCGAGGCGACGACCACCGAGGACATGGTGGAGATGTTCACCGAGCCGGACCGGTCGCCGCCGGTGCCGACGATGTCGACCGCGTCGCCGTCGACATGGACAAGGCGCGCGTGCCCGAGCATCCCCGCGACCATGCCTGCCAGCTCGGTGGGAGTGGGGCCCTTGATCTTCATGGCGACGCCGAAGGCCGCGATCTGGGCCGCGGTGGCGTTGTCGGTGAAGATCTCGTCGATCACCCAGGTGGTGTCGTCCGCGGCCAGGTCACCACCGTCGGCGAGGGTTCCGAGCACCTGGGGCCAGCTGCGCACGCTCATCTGCTCCGCATCCTTCTTCTCGACCGACACCGTCGCGCGAACTCTTCTCGCGCGCGCCTGTATTGCGCAACCCTATTGCGCCGCTGCGCAAGTTTAAGGGGCGGGACGAGGCGGCTGCAGCGCGTCCCAGCCGTCGGCGACACCGTCGTGACGCTGCGCGAGCCCGGCCATCCGCGAACGCTCCTGCGAGCAGCTCAGCGGGTCGAGTACCTGCACCCGCTGCAGGATGATCGGCACCAGCTCGTCGTCGGCCGCCCGCACCGGCTCGGCGCGGGTGTAGCCGTCGTAACCCGCGATCTCACAGGCCGCGTCGAGCTGCCCGGCGGGCAGGCGCAGGTGGTGGCGCAAAACCGCCTCGGCCTCCCGATCCAGGCCGGTCGCCCGGTCCAGCGCCGCCGAACAAGCCTCGACATCGTCGAAACTCGACGCGACCACGACCAGATCGGCCCGCGCCGGGTCGAGCGCCTGCGCGTTTCCACCGAACAACCGCCGCCACATCCGCACCACGACCATCGCCGCCTCCTCGTCTCAGGTTATCCACATCCAACGCTGTCACAATGAGCCGTCACGTGATCGTCGCCAACACGCCGACGGGGGTCGCGGACCCCCTCTGTGCGTGGGTTTTCCGCCGTGCGCGACAAAGTTTCGTACCCGGGTACAGCTGTCGTACTACGAAGAGTCATACTTACCCCGTGACGACCGCAGTAGGCACCCCAGGATCGGCCATTACTCAGCGTGTGCATTCGCTGAACCGGCCCAACATGGTCAGCGTCGGAACCATCATCTGGCTGTCGAGCGAGCTGATGTTCTTCGCCGGCCTCTTCGCCATGTACTTCGTTGCGCGCGCGCAGGCGCACGGCAACTGGCCCCCGGAGCCGACCGAGCTGAACATGACGCTCGCCATCCCGGTGACGGCCGTGCTGATCGCATCGTCGTTCACCTGCCAGATGGGCGTGTTCGCCGCGGAGCGAGGCGACGTGTTCGGCCTGCGCCGCTGGTACATGATCACCCTGGCGATGGGCACCTTCTTCGTGTTCGGCCAGGGCTACGAGTACTACCACCTGGTCCACGAGGGAACCTCGATCGCAGGCAGCTCCTACGGCTCGGTCTTCTACATCACCACCGGCTTCCACGGCCTGCACGTGATCGGCGGTCTGATCGCGTTCGTGTTCCTGCTGATCCGCACCACGCTGAGCAAGTTCACGCCCGCGCAGGCGACAGCCGCGATCGTGGTGTCCTACTACTGGCACTTCGTCGACATCGTCTGGATCGGGTTGTTCGCCACGATCTACTTCGTCCGCTAGGCGCGGGCGCACAGCATTTGCACAAGTCGGTTCCGTCTACTCCAAAGGGACACAGATGAGTTCATCTCCCCCGTCGGCCCCAGAGCCCGCTGGCCCCGGCAACGGTCAGGCCGCCAAGACGCGTAAGCAGCGTCGCGTTCGCCGTCGTATCGCGGGCGGTCTCGCGTTGCTGGTGGGTCTGGTCGGGGCCGGCTTCCTGGCCACGGCGCTCACTCCCGAGCCGCAGATCGCCACCGCGCACGAGGATCAGTCCGCGCTCATCCGCGAGGGCAAGCAGCTCTACGACACCTCGTGCATCACCTGCCACGGCGCCAACCTGCAGGGTGTGGAAGAACGTGGTCCCAGCCTGATCGGTGTCGGCGAGGCCGCCGTCTACTTCCAGGTGTCCACCGGCCGCATGCCGATGACCCGCAACGAAGCCCAGGCGATGCGCAAGCCGGAGAAGTTCGACGCGCATCAGACCGACGCGATCGGCGCGTACGTCGCCGCCAACGGCGGTGGCCCCTCGGTGATCCGCGACGCCAACGGCGAGATCGCGCAGGAATCGCTGCGTGGTGACGACATCGCCCGTGGCTCGGAGCTGTTCCGCATGAACTGCGCCTCCTGCCACAACTTCACCGCCCGCGGTGGTGCGCTCTCCAGCGGCAAGTTCGCGCCCACGCTGGCGCCTGCCAACGAGGCGCAGATCTACAACGCGATGGTCACCGGCCCGCAGAACATGCCGAAGTTCTCCGACCGGCAGCTGTCGCCGGAGGAGAAGCGCGACATCGTCGCCTACGTCAAGAACGCGGCCGAGGAGAAGGCGCCCGGCGGCTGGGACCTCGGCGGTTTCGGTCCGGCGACCGAAGGCCTGGCGATCTGGGTCATCGGCATCACCGCCGTGGTCGGCGCCGCGATGTGGATCGGATCACGGACATGATCGGTCAGCGCGCGGAGGCGGCAGCGCAGCGTAACCACGCAGCGCGCCCCAGCATGTCCGGACGGGGCGCAGCCATGATCGGTCAGCGCGCGAAGGCGAGCATGTCGGATAGGACGCAGTCATGAGTGGACAGGAGCGAAGCGACATGGGTCGCGAACCCACCGAAGACGAACTGGACGCGATGACGCGCGACGAGCTGGTCGAGCTCGGCACCGCGCGTGACGACGTCGAGGTCGCGTACCGCGGCGAGCGGTGGCCGGTGCCTGGCACCCGCGCCGAGAAGCGCGCCGAGCGTGCGGTCACGTTCTGGTTCGCCATCTCCGGCCTCGCCGCGGCCGCGCTGATCGGTGTCTTCCTGTTCTGGCCGTGGGAGTGGAAGGGCAACCGCCAGGAAGGCCACCAGGCCTACGCGCTGTTCACCCCGCTCGTCGGCCTGACCTTCGGCATCTCGGTGCTGGTCATCGGTATCGCGGTCGTGCTGATCCGCAAGCGGTTCATCCCCGCCGAGATCTCGATCCAGCAGCGCCACGACGGCCCGTCGGACGAGGTCGAGCGCCGGACCCTGGCGGCCGAGCTGCAGGACGCGCTCGACACCTCCACCCTGGGTCGCCGCAAGATGATGCTCGGCACCGCGGGTGCGGGCGTCGGCGTGCTCGGCATCGGCTCGCTGCTGGTGTTCATCGGCGGCATGGTGAAGAACCCGTGGGCCAAGCGCGACAAGTCGCCGCTGTGGGTGTCGGGCTGGACCCCGGACTACCCGGGCGAGACCATCTACATCCGCCGCGACACCGGCCGTCCCGATGACATCGTGCTGGTGCGTCCGGAGGACCTGGACGCGGGCGCCATGGAAACGGTGTTCCCGTGGAAAGAGAAGTGGCGTGGCGACGCGCACGAGACGCTGCAGTCGCTGCGTGGCATCCGCAACGCGGTCATGCTGATCCGTCTGCGCACCGCCGACGCGGAGAAGGCGATCAAGCGCAAGGGCCAGGAGAGCTTCAACTACGGCGACTACTTCGCCTACTCGAAGATCTGCACCCACCTCGGTTGCCCGACCTCACTGTTCGAGCAGCAGACCAACCGCATCCTGTGCCCCTGCCACCAGTCGCAGTTCTCGGCGACCGAGTGGGGTAAGCCGGTCTTCGGTCCGGCCGCCCGCGCGCTGCCTCAGCTGCCGATCACCGTCAACTCCGAGGGCTTCCTGGTCGCCAACGGCGACTTCATCGAGCCGCTCGGCCCGGCCTTCTGGGAGCGTCGTTCATGAGCACTCTGGTGGCGAACCAAGCCAACGAGATGGACGAGCGGTATCGCGCCGCCGCGTTCATGAAGCGGTCGATCAACAAGGTCTTCCCGACCCACTGGTCGTTCTTGCTCGGTGAGATCGCGCTGTACGCGTTCATCATCCTGCTGCTGTCGGGTGTGTACCTGACGCTGTTCTTCGACCCGTCGATGGCGCACGTCACCTACGACGGCGCCTACCAGCCGCTGCGCGGCGTCGGCATGTCGCGGGCCTACGAGACCGCGCTGAACATCTCCTTCGAGGTGCGCGGCGGTCTGTTCGTCCGGCAGATCCACCACTGGGCGGCCCTGCTGTTCGCGGCGTCGATCATCATCCACCTGTTCCGCATCTTCTTCACCGGCGCGTTCCGCAAGCCGCGTGAGGCGAACTGGGTGATCGGCTCGCTGCTGCTGATCCTGGCGATGTTCGAAGGCTTCTTCGGCTACTCGCTGCCCGACGACCTGCTCTCCGGTACCGGTCTGCGGGCCGCGTTCTCCGGTATCACCATCGGTATCCCGGTGATCGGTACCTGGATGCACTGGCTGATGTTCGGCGGCGACTTCCCCGGCGACATCATCATCCCGCGCCTCTACGTCGCGCACGTGCTGCTGCTGCCCGGCATCATCCTGGCGCTGATCGGCGCGCACGTCGCGCTGGTCTGGTACCAGAAGCACACCCAGTTCCCCGGCCCCGGCCGGACCGAGAACAACGTGGTCGGCGCGCGCATCGTGCCGGTGTTCGCCGCGGACCAGGGCGCGTTCTTCGCGTTCACCCTCGGCATCGTCGGCATCATGGGTGGTGTCCTGCAGATCAACCCGATCTGGAACCTCGGCCCGTACAACCCGTCGCAGGTCTCGGCGGGTTCGCAGCCCGACTTCTACATGATGTGGACCGACGGCATGGCGCGCCTGATGCCGCCGTGGGAGCTCTACCTGGGTCGCTACACGATCCCGGCGGTGTTCTGGGTCGCCCTCGTCATGGGTCTGGTGTTCACCCTGCTGATCGCCTACCCGTGGATCGAGAAGCGCCTCACCAACGATCACACGGCGCATCACAACCTGCTCCAGCGTCCGCGCGACGTGCCGGTCCGTACCGCCATCGGTGCCATGTCCATCGCGTTCTACGTGGTGCTGACGCTGTCGTGTGTCAACGACATCATCGCGTTCAAGTTCGACATCTCGCTGAACGCGACGACGTGGATCGGCCGCATCGGCGTGCTGCTGCTGCCGCCGCTGGCGTACTTCGTGACCTACCGGTTCTGCATCGGCCTGCAGCGCAGTGACCGGGCGGTGCTCGAGCACGGCATCGAGACCGGTGTCATCAAGCGCCTGCCGCACGGTGAGTACATCGAGGTGCACCAGCCGCTCGGCCCGGTCGACGACCACGGCCACGCGATCCCGCTGGAGTACCAGGGCGCCCCGGTGCCCAAGAAGATGAACAAGCTGGGTTCGGCGGGCAAGCCGGGCACCGGTAGCTTCCTGCGGGCCGACCCGAAGGCCGAGTCCGACGCCTACTTCGAGAACGAGCACATCGAGGAGCACAAGATGCTCACCGCGCTCGCGAACGAGCAGGCACGCGCCAACGGTGACGAACCGCACGGTCACTGACCGCGCTAGCACAACGAGAAAGGCCCCGAGTCGCTGCGACTCGGGGCCTTTCCCTTGTTTCGGCTCAAAGGCGCGGGGTGCGCCGGTAGGCCTCGATCGCCTCGAACTTGGCCAGGTTGTGCCTGGCGTCGGCCAGCGCGTCGTGCGCGTCGCCGGGGATGGGCGGCAGCTCGGGACTGCCGTGCGCGACCCAGTGCTGACGCAACTCGTTGGTGTAGCGCGGCATGCCCTTGGGCAGCGCGGTCATGTCACCCCACAGCTGGCACAGCGCGACGTGATCGTAGGCGCCCACCCAGGCCCACAGCTCCGGCTGCACGCTCGGCCGGGGCAGGAAGAACTTGAACAGGTCGTCGCGGATCTGTTCCCTGGTGCGATACAGCGGTGATCCCGCCTGCGGCAGCTTCGGCAGCACGTGCCTGCGGACCCACGGCCCAGCCCGCCCCGCGTCGAATTCGGTGGACACCGCGTAGTATTCGCGCCCGTCCTCGCAGACGACGCCGATCGAAATCAGATCGATCGTCACGCCGTCCTCGATGAATTCCGAGTCGTAGAAATATCGCAGGGAGATCGCCTCTTCGTGCCGGTGGGCGGCCGTGACCGTCCGGCGGGACGGCACGGTCCGTAACCCACGATGGGTTGACCGAAACCCTATGTCGGCGGTTCGCGCGCGCCGCGCACGGGTATGGCTGTGACCTCACAGCGAACAAACAGGGTCGGCGGGCAAGATATCGCCCGTGCGGGTGCTTGTGGTCGAAGACGAGACGATATTGGCCGACGCGATCGGCACGGGGCTGCGACGGCACGCGATGGCGGTGGATGTGGTCTACGACGGTGACGCGGCACTGGAACGCGTGCCGGTCAACGACTACGACGTCGTCGTCCTGGACCGCGACATCCCCGGCGCGTCCGGCGACCAGGTGTGCGGCTGGATGATCGAGCACGGCGTGGACAGCCGCGTGCTGATGCTGACCGCGGCGGCCGGGATCGGGGAGCGGGTCGCCGGTCTCGGGCTGGGCGCCGACGACTACCTGACCAAGCCGTTCGCCTTCGCCGAACTGGTCGCCCGGGTCCAGGCGCTCGGGCGCCGGGCGCACCCGGCCACCCCTCCGGTCCTGCGCCGCGGTGGGCTGTGCCTCGACGTGCACCGCCGCGCGCTGACCCGCGACGGTCTGCCGATCACGGTGTCACGCAAGGAGTTCGCGGTGCTGCGTGAGCTGATGCGCGCCGACGGCGGTGTGGTGTCGGCCGAACAACTGCTGGAGAAGGCATGGGACGAGAACATCGACCCGTTCACCGGCGTGGTCAGGTACACGATCATGATGTTGCGCCGCAAGCTCGGGGAGCCGGCGCTGATCGAGACCGAGCCCGGCGCGGGCTACCGCATCCGATGAGCCGCCCACGCTCGACCATCAGGCTGCGGCTGACCCTGCTGTACGCGGCGTCGTTCTTCGTCGCCGGCGCGGTGTTGATCGCGGTGATGTACTTCTCGCTCGAGCAATGGCTGGACCGGCGGCCCGTGGCAGCGACGCACATGATCATCAGCAAGCACTTGGCGCTGGGCGACCGGATGCCCGGCACCGAACGGCTCGCCGAGGCCATCACCGCGCAGGCCGAACAGGAGCGCCGCGACGTGCTGCGGGCGATGCTGATCTCGTCGCTGACAGCGCTCGCCGTGGTCGGGATCGCGGCCGCGGGCTTCGGCTGGCTGCTCGCCGGGCGGGCACTGCAGCCGCTACAGCGGGTCACCGCGACCGCGCGCCGGGTGGCCGACCGCAGCCTGCACGAACGCATCGCGCTGGAAGGGCCGCCCGACGAGATCAAAGACCTCGCCGACACGTTCGACGCGATGCTCGAACGACTCGACCGTGCCTTCGACGGCCAGCGCCGCTTCGTCGCCAACGCCTCCCACGAACTGCGCACCCCGCTGGCGATCAACCGCACCCTGATCGAGGTGGCACTGGACCGGCCGGACGCCCCCGCATCGTTGCGGCAGCTCGGCGAGACCCTACTCGCGGTCAACGGACGTCACGAACGTCTGATCGACGGGCTGTTGCTGCTGGTCTCGAGCGAACAGCAGCTCATCGAGCGCAAGCGCTGTGACCTGGCGGGTATCGCCCGGCATGTGGCAGAACTCAGCACGACCGAGGCCACCGGGGCGCAGGTGTCGATCGACTGTGACGTGGCGCCCGCGCCGGTCGACGGCGACCCGATCCTGCTGGAGCGGCTGGTGCACAACCTCGTCGACAACGCGGTGCGGTACAACCGACCGGGCGGCCGGGTGCGCATCGAGTGCGCGACCGAGACCGGAGTCGTCCGGTTGACCGTCGCCAACACCGGCCGGGTGGTGCCGGAATTCGAACTCGACGGCCTGTTCGAGCCGTTCCGCCGCGCCGCCGACACCACCCGCCGTGCCACCGACCCCGGCGCCCGCCGCGGCGCGGGCCTCGGACTGTCCATCGTCCGATCGGTGGCCGACGCGCACGGTGGCACCGTGCACGCGGCGGCCGATCCCGACGGCGGGCTGATCATCACGGTGTCGGTGCCCGCCGCCGCAACGCCCTAGCGCTACCCACTCGGTCGATCAGTAGGTGTCGCACACCCTGAGCACTTCGAGCATCCGGTCATGCTGTCCGTCGCGGCTCCCGTCGTGGTGACCGGTGTGCTCGCCCTGGCGCTGCTGGAACAGGATGCGCCGCTCCTCGGGCGACTTCGCCAGCAGTTCGGCGAGTTTCGCGCGATGCTCGGGGTGCTGCGCCAATTTCTGGGCGAGATCGGGCGCGACCGCGGCGAGGGCCGCCTCGATCTGTTCCGCCGAGCACGTCGTGTCGAGCATCGGATGGGTTCGGTCGCCCGGCGCGGCGGTCGCCGTGCCGACGGTGGCCGCGGTGGCGAGCGCGACCAGACCGGTCACCAGCGCCGTACCAACACTGGTGCGCGATGCCAGGTAGTTCCACTTCATCGTCGGTAAACCTTTCTCGGGGTGGCCGCGGTGTCGCGACCCGGATGCCACTTCACCAACTCGCGTGTTTGCCCGGCGTGAGGGCAGCGAAGCCAGCTTCACCTCGACCGGCCCGGCGGTGGGGTTCTGCGCGCGGGTTACGTATTCTGATCTGGTGACCTGGACCGTCGACGTACCCATTGACCGCCTGCCGGAACTGCCGCCGCTTCCCGCGGAATTGCGCAGCCGACTCGACGCCGCCTTGGCTCGGCCCGCCCTGCAGCAGCCGTCGTGGGACGCCGAGGAGGCCGCGACGATGCGCACCGTGCTCGAGAGCGTGCCGCCGATCTGCCTGCCCGCCGAGGTGGAGGAGCTCAAGTCCCAGCTCGCCGCCGTCGCGCGCGGTGAGGCGTTCCTCATGCAGGGCGGTGACTGCGCGGAGACCTTCGCCGACAACACCGAACCGCACATCCGCGGCAACATCCGCACCCTGCTGCAGATGGCCGTCGTGCTCACCTACGGCGCGAGCCTGCCGGTGGTGAAGGTGGCGCGGATCGCGGGCCAGTACGCCAAGCCGCGCTCCTCCGACGTCGACGCGCTCGGCCTCAAGTCCTACCGCGGCGACATGGTCAACTCGCTG
Organism: Nocardia sp. NPDC055053; assembly: GCF_053608285.1. NCBI lineage: Bacteria > Bacillati > Actinomycetota > Actinomycetes > Mycobacteriales > Nocardiaceae > Nocardia > Nocardia sp. NPDC055053. The sequence goes on along the minus strand of NZ_JBSGVD010000031.1, from coordinate 33,856 downwards.
GTCGCCGACGAGGCCGTCCGCCGCCACGACCCGTCGCGCCTGGTCCGCGCGTACGCCAACGCCAGCGCGGCGATGAACCTGGTCCGCGCGCTGACCAGCGCCGGCATGGCCGACCTGCACCAGGTGCACGACTGGAACCGTGACTTCGTCGCCCAGTCGCCCGCGGGCGCCCGCTACGAGGCGCTGGCCGAGGAGATCGACCGCGGCCTGCGGTTCATGACCGCCTGCCAGGTCAACGACCCGAGCCTGAAGTCGGCCCGCATCTACGCCTCGCACGAGGCCCTCGTCCTCGACTACGAGCGCGCGATGCTGCGGCTGAGCGAAAGCGAGACCGGCGAGCCGCTGCTCTACGACCTGTCCGCGCACTTCCTGTGGATCGGTGAGCGCACCCGTCAGCTCGACGGCGCCCACATCGCGCTGGCCGAGCTGCTGGCCAACCCGATCGGCCTGAAGATCGGCCCGACCACCACGCCCGACCAGGCCGTGGAGTACGTCGAGCGCCTCGACCCGAACAACGAGCCGGGCAGGCTCACCCTGGTCGCCAGGATGGGCAACGGCAAGGTCCGCGACGTGCTGCCGCCCATCATCGAGAAGGTCCAGGCCACCGGCCACCAGGTGATCTGGCAGTGCGACCCCATGCACGGCAACACCCACGAGTCCTCGACCGGCTTCAAGACCCGCCACTTCGACCGCATCGTCGACGAAGTGCAGGGCTTCTTCGAGGTGCACCACGCCCTGGGCACCCACCCCGGCGGCCTGCACATCGAGCTGACCGGCGAGAACGTCACCGAGTGCCTCGGCGGCGCGCAGGACATCTCCGACCTCGATCTCGAGGACCGCTACGAGACCGCCTGCGACCCGCGCCTGAACACCCAGCAGTCGCTGGAACTGTCCTTCCTGGTCGCCGAGATGCTGCGTTAGTCGGAGCGCTGGCGCGCTCGAGTTCGCGGCCCCTTGGTCCCGCGATCAGGCACCGTTGCTTGCTCCTTCGTCGCCTACGCAACGGCGCCTGATCGACGGGACGGCCGCGAACCGGCCACTGCGTGGCCGATCCCTCCTCGGGGTCGGGATGTGCGTGGCCGGGAGTTCGGGAAAGGCCCGGGGCGGTCAGCGGTGACCGCGCCCGGGCTTTTCCTTGTCTTTGTCGTCCTTGTCCGGGGCCTGATCTCTTCAAGGCAAGGCGGTGAGCGTCACGACGCTGCCCGCCTCCACATTCGAGTTGAAGCCAGGGACCTGGCCGATCACCAGGGAGCTGTCGGAATCGGTGAGGGACTTGACCTCCACCTGGAGACCCAGCTGCTGCAGCTTGGAGCGGGCGCTGCCGACGCTCTGACCCATCACATTGGGCACCTTCACCGCGCTCGACACGATCAGCGTCACGCTGTCGCCGGACTGCAGGGTGGTGCCGACGGCGGGGTCGGTACCGATCGCCTTGTCGCCCTCGACGCTCTTGTCGTACTGCACGCGGGTCTCGCGCACGGTCAGCCCGGCGCTGGTCAGGGCGCGGGCGGCCTCCTCGGCGGTCTTGCCACGCACATCGGGCACATTGACCGGCTGCGACCCCTTGCTGCGGTAGACCTTCACCTGCGCGCCCATCGGCAGGATCGTGCCCGGCGCAGGCTCCACCTTGGCCAGCGAGCCCTTCGGCGCGGTACTGGCCGCCTCGCCGCTGTCGATCGGCTGCAGGCCCGCGTCGCGGATCGCCTGGTTGGTCGCGCTGATCTGGTCGCCCGGCTTGATATCGGGCACCCGGGGCTTGCCGTTGGAGATCAGCACCGCGATCGTGGAGCTCTTGGTGACCCGCGAGCCCGCCGACGGATCGGTGCCGACCACGCCGCCCACCGGAATGGTGTCCGACGCCTTGTTGCGCAGCACGGTCTCGAAGCCGGCCTCCTGCAGCACCGCGACGGCGCGCTCGGAGTCCATCCCGGCGATCGGCGGCACCGCGGTGTAGCGGCCGACGCCGAGCCACCAGCCGCCGATCCCGACCAGCAGGGTCAGCGCGGTGACGATCGCCGCCCACACGACGCCGGTGCGGCGGGACGTGCCCTCGTTCGCCGCGAACGGGTTGTGCGCCGCGGCGGGGGAGTGCGCGTGCTGGTACTCGTCGGGTCGTGGCCGGGGGGCGGTCACCACCCTGGTGTGCTGGGGCCGCTGGTCGGGCGCCGGAACAGGATGTGCGGCAACCGGATTCGGGGTCAGTGGCCGGTCGCCGGGATGGTGCGCGTCGCCGGTGCGGTAGCTCTCGCTGAGGTGCTCGGCCGAATCCCGCGGCGCGGGAACCCGGTAGGGCGGCAGGTTGAGTTCCATCGCGATCGTCTGCAGGTGCGCGGCCATCTCGTTGGCGTCGGCATACCGCTGCTGGGGGTCACGGGAGGTGGCCCTGGCCACCAGCGCGTCGAACTCCGGCGGCACGCCACCGATGAACTGGCTCGGCGGCGGCACGTCGTTCTCGACGCGCTGATACGCCACCGACAGCGAGTTGTCGCCGGTGAAGGGCACCCGGCCGGTGAGCAGTTCGAAGACCAGGATGCCGAAGGCGTACACGTCGGAGCGGGCGTCGGCGGTGCCGGTGGTCACCTGTTCGGGGGCCAGGTAGGCGGCGGTGCCGAGGATGACGCTGGCGGAGGTGGTGTTGGCGGCGGCGACCGCCCTGACCAGGCCGAAGTCGGCGATCTTCACCTCGCCCGCGTCGGAGATCAGCACGTTCTCCGGTTTGACGTCGCGATGCACCAGACCCGCGTCGTGTGCGGTGCCGATCGCGCGCAGCACCGGCTCGGCGACGGCGCGCACGGCGTGCGGCGGCATCGGGCCGCGTTCGCGCAGCAGTTCGCGCAGCGTGCCGCCCTCGACCAATTCCATGATCAGGAACGGGTACTCGCCGTCGACGCCCTGGTCGTACACGGCGACCAGCGACGGATGCTTCAGTTTCGCGACCGCGCGCGCTTCGAACTCGAAGCGGGTCAGGAACTGCGGATCCCCGGCGAACTTCGGATCCATCACCTTGATCGCCACCGGGCGATCCAGCCGGGTATCGGTTCCCCGGAAAACCATCGACATTCCGCCGCGGGCGATCGGCGCATCGATGCGATAGCGCCCTTCCAGCATCTGGCCGATCAAGTGATGTCCTCCGGCTTTCACAAACTTCTCACCCCTCGCGACACTGCGACAAGCGAACGGCCACCGTGTGCGGCCTCCACGATCGTAACCGGGTGACGATGGCATGCCAGCCGATGCGGGCCAGTCCACACGTACTACGGTTGTCGGGGTGAGTGCCTTCCCCTGCAGCGACGATGTGCTGCCCGACACCGAAACCGTCGTCTCGCTCCCCGAGGCCGCCGACATACTCGGTATCCCGGTCACCGCGGTGCACCAGCTGCTGCGTGACCACCAGATTCTCGCGATCCGCCGCAACGGTGTCGCAGGCATTCCGTCCCGGTTCTTCGACGACAACGACGAGATCGTCCGGATGCTCCCCGGCCTGATCACGGTGATGCGCGACGGCAAGTACAGCGACGAGGACATCCTGCGCTGGATCTACACCGAGGACGACTCCCTCCCCGGCCGCCCCGTCGACGCCCTGCACGGCCCCCTGGCCCGCGAAGTCGTCCGCCGCGCCGCCGCCGAACCCTTCTGACCCCGGCGTTACCGGCCTCGATCACCGCGCTGAACATTCACTATCGCGCCGATCGGTCGATCTGAGCGTTCGACCGGCCGCCGGCCTGAGCCTGTCCCACCGCACGGCGCCAGGCGGACGAGCGCAGCAGTCGCAGGCCGTTGAGGCCGACGATGACGGTGGAGCCCTCGTGCCCGAGAACGCCGAGGGGCAGTGGGAGATGGCCGACCAGGTCCCACACGACCAAGACCCCGATGAAGCCGGCCGCGATGGCGAGGTTGGCCAGTACCACCCGGCGTGCACGGCGGGACAGCGCGATCACAGCGGGGATCGTGGTCAGGTCGTCCCGGACGACGATGGCGTCCGCGGTCTGCAACGTGAGATCCGAGCCGGCGCCACCCATCGCGATCCCGACGTGCGCGGCGGCCAGTGCGGGCGCGTCGTTGATGCCGTCGCCGACCATGGTCACCCGTGCGCCGTCGCGCTCGAGTGCGCGCACGGCGGCGACCTTGTCGTGCGGGAGCAATCCGGCGCGTACCTCGGTGATGCCGACCTGCCGCGCGAGCCGCGCGGCGGTCGCGTGGTTGTCGCCGGTCAGCAGAACCGGTGCGCTGCCGGTGGATTCGGTGAGGGCGGCGACGGCGCCCGCGGCCTCGGGCCGGATCTGATCGGTGAAGCCCAGCACCGCGATCGGCTCGTTGTCACGGAGGACGACCACCGCGGTACGGCCGCGCGACTGCACGACCGATACGAGATCCCTGGCTGAGGAGGGCTGTGGCGAGCGGTCGGCGGGCGCTGTCCGGTCGCCGTGTTCGCCGCTCGGGCGGGCCGCCGGTGTGGCGGCGCCGGGTGCTGCCTTGCCGGTTCCGCCGCTCACGAGGACAACCGGCGAGCCAACGCGCACGAAGCTGCCGTCGACCCGGCCGGACACGCCCCGTCCCGGCTGGGCGGCGAAGTCGGCGGCGGCGGGGATCGCGAGACAACGCCGACGGGCGGCACGGACGGTGGCGGCCGCGAGGGGATGCTCGCTGGGGTGCTCGACCGCGGCGGCCAGGCACAGGACCTGGTCCTCGGTGCTGTCGTTGAGCGGATGGATCTCCGCGAGTTCCGGCGTGCCCCGGGTCAGCGTGCCCGTCTTGTCGAACGCGACACGCGTGGTCGCGCCCAGCTGTTCCATCACCACGGCCGACTTCACCAGCACGCCGTGGCGCCCGGCGTTGGCGATGGCGGCCAGCAGCGGCGGCATGGTGGCCAGCACCACCGCGCATGGTGAGGCCACGATCATGAACGTCATCGCGCGCAGCAGCGAATCCCGCAGCGCCGCACCGAGAATCAGCGGAATCACGAATACCGCGAGCGTGGCGACGACCATGGCGATCGAATAGCGCTGCTCGATCTTCTCGATGAACAGCTGGGTCCGGGCCTTGGTGCGGGCCGCCTCCTCGACCAGCGCCGCGATCCGCGCCACGACGGAGTCCTCGGCTTTGCGCTCGACGCGGACCCGCAGTGCGCCCGTGCCGTTGAGTGTCCCGGCGAACACGTCGTCGCCGGGCGTCTTGTCCACCGGCAGCGGTTCGCCGGTGATGGTGGCCTGATCGACCTCGCTCGCCCCGTCGACGACGCGTCCGTCGGCGGCGATCCGGTCGCCGGGCCGGACCAGGATGACATCACCGACGGCGAGATCGGCCGCGGCGACGGTCTGTTCACCGTCGCCGGTGAGCCGGGTCGCCGTGTCGGGAGCCAGCGTGAGCAGCCCGCGCACCGAATCCTCGGTGCGGGCGGTGGCCAGCGCTTCGAGCGCACCCGAGGTGGCGAAGATGACGATGAGCAGCGCGCCGTCGACGACCTGACCGATCGCCGCGGCCCCGATCGCGGCCACCACCATCAGCAGGTCGACGTCGAGTGTCTTGTCCCGCAAGGCTTTCAGACCGTCGAGCCCCGGCTCCCAGCCACCGGTGAGGTAGCAGGCCAGCAGTAGCGACCACCACACCAACGACGGCCCACCGGTCAGCTTCGCCGCCAGCCCGAGCGCGAACAACGCGGTCGCCGCGGCGGCCCAGCGCGTCTCGGGGATCGCGAACAGCCGGGTCCGCGTGGTCGGACCGCGCGAGGCGGTGACGGCCGGGCGGGTGGGCGTGGCGGTGGACGGGACCACAGGGCACCTCCGAGGTGGGAACGGGGACCTGAGAATAACAGATCATATGAAGAGGTTTTCATGTGTTACTGTCCGCTAAGCTCCACGCCATGGGACACGGTGTGGAAGGTGACCGCCCGGCGACACGGCTGGACGCCGCCGCCGCCGCGCACGTGGCGACCACCCTGCAGGCTTTGGCGACCCCGAGCAGGCTGCTGATCCTCTCCGAACTCCGCCAGGGCCCGCGCCCGGTCACCGAACTCGCCGAGGCGATCGGGATGGAACAGTCCGCCGTCTCACATCAGCTGCGCCTGCTCCGCAATCTGGGCCTGGTCACCGGCACCCGCGCCGGACGCAGCATCGTCTACAGCCTCTACGACCAGCACGTCGCCCAACTGCTCGACGAGGCCATCTACCACAGCGAGCACCTGCGCCTCGGTCTCGCCGAGCGCCCGGAGATCGCGGGCTGACCGGAGCCGCGTCAGCGGAGCGAGGTAGCGAACCCTGTGGCGGCGACCAGGATCCGGCGATGGTTCGGCACGGTCGCCCGGCGTTCGAACACCTGGAAATCCGCCGCCTCGATGCGGTCGAGGATCTCGGCGTAGAGCACGGCCGCGGTGCGGATCGCCGGACGTACCCGTGGCTCTAGCAAGTCGATACCGGGTTCGGCGCGGCGGTAGATATCGCGATTGACGGCGATCAGATGGGCCAGCGCCCGGCGCAGTGGCTGGTCGGTGCGGCCGGTGGCCCGGCACGCGCGCAGGTGGGCTTCGTCGACACCGAAGACGGCGAGCTCGTCGGCAGGCAGATAGATCCGGTCGCGGTCGAGATCCTCGGCGACATCGCGCAGGAAGTTCGTGAGCTGGAACGCCTCGCCCAGCGCCGCCGCGGCGGGCTCGGCCTCGGCGACGGGCACGACCGTGCCGAGCACCGGCAGCAGCTGCAGGCCGATGGCGGCCGCGGAACCTCGCATGTACTCGCGGAGCTCGGTCATCGTCGCGTAGCGGGTGCGGTGGGTGGCGGTGCCGGGGACGTCCATGCGCATGGCGTCGAGGAACGTCCAGAAGTGGGTGTGGGCGATGTCGTAGCGGCGGATCGTGTCGGCGGCCGCGGTGAGGATCTGGTGGCGGCGCGGGTCTGCGGTGCCGATGTCGCCGTGTTCGAGCGCGAGCCGGAGCTGCTTCTCCACCAGATCGATGTGCTGGGCCGGGCTGATCTCGGCGGGGCCGTCCGGGACCGCCGCGTGCGTGCCGTCGCGCGGGTCGAGCACGCGGGCCGGGTTGTCGGCGTGGTCGACGATGTCGTCGACCATCCGCGCGAAGGCGTACAGCGCGTGCACCGCCCGGCGCCGCGGTGGTGTGAGCAAGGTGGTCGCCAGGTAGTACGTGCGCCCGTGTTCGGCGGCGATCCGCCGACAGCTCGCATACGCCGCATCGAGCGGAGTCACCGTGCCGTGTCCGGTGGCCGGCGCGTTCTCGCTGTTCGGCATGGCAGAACGCCCCGCGAGGTCAGCAGGCGCGACCGCACCCGGACGTCTCATGCCTGGACGGTCGGCGCCGGTTCCCTGGCGGCGGGGCGGGAACTGGCCGAACGCAGGTGGAGCGGGTCGACGATGCGCAGCGACAGCGCGGCGACGACGGCGGCGAAGATCGCGAGCGCGACGTGCCAGAAGTTGTACAGCCCGAGCGACCCGTCGGGCTGGAACACCAGCATCAACCAGGTGCAGATGCCGACCAGCCACTGCAAGCTCAGCGTCGAGAGCGCGAACCCGGCGGCCAGCGCCAGCGGCCACGAGTAATACCAGGGCAGCGCGGCGGGCGAGAGCAGCACGATCGCGACGAACGCGATGATGATGCCCAGCACGGCCTCACGCTCGCTGTGCCGGAACCGCCACCAGGTCGCGACCAGCAACACCACCAGGGCGACCTGGCACAGTTTGCGGGTAGCCCACAGCACCGGGTCGAAATCCAGCGGCGTCACCCAGGTGACCATGTACGCGAGGATCGTCGGCAGCGACAGCCAGTTGATGATCCTGTTCGAGCCCTGCAGCGCGGTGACCCAGCCGAAGCCGACACCGGCGATCATCGAGGCGGCGCCGAACACCAGCGCGAACACACCGACGCCGATGCCGGCGATCTTGGTGAAGACAAGCAGCGGATGCGGCATATCGGCGGACGGTCGCGCCGCGTCCGGGTGATTCTGGTCCTCGGCGGGTCCCAGGTCGGAGTCGGCGGCGGCCCGGCGCTCGGCGGCCCGGCGTTCCTTCTCGTGCAGAATCCAGATCCACACCAGGAACGGCAGCGCGACCCCCGCGGTCGCCTTGATCGCGACACCGATGGCGATGACGACGATGCCCGCCACATGATGGCGTTCGAGCACCAGCGCGATGCCGGCGCACATCAGCCCGACCATCAGCATCTCGTTGTGCACACCACCGATCAGGTGCACCAGGACCAGCGGGTTGAGGACGGCCAACCATAGCGCCACCGTCGGCTTCCCGCCGAGATGCTTGGTCAGGTACGGCACGGCCCACATCATCAGCGCCAGTCCGGGCAGCATGACGATGCGCAAGGCGATGGTCCCCGCGATCACATTGTCGCCGGTGAGCGAGGTGATCGCGCGGCCCATCAGCAAGAACACCGGCCCGTAGGGTGCGGTGGTGGTGGTCCAGACCGCGCTCACGTTGTCCAGCAGCACACCGGGATTGGCGACCGGCCCCACCTGATAGGGGTCGAAACCGTCGCGGAGCAGCGCGCCTTGGGCGAGGTAGGAGTAGACGTCGCGACTGAACATCGGTGCCGCGAACAGCAGTGGCGTGACCCAGATTCCGACGATCGCCCGCAACTCGTTGAGGGTGACCGTCGACTCGCCCTTACCGATCGTGGTGCGGCCGAGCCGAACCCACGCGGTGATCATCATCAGCACGCCGACCCAGACGGCGATCATCGACAGCCCGTATCCGTGGCCGAATCGCAGCCAGGACAGGTGCAGCGCCTCGAGCAGCGGATCGTGTTTGCGGACAGCGCCCGCACCGAAGCCGCCGAAGGTGATCATCGTGGCGCCGAAGAAGCCGAGGAGGGCCGCGTGGCCTTCGGGACTGCGGAGGAAGTCGCCTGCGGTGCGCAGCCGGGTCCGGACGCCGGGATCGGTCCCGGCGGGTAGGTGACGCTGGCGCTCGAGAGTGCGCGTGTTGTCCATGGTGCCTACGGTCGTCTCGGGAGGCGGCATATGCGGTCGGTCCCCCCGGATGGTCGGCGGTCGCAACCGCGAGCTGATAATTCGGCCGTCAGTTTACGGCTTCAACTTGGAACACTAACCCGGTGGTCGGTCGCGTTGCGCGCCCGGCTGCCGGTGATTCGTGCCGCGGCCAGCTTGCCCGACAGCAGCGTGGTGGGCACACCCACCCCCGGAGTGGTGCCGCAACCTGCGAGAACGACGTTGTCCACGCCCCTTGGCAGATTGCGTGGCCGGAATGGGCCGGTCTGCCGGAACAGGTGCGCGATCGAGAACGGTGTGCCCGCGATCATGCCCTGGGCGGCCCACGTCGCCGGTGTGTCGACGTGGTCGACCCGGAAATGCTCGGTGATGCCGGTGTAGCCGCGCCGTTCCAGCTCCGCGAGCAGCTCGCCGAGATAGGCGGGGCCGAGACGATCCCAGTCCAGCGGCGCGGCGTCCAGGTTCGGGCACGGCGCGAGGACCGACAGCGGTTCGTGGCGGCCGTCGGCGCGGTCGACGAACTGGCCGGGATCGGTGAGCGCGGGCCTGGTCAGCAGCAGCGACGGATCGCTCATCAGCTTCCCATGCCCGCGGCGCGCGGAGATCTCGGTGAACGTCGTCGCCCAGGCGGCGCCGAAATCGATCGTGTGATGCGCCTGCACCGGCCACTGCGCGGCGACCTCGGCCGGCACGGTGCCGTGCGCGACCACCGCGGACGGCGAGGCACGCAGACCACGCCGATAACGCAGACCGAATCGGGGGAGCGAACCGAGATCCGCGGTGAGGACGACGGCGTCGCACGCGAAACTGCGGCCATCGGCGATCCGGACCGCCTCGGCGCGGCGGGTTCCGGTCGTGTAGTCGATGCCGACGACCTCCGCGTCGAGCACGAGCCTCCCGCCCGCCGCCGTGAAGGCATCCGCCAGCGCGACCGTGATCGCGCGCATCCCGCCTTCCGGGAAATAGACGCCGAGGCAGGTGTCCATGTTCGGGATCGCTCCGTAGAGCGCCAGCGCCTTGTCCGGCACGGTGCCCGCGTACAGCGCCTGGAAGGTGAACAGCCTGGTCAGCCGTTCGTCACGCAGAAAGGACCGCACGCGCGGCCCGAGCTTGCCGAATCCACCGAGCCGGGCCAGGGTCGTGAGCGCGGCGCGGGCACTGCGGCTGCGCACCAGGTCCAGCGGTGAGTCGAAGTCGGCGTCCATGAACTCGTCGAATTCGGCCTCGTAGATCCGGCCGAGCCAGTCCCGCAGCCGCCGGTAGCCGCGCGCGTCGTCCGGTCCGCAGGTGCGGGCGACCTCGGCGGCCATCTCCTCCGGGTCGTCGAAGACCCGGATGTCGGTGCCGTCGGCGAAGCGTGCGTGATAGGCGGGGGCGAGGCGATGGATGCGCAGCGGCGGGGAGACGCTCTCGCGGGTCTGCCCGACCGCGGCCAGCGCGTCATCGATCAGCTCGGGCAGGGTGAGCACGGTCGCGCCGCTGTCGATCTCGTAGTCGTCGAACCGGTAGCGCCCGACCCGGCCGCCGGGATGGTCGGCCCGTTCGAGCACCGTGACCTCGAGGCCCGCGCCGCGCAGGTGCAGCGCGGCGGCGAGCCCGGCCAGTCCCGCGCCGACCACGACGACATGATTCGCTTGTCCCACAACGTTTTTCATATCAGCCTCAGGCGGCGCGGCGGGTGGCGGCCAGCGCCATGTCGTGGAGCAGCTGCTTGGCCTGCGTGGTCGCGCCGCTGGCCGCCACGGCGCGCAGGCCGGTGTCGGTCAGCTCGGTGATGCGGCGTTCCACATCGTCGACCGCGCCGAGCTCGGTGAGCAGCGCGCGCAGCCGGTCAACGGCCGCGTCGTCGAGGTCGGTGCCGAGTCCGGTGCGGATCAGTGCCGCCGACTCCGGATCGGCCCGGCGCAGCGCCTCCGCGATCAGCACCGTGCGCTTGCCCTCACGCAGGTCGTCGCCGGACGGCTTGCCGGTGACGGCGGGGTCGCCGAACACGCCGAGCAGGTCGTCGCGCAGCTGGAAGGCGATGCCGACGTCGGTGCCGTAGATCCGCAGCGCCGCCACCAGATCGTCGTTGGCACCGGCCAGCGCGGCGCCGAGGTGCAGCGGCCGTTCGATCGTGTACGCGGCGGTCTTGTACCGGTTGATCCGCAGCGCGGCCTCGACCGATTCGTCGCCACCGGCCTCGCCGTTGATGTCGAGCAGCTGCCCGCCCAGCACCTCGGTCCGCATCCGCGCCCACACCGGCGCGAACCTGGCCAGCGCGGCCGGGGTCAGCCCGGCCTCGTGCACCAGGTCATCGGCCCAGGCCAGGGCAAGGTCGCCGATCAGGATGGCAACGGCCCTGCCGTACTCGGCGCCGTCACCGGGCCAGCCCGCCGCGCGATGCCGGTCCTCGAAATCGATGTGCACGGTCGGGAAACCGCGGCGGGTCTGCGAGGAGTCGATGATGTCGTCGTGCACCAGCGCGCACGCCTGCACCAGTTCCAGCGCCGAGCAGGCGGTCAGCACCGCGGCGGCGTCGGACCCGGCCGGGTCGCCACCGGCGCCGAGCCAGCCGGTCCAGGCGAAGCCCGGCCTTGTCCGCTTACCGCCACGGATGACGAACTGTTCCAGCGCCTCGGCGGCGTCGGCGAACACCGGCCCGAGCGGGTCGACGATCTCGCGCCTGCCGGCGAAGAAACCGGCAAGCACCTGCTCGACCGCGGTGACGAAGGCGGGCGTGCCCGGCGTGAGCGTGACGAAGTCGACCGAGGCCGCCGTGTCGGCGACGGACCGGGAAAGCGGGGTACCGATTCCGGCGGACAGGGTGGCCTCCAGGTGCGGAAGTGGGCGAGCGGATGGACCGGGGTCACACGCGGCGGTGCGATCACCGGCGTCTGGTCGCAGAATACGCGGGTGACGCGGGGGCGTCGTCGCCGCACATGGCCGCTGCGACCGACCCCACACCTGGCGATTCGGCGGTGTCCGGGCTTGCGATCGGCATGCGTCCACCGGACTTGACGGTCGAGCGGCTGGTCCGCACCCGATTCCTGGCCGCCGGGCCGCCCGTTCCTGGTCGCCGCGGCGCCGCAGCGCCGTCCCACTACACTGGACCAGTGACTTTCGACAATGGACGGGGACGTTCGACCCCAGATCGACCCGCCCAGAAGCAGCCGATCGTCTCGAACACCCCCTCGGTGGTGCAGAGCCTGCGCACGCATTCGGGCAGCGGCGTGCCGTTCTCGGTGGAGTTCAACCCGCCACGTGACGCGACGGGCGAGGCGAGGCTGTGGCGTGCGGTCCGCGAGTTCGAGCGGATGCACCCCGCCTTCGTGTCGATGACCTACGGCGCCGGCGGCTCCACGAAGGACCGCACCGTGCGCATCACCGGTGAGCTCGCCACCGAGACCACGCTGCTGCCGGTCGCCCACCTCACCGCCGTCGGCCACAGCATGGGCGAACTGCGCGCGCTGGTCGGCTCCTACGCCGACTCGGGCATCCGCAACCTGCTCGTGCTGCGCGGCGACCCGCCGGGCGATCCGCTCGGTGAGTGGCGCAAGCACCCCGACGGCGTCGAGTACGCCGAGGAGTTGGTGCGCATCGTGCGCGACCTCGGCGACTTCCACGTCGGTGTCGCCTCGTTCCCGCAGGGCCACCATCGCTCGCCCGACCTCGACCACGACACCCGCCACCTCGCCGCGAAACTGCGTGCGGGCGCGGAGTATTCGATCACCCAGATGTTCTTCGACGTCGAGCACTACCTGCGCCTGCGCGACCGGGTACTGGCCGCCGACCCGATCGAGGGCGCCAAGCCGATCATCCCCGAGCTGATGCCCATCACCTCGCTGCGCACGGTCCAGCGCGCCGAGGAACTCTGCGGCCGCCCCCTCGCTCCCGCGGTGATGGAACGCCTGACCCGCGCCGCGGGCACCGGCCCCGAAGAGGACAAGGCTGCCGTCCGCGCCGAAGGCATCCAGATCGCCACCGAAATGGCCCAGCGCCTCATCGACGAAGGCGCCCCCTGCCTGCACTTCATCACCCTCAACTTCGCCAAGGCCACCAGCGAGGTCCTCACCAACCTCGGCTACGGCGTCACAGCCGCCCCGCTCAGCGCGTAGGGCCCTGCCCGACCCCGGGCCAACCTGGATGCTTGTGCTACTTTTCGCCGCAAAAGTATCACAAAGCACTGGTGGTGCAACCTAAGTATCACTACACTGCCCTAGTGATACTTTTCATCCGAAAAGTATCACTGAAGCCAGGGTGAGGGGTTGGGCTGATGCTTCTGGAGGACTTCTCCATCGAACAGCGGGTAAATCTAGTGCGCGCGGAGAACGGTTACCGCGCGTTCTCACCGCCCCCGCTGCCGCCGGCCGTTCTGATGTCGCCGAAGCTCGTCCGGAGGCTGTCCAGTGCGGACAGGGCAGTCGGCGAGCTGGCCGGTCTCGGGCGGGGGTTGCCGAATCCTGACCTCTTCTGCAGGGCGCTGGTGCGGCGGGAGGCTGTGCTGTCGAGCCGGATCGAGGGGACCGTCGCGTCGCTGTCGGACGTGGCGATGTACGAGGCCGAGCGCCCGGCCCGGCCGCAGGGCGACGTTCAGGAAGTGTTCAACTACATGAGCGCCATGGATCATGTCCTCGATCCGGGCAGGCGCCTGCCGCTGAGCCTGTCGCTGCTGCGTGAGGCGCATCAGATTCTGATGGCGGGCGTTCGGGGCGACTATGCCACCCCGGGTGAATTTCGCCGCAGCCAGAACTGGATCGGTCCGCCGGGGTCCACTATCGAGACGGCGAAGTTTGTTCCGCCACCACCGGAATCTCTGTGGCAGAGTCTCGATTCCTTCGAGAAGTTCCTGCATTCGGATGGCGAATTGCCGCCGCTCCTGGCGATCGCCGCTGCGCACTATCAATTCGAGGCTATCCATCCCTTTATCGACGGCAACGGTCGCATCGGCCGGTTGCTCGCTGTGATGCTGCTCGTCGAATGGGGACTGCTGCCCGGCCCGCTGCTCGATCTCTCGTCCTATATCGAGCCACGGCGGGAACGGTATTACGAAGGCCTGCTCTGTGTTTCGACCGACGGCGACTGGCTGGGCTGGTTCGAGTTCTTTCTCGAGGTCATCGAGGAGCAAGCCCGCGACAGTCTCGCCCGTGCGGTGCGCCTGGACGCGTTGCGTACCGAACTCCGGCTGCGGGTCGCCCGAGCCAGATCATCCGGCTTGCTCCCGATTCTGGTCGACGAGCTGTTCCGCTCGCCGATCATCAGCATCGCGATCGCGATGAACGCGCTCGACGTCACCCACCGTGCCGCCACGCTGAATGTGGAAAAGCTTGTGGAGGCAGGCATTCTCGTCGAAGTCACCCGCGGCCGCACGCGCTTCTTCGCGGCCCCTGACGTGCTGGCGGTGATGAACGGCACCTGAGGATTCGGCGGGCAACGGCGAAGTCCTCACCAGCCTTGGCTATGGCGTATCGGCCGCCACGCTCAGCGTGTGACCGGTCAGTCCGGGCAGACGAAGAGGTCGTCGACGCCGATCAGCGCGACCTCGGGATTGCGGTCGGCTTCCTGCCGGAGCGCATCACTGAATCCCGCACCGCTGAACAGCGCCAGCCGGCAGGCTGCGGTATTCCATCCGCGTTCGGTCAGCAAGGTGCGGGCCCGAGCGAGTCGTTCGAGGTGGTTCATGCCGACGGTGGTTCCCCACTTCGCCTCGCCCAGTAGGGAAATCGCGGGTGCGCGTCCCCCGTCGCCGGGTTCGGTGACTGCCGCGTCGATCTGGATCTGGGTCCGCCGGTGCGAATCGGTCACCACGCCGCAGCCGACCGCACCGAATTCGGTGTCCAACTCGAGCTGGTCGACTCCGCCGGTCAGCAGGAATGTCCGGCACATCTGCTCGAAGTGTGGTCCGGCTACCTGGGCGTTGAACCGCTCGGTCGATCTGCGCCACACCTGTTGTGCCTGGCCGGTTTCCAAGCGGGCCCAAGCCGGGCGCATGACGGCTTCGTAGAAGGAGATCAGCGGCTCGGTGATGCGGTAGATCGACTTGCCGGACCGGAATACATCCTGTTCGCGGCTGACGAGGTGGCAGTCTTCCAGCACCGTGAGCGGGTGGGAGATATCGACCGATTTACGTCCGATATACCCGGCGATGCCGCCGCGGGTGTTGTGTCCCTGAGCGACGGCGGCAAGCACCGAGTGGTAGAGCGCGGTGTCGCGGATCTCGGCTTCCTCGGCAAGGAGGTACCTGGCCTCCCGGAACAGTGGACTCAACGGCGACAACACTGTTCGGCACAGCCAGTCGTCGAGGTCGGCGGCGGAGGTGGGCACGTCGTCGGCGAGGAACTGTCTGCGATAGGCGGGAGTTCCGCCGACGACGGCGTGCAGCCGCACTGCCAGTGCCGGATCGTGGGCGGTATCCCAGAATTCGGCCGCGGCACGATATCCGAAGGGCCGCACCAGAAGTTCGAGCTGTGCTCGGCCGCGCAGTGGCGCGTTGGCCGACAGGAGCCCACCCATCACCGACATCGCGGACCCGCACAGCAACAGCCGGACACCGTTCGCCTCGACCTGGTACCGGTCGATCTCCCGCTGCACCAGCGACGGCAGTTCCGGCACTGCCTTGACCAGATAGGGGAACTCGTCGAGAACGACCACCAGCGGGTCGGCTGTCCGATCTCGTGCGCCGAGCGCGAACAGGTAGCTGATCGCATGATCCCAGTTGTCGAAGGCGATAGGCGCGCCCGCGCCGGCGAACTCACCCAACGCTGCCCCGAACTGCCGCAGCGATTCGGCGCCGGTCGCGGTGGTCGCACCGAAGTAGAACCCGCCCCGCTGTTCAGCCAGCGCCCGAAGGAGATACGTCTTGCCCATCCACCGCCGACCACTGACGATGCCGAGCATTGCCGTCGGCGCCGTCCGCGACGCGAAGGTGACCAGGGCGTTCCACTCGGTGTCGCGGTCGAACAGGTAGTCCGGCTTCGTCAACCTTCCCCAGTCATTAGGAGTGCAGTCCTTAGAAGTGTACTCCTAATGGTGTCCCGCTCGGCGCGTAGCCGCCAGCTCGTTCCAGGTGCGCTCCCAGCTCCTGGCCATCGCCGGGTAGACGATCAGGTACCGGAACGGCTTGATGAACGCCATGTAGGCGCGGCCGAACAGGCCGTTCGGCTTCACCAGCACCGCCATCTGCAGGTGGTAGCCCTGGCCGGTCCCGTCGGGCACCCAGCCCAGGTGCATGACGCCGTGCATGGTGCCGTTGGCGATCTCCGCGGCGTACTCGTCGTCGAGGACGTACACGCTGGTGAACGGGCTGTTCGTGTCATCGGGACATGGCGTGTCCCGCAGATCGGCGGGCAGCCGGTCCCGCAGCGATTCCACCCTGCTCCCGGTCCCGGCCGACTCCCGATCCCACCCGAACACCTCGCCCAGCTTCCACCGGATCTTGAACAGCAGCCCGCTGATACCCGAGTCGTCGGACGCCCTCGCCGCCTGCAATGCCGCGAGCAACGCGGGAAAGTCGCCCGCCCTGCCACCGGGCGTCCGGAACCGCCACACGTCTTCGACCTCGAAATCCCCGGCGATCTCGTGGATGCGCCACGGTCGATCGGTATGTGCCGCTGTGGGAAGCCGCATGAGAAACCCCTATCCGTACGGGTGCGTATGGAGGGGAGATTACTCCTGATATACGCCTACGTATAGAGGCGGGCTGCGGGGCCGTAGTTGCGTGACGACCCCGCAGCGACGTGGATCAGGCCGCGCGTGCGGTGCGCAGGCTCCAGGCGTCGGCCAGGAGGCGGTGGGATTCCAGGCGGTCGGCGTGGTCGTGGGTGATGGTGGTGATCAGGAGTTCGGTGGCGTCGGTGACCTTGACCAGGGCTTCCAGGCGTTCGGTGACCGTGTCGGGGGAGCCGGTTATCTGGGCGGCGAGGCGGTCCTCGACCAGGCGGAGCTGGTCGGGGGTGAGGGGGGAGGCGGTGGTGGGGTCGAGGTATTCGCCTGCGCCGGAACCGCTGCGGATGCTGTGGACCCAGTGGCCGTAGGTGCTCGCACGGTGGCGGGCGGTGGCGTCGTCGGCGGCGACCACGACATCGGCCGACACGATCACGTGCGGCGCGGCGAGGGTGGGCGAGGGCCGGAAGGCCGCCCGGTAGGCCTCGACCGCGTCCAGCGCGGTGCCGGGGGCGACGTGATAGGCCGCCGCGAACGGCAACCCGAGCCTGCCCGCCACTTCGGCGCTCTCCCCGGCCGTGCTGCCGAACAACCACAGTTCGACCTCGGCGCCCTCACCCGGAACCGCGTGCAACGCAACATCATCGGACGAGGTGTAGGTGCCGTCGAGCAGGGCACGGACCTCGGCGATCTGATCGGGGAAGTCCAGCGCCTCGGCATGCGGCTGCTGTAGCGCTTCCAGCGAGGCGACGAACCTGGACCGGTCGGTGATCCCGCGCGGGTCGAACGGCGGTGGCACGACCACGCCGTCGCGGATCCGGGTGCGCCCGGTGACCGTGTCCAGCACCGGATGCCCGCCCTTGGCGGTGGACGCCTCCGCCCCGAACTGGCCGCGCCGATGCCCCGACCGGCCGAGACCCAGATCGAGCCGCCCCGGATGCAGCGCGTCGACGGTACCGAACGCCTCGACGATCGAGGCCGAGGTGTGATGACCAACCTGCACCGCGCCGGTACCGACCCGGATACGGGAGGTGGCGGCCGCGACCAGGGCGAGCAGGGTCAGCGAGGACGAACTGGCCACCGACACGAAATGATGTTCGGCCAGCCAATACCGGTGGTAACCCCACTGTTCGGCGTGCTGGGCGAGATCGATCGTGTTGCGCAATGCCTGCGCGGCGGTCGACCCTTCGCTGATCGGCGCGAGGTCGAGGATCGAGAGCGGAACGGTCATAGCGCCGGATCCTGTTCTCCCGCTTCGATCGCCACCCGCAGCCGGTTCTCGGCAGGCGCCACCGGGCACGTCGCGTAGTCGGTGAACGCGCACGGCAGGTTCACCGCCCGGTTGAAGTCCAGTGTCACGGTGCCGTCGGCCTCGACCGCCGCGATCGCGAGCGAGCGCGCCGCCGGGTAGGTGGTGACGCCGCTGGTGGCATCGGTGAACAGCACCTTCAGATCCGTGGGCGTACCGAAGGCGATCAGCGTCTCCACGGCGTCGCCGATCCGGAATTCGATGGTCCCCGCCGCGCTGTGGTGGTGTTCGAGCCCGTCCACGACCGCGCCGGTGGTGACCGTGCGGGCGGTGTCGAACGGGGTGAACCGGCCGGTGACGACCCAGCGCGGGTCGGCCGGATAGGCGGGGACCCCGGTGAACCCGATCAGGGTGCGCGCGGCCGGGTCGTGCACGCGCACCGCGAACTGCCCGGAGCGCCGGATCACTTCGAAGACCCGCTTCTCGTTGACCACGCTCAGCCCCGGCGCGCCCTCGGTGGGAGTCAGAATCCGCACGCCCGCGATCCGCTCGCCCTCGACGTCGAGCCGGTCGGCGGGCTGGGCGGTGATGAACACCTTCTCGTCGGTCACCCACCAGGTGCCGGGGACGCCGTCGAGGCGCTCGGGACTGTCGGTGAGCCAGTGCAGGCCGGCGAGGCTGAGCCAGCCGAGCGGGTCGCGCAGGCCGTCCTCGCGGGCGTC
Organism: Nocardia sp. NPDC055053; assembly: GCF_053608285.1. Taxonomy (NCBI): domain Bacteria; kingdom Bacillati; phylum Actinomycetota; class Actinomycetes; order Mycobacteriales; family Nocardiaceae; genus Nocardia; species Nocardia sp. NPDC055053. The sequence goes on along the minus strand of NZ_JBSGVD010000031.1, from coordinate 15,278 downwards.
GTGCCAGCGGTGCCAGTCGTCGGTGAACGTTGTTGCGGTGCTGATGGTATCGACGGTGATCGTCATGACGCGCGTGCTCCTTCGGCGATGGCGGGGTGATGGGGATGACGCAGACCGAGGTGGTCGCGCAGCGTGGTGCCGGTGTAGGCGGTGCGGAAACTGCCGCGTTCCTGCAGTTCCGGCACCACGGTGTCGACGAATTCGTCGAGCCCGGCGGGGGTGAGGTGCGGGACGAGGATGAACCCGTCGGCGGCATCGGACTGCACGTAGTGGTCGATCTGCTCGGCGACCTGGACCGGGGTGCCGATGAACTGCTGGCGGGCGGTGACCTCGATGATCAGCTCGCGAATGCTGAGTTTCCCGGCCTCGGCCTGTTCCCGCCACGCCTTCGCCACGGCCAGTGGATCTTTCGCGTGCCGTACCCGGCCCCGGGTGATCTCGGTGGTGGTGTCGGGTTCGATGCCGGGCAGCGGCCCGTCGGGGTCGTAGCCGGAAAGGTCACGGCCCCACACCTGTTCGAGGAAGGCGATCGCGGTCTGCGGGCTCACCTGCTGGTACCGGATCTCCCTGGCTCGCTCGTGCGCCTCCGCCTCGGAATCGCCGAGGACGAAGGTGGCCGCCGGGAAGACCAGCAGTTCATCGTGCGTGCGACCGTATTTCGCGAGCCGCCCCTTGATGTCGGCGTAGAACTTCTGGCCCGCCTCGAGTGTGCCGTGCACGGTGAAGATCGCGTCGGCGGTCTTGGCCCCGAATTCGCGTCCCTCGTCGGAATCGCCCGCCTGCAACAACACCGGGTGACCCTGCGGGCTCGGCGGCAGGACGAACGTGGCGTCGATGTCGAATTGGCTGCTGTGGAAGGCGGTTCCGGGCACATCTCGGGCGAAGATGCCGCGTTCCCGGTCGACGACGAGCGCGTCGGCGGGCCAGCTGTCCCACAGCGCCCTGCTCGCCTCGACCACCTCGGCCGCGCGCCGGTAGCGCTCGCTGTGCTCCAGATAGCCACCGCGCCGGAAGTTCTCGCCGGTGAACGCGTCGGAGGAGGTGACAACATTCCAGGCCGCGCGGCCGCCGGAGAGGTGATCCAGCGAGGCGAACTGCTTGGCCAGCTCGAACGGTTCGTTGTAGGTGCTGTTGATGGTGCCCGCCAGCCCGAGCCGCTCGGTGACCGCGGCGACCGCGTTGAGCACGGTGAACGTGTCCGGCCTGCCCACCACGTCGAGATCGTGGATGCGGTCGCGGTGCTCGCGCAGCCGCAGCCCCTCGGCCAGGAAGAAGAAATCGAACAGGCCGCGTTCGGCGGTGCGGGCCAGGTGCTCGAACGAGGCGAAGTCGACCTGCGACTTCGATGCCGGGTCGGCCCAGACGGTGGTGTTGTTGACGCCGGGGAAGTGCGCGGCGAGATGGACTTGTTTGCGTGGCTTCGAAGTCACAGCGCTGCTCCTTGCGTGGTCGCGTAGCGGCTGGCGGGGCGGGGGAGACCGAGGCGGTCGCGGAGAGTGCCCGGTGCGGATCCGGCCGGGGGCCGAGCGGTGAGTGCCGCGAGCGTGGCGTGCAGCGCGAGCGGTCGCAGGACCACACCGTCGGCGGCGCCGGTGTGGGCGATCTCGTCGAGGATCTCGTCGAGCGCGGTGGTTGTGCCCACGTGCCGCAGCGTGGTGCCGGCGCCCTGCGTGAACCACCTGTCGAGCTCGGCGACCTCGGCGTTCGCTTGTTCGGCCGAATCAGCCAGGTGGACAGGGAGATCCAGCAGGACGCGCACCGTGTCGGGGTCGCGGTCCGCCGTGGCGAGGGCGGCACGCAACGCGATACGGCGTTCGCCTGCGGTGGCGAGGTCGGGGGCGGAGATCCGGATGAGGTCGGCGCGGCGCACCGCGACATCGGTGGACGCGGGATCGGCGGCGCGCACGGTCACGATCGGCTGGCCCTGTGGCGAGCGCGGGGTGATCGACGGACCCTTCACCGAGAAGTTCTCGCCGGCGAAGTCGATGTAGTGCAGCCGATCCCGATCGATGAACCGGCCGGTGGACACATCGCGGATCTCGGCGTCGTCTTCCCAGCTGTCCCACAGGCGGGTCACCACCTCGACCGCTTCATCGGCCTCGCGCCATAGCGCCGCGCCGGATTGAACATCTTTGCGGCCGAACGCCTTCGCCTGCCCGGCGCCGGCGGACACCCCCACTTCCCAGCCCGCGCGGCCCAGGCTCGCGAAATCGAGAGCGGCGATCGCCTTGGACACGTGGAACGGTTCGGTGTGGGTGACCGGCACCTGCGGGATCAGCCCGATCCGCCGGGTGACCGGCCCGGTACGGGCGGCGATCGCGACCGCGTCGAGCCTGCCGCGGGTCACCGCCGTGCCGCCCTCCTGCAGGCCGAACGAGTCGGGCAGGAACACCGCGTCGAACCCGAGTTGTTCGGCCCGCGCGACCACCTCGGTCCAGAAGCGAGCGCTGAACAGATCCTCGGCCCGCGAATCCGCGCGCCGCCAGGACGCGGGATGCGTTCCGGTGCCCGCTGTTTCGATGCCGAGGAACAGTGTGGCCTTGCTCATCGGGTGAGGTCCTTTCCGTCGATGCGATCGATCCGGATGCCGGGCGCCGGGATCGCCGCGAGCAGCTCCCTGGTGTAGGCGTGCCGGGGATCGGTGAACAGGGTTGCCGTCGGGCCGGTTTCGACGATGCGGCCGTTTCGCATCACCGCCACCCGGTCGCTGATCTGGCGGACGACGGCCAGGTCGTGGGAGATGAACAGGTAGCCGAGCGCCAGGTCGCGTTGCAGGCCGTCGAGCAGATCGAGGATCTGCGCCTGTACCGAGGCATCGAGCGCCGAGACCGGTTCGTCGAGCACCAGCAGGTCCGGCCGCAGCGCCAGTGCGCGGGCGATCGCCACCCGCTGGCGCTGACCACCGGACAGCTCGGCGGGCTTGCGCGTGCCGAAGTCGGCGGGCAGCGCGACCTGGTCGAGCAGCTCGGTCACCCGGCGGTCCTGCTCGTCTCGCCGGCCGACACGGTAGGCGCGCAGCGGCTCGGCGATGATGTCGCCGATCTCCCAGCGCGGGTCCAGCGACGAGTACGGGTTCTGATACACCACCTGGAAGCGCCTGCGCAGTTCGCGCAGACGGCGGCGGCGCGCGGTGGTGAGGTCGTGCCCGTCGAAAGTCACCGTGCCGCTGTCGGGTTCGGTCAGACGCAAGGCGATACGCGCGGTGGTGGACTTGCCAGACCCGGATTCTCCGACCAGGGCCAGGGTCTCCCCGCGATCGAGGGTGAACTCGACCCCGTCGACGGCGGTGACGTCGGCGGCGTGAAATCGCTTGTGCAGGGCGCGCACCGAGAGCAGCGGTGATTCGGCCCGGGCCCGGGCCGGACGGAACCCCGTCGGCGCCAGTGCCGGTGATGCCGCCAGCAGGCGTCGCGTGTAGGGATGCGCCGGACGGGACAGAACCTGGGCGGTCGGCCCGGATTCGACGACCTCACCCTGGGCGAGCACCACGAGCCGATCGGCCCGCTCGCCGGCCACGGCCAGATCGTGGGTGATCAGCAGCACCGCAGTGCCGCGTGCCGCGATCCGCTCGGCCAGCCGGTCCAGCACCTGCCGGGCGACCGTCGCGTCGAGCGCGCTGGTCGGTTCGTCGGCGATGATCAACTCCGGCCCGCAGGCCAGCGCGATCGCGATCAGCACCCGCTGGCGCTGCCCGCCGGACAGCTCGTGCGGATACTGCCGTGCCCGGATCTCCGGCCGGTCCAGCCCGGCCTCCTCGAGCAGGTCCAGCGCCCGCAACCGGGCGCCGCGCCGATCCGCCAGGTGGTGCACCAGCAGCGCCTCCGCGACCTGATCACCCACCCGCAGGACAGGATTCAGCGACAGGCCCGGATCCTGGGGGACGAAGCCGACTCGCGCGCCGCGTAGTCGGCGCAGCGCCTTCTCGTCCGCCGGATCGACCTGCTCGCCGGCGAATTCGATACTGCCCGAGACGATCCGCGCGGAATCACCGAGCAAGCCGATCACCGCGTGCGCCAGCGTTGACTTGCCCGAGCCGGATTCGCCGACCAGTGCCACCACTTCGCCGCGCTCGACCTCGATCGAGGCGCCGCGCAGGGCGTCGACCGGCCCGGAACTCGATCGGTAGGCGATGTGCAGATCCGCAACGCGCAGCAACGGTCCTGTCTGGTCTCGACCGGTCGACGATTCGTTCGCGCTCATCGGTTCTCCGCCTTCCCTACGAAACGACCGAGACGCTGTGCCGACAGCACGACCGCGACGATGACCAGACCCGGCAGAGTGGTCAGCCACCAGGCGGAGGCCAGGAAGTTGCGGCCCTCCGAGATCAGCGAACCCCATTCGGGGGTAGGCGGTTTGGTTCCGTAGCCGAGGAAGCTCAGCGAGGACACCGCCAGCACCGCCATCCCGAATTCCACGGCGGCGAGCGCCAGGACCGGCTGGAACGAATTCGGCAGGACGTGCCGGGCCAGCACCGTGTACCAGCGCACCCCCGACGCGTGCGCCGCTTCGACATACGGCGCGTGCCGCACCCGCAGCACCTCCGAACGCATCACCCTGGCGAAGTTCGCGATCAACGAGATGCCGACGGCGAGAGCGACATTGCGGGTGCCGAAGCCGAGCGCGGTCACCAGGGCCAGTGAGAGCAGCAGCGCCGGGATCGACAGCAGGACGTCGACCACCCGCATGATCGTGGTGTCGACGATGCCGCCCGCCGCGCCGGACAGCAGCCCGAGCAGCGAGCCGACCACCAGTGCGATGCCGACCGCGGTCAGTGTCGCGGTGAGTGAGAGACCGGCGCCGTGCACCATCCGCGTGTAGAGATCGCGGCCGAGATTGTCGGTGCCGAACCAGTGCGCCGCGCTGGGAGTCTGGAACTTCTCGGCGGGCACGCCGGTCAGCGGGTCGCCGGGGGCGAAGACCGACGGCGCCACCGCCCACCCGATCGCGACGGCGAGCACCACACCCGCGACCAGCAGGCCCAGATGGGCCCGAACCCACCGTGCGATCTCGGTGGCCCGGACAGCACTGTGATCGGCCACTTCGGGGCTGTCGGCGACCGATCCACGGCGCACGAGGAGGTCAACCATGGTCGTTCCCTTCGGTATCGATGGTGGTCCCGGCGGCGTCCCGAGGCCGAATGCCGTCAGGCACCGTGCACCGCCTTCGCGGCGACATCGGCCTTCGTGTCCGGGAGCTCGGTGCTGTCACCGGGCCGGGTGTTCGTCTTCGCGCGCTGCCACCCGTTACCGGTGATCCGCGGATCGAGCAGGGGATACAGCAGATCGACCGTCAGATTCACGACGACGAAGATCAGCGCCGACAGCAGCACCACGCCCTGCACGACGGGGATGTCCTGGTTGAGCACGGAGGTCTGGGTCAGCCTGCCGACCCCGGCGCGGGCGAACACCGATTCCACCACCACCGACCCGGCCAGCACGGTGCCAACCAGCACACCGGCGATGGTGAACGCCGGCACGCTGGCCAGCCGGGCGACGTGGCGCCGCTGCACCCACCACCGCGAGGCGCCCTTGGCGAGCGCGACCTCGGTGAACGGCTGCCGCCAGGTCTGTTCCAGCCCGGCGGCGAGTACCTGGGCGATCACCGCACCGATCGGCAGTGCCAGGGTGAGCGCGGGCAGCAGGGTGCCGCGCAGTCCCGTCCCGCCGAAGGCCGGAAACCAGTGCAGCCGAAACGAGAACAGCTGCAACAGGATCAGGCCGGTCCAGAACGTCGGCACCGAAACAGCCAGCGGTGGTAAGGCACCGAGCGTATTGCGCAGCCACGGCCGCCGCGTGTAGGTGGCGGCGAAGGCCAGTGCCGTGCCACCTACCGCGGCGAAAAGCAGGGCGAGCAGCGCCAATCCGAGAGTCGGGGGCAGGGCGTCGCCGAGCGCCTCGGTGACCGGCTGACCGGTGTTGATGGACCGCCCGAGGTCACCGGTGACCGCATTGCCGAGCGCGGTCACATACTGCTCCCACAGCGGCTTGTCCAGGCCGTAGCGAGCCTGCAGTTCCGCGATCGCCGCCTTGTCGACAACCGTGCCGGGCCCACCGCCGTCGGCGGCCATCGACACCGGATCCGCGGGCAGCAGGTAGAGCACGACGAAGGAGATCGTGAACGCCGCCCACAACACCCAGATCGCCTGCAGCACCCGGGAACCCACATATCGGCTCATGATCAGCGCCCGCTCAGCCAGGTGTCGAAGAACTGCAGCCGGGCCGAGGCCTCGAACTTCAGATCCTGGGTACCCGCGGCCGCGCCGATCGCCTGCGACAGCTCGACGGTGGGGATGTAGAGGCCGTTGTCGAGGATCTGCTGCTGCGCGGTCTTGATCAACGCGGCACGGGCCGCCGGATCGTTGGATGCCAGCTGCTTGTCCAGGGTCTCGTCCAGGGCCGGAATCGGCCCGCGCGCGTTGAGGTTGCGCCCCGTGACGGAGAAGGACGTGCGCAGAATGTCGCCGTCGGCTCGCGTGGAGTTGCCGTAGGTGGAGTCGTAGTCCTTGGAGTTCATCTTGGCGGTCCACTCCGGCAGCGACACCAGGTCCAGTGTCAGGTCGACGCCCACCTGGCGAAGCTGCTGCTGCACCAGCTCCAGGATCGCCTGGTTGCCCGCGAACACCTGGCTGAACGTCACCGAGAAGCTCAGTCGCTCACCGTTCTTCGTCCGGATGCCGTCGGCGCCGGGAACCCAGCCTGCCTGGTCGAGGATCGACTTCGCCTTGGCCGGGTCGTTGGGCAGCTGTGCCGAGAGATCCGCGTAGGCGGGTGTCGCCGAGGCCAGGGTCGAGGTCGCGACCTTGAACTGCGGGCCGAGCACGGTGTCGACGAGCTGCTTGCGGTCCAGCGCGGGCAGCAGCGCCTGGCGCACCGCGGGGTCGCGCAGCGGACCACGAGTCACGTTGGGGTGCAGGCCGAACGGCGTGCCGGGGTTGGACGTGGACAGCACCTGGCCGCCGACCGCCTCGATCTGCGGCGCGTCCTGGGGCAGCGCGTCACTGATCGCGTCGAGCTGGCCGGAGACGAGACTGCCGGTGCGCACCCCGGATTCGGGGACGACGGTGAATTCGATCCGGTCCAGGTACGCCTCGCCCTCATGTCCGAATACCGCCGAGCCCCAGCGATATCCGGCCCGCTTCGCCAGCGTCACCGAGACGTCCTGCTTGTAGCCGGCGTAGGTGAACGGCCCGCTGCCGATATTGTCGCCCGCGCACCTGGCCTCGGCCGGTTTGCCATTGGTCGCCTTGGCCAGGATGCCGAGCTGCGGCGTAGACGAGGCCTGCAGGAACTGGGCGTTGGGCTGGCTGAATTCCACTCGGGCGGTGAGCTTGTCGACCGCGGTCGTACCGACGTAGTTGGTGAGGTAACTCGAGCCGAGCGGCGCCTTCGCGCCACCGAGCTTCACGACCGCGTCGAAGGTGTCGCGCACCGAGTCCGCGGTGAGCGGGGTGCCGTCGCTGAAGGTGACGCCGTCGGCGAGCGTGAACGTGAACACCTTCGCGTCGGAGCTGACCTCCCAGCTCGTGGCCAGCCACGGCGTGATCGCGCCGGTCTTCGGGTCCTGGTCGGTGAGCGAGTCGACGATCTGACGAGCGACGTAGATGGACTGGTTCGAGCCCGCCTGCGCCGGATCTGAGCACGACGGCGCCTGTGACAGGCCGTACCGCAGCGTGCCGCCCGGCTGCGGCGGACCGGCCTGCCCACCCGAGCCTGCGCTGTCGCTACCGCACGCGACCACGGAGGTGGCGACGGCGAGGACGCCGGCGACGGCGGCGAGACGATGACGGGGACCGATCACGGGGTGCACTTTCTTCCTCCATCGAACCCGGCGGAAGCACCCACACCCGGGAGCGGGCGGGTTGCTGCGACGTCATCGAGCCAGGTCTCTCGGTCGCTCTGGATGGGTACGACCGGCCGCAGGGGCCGGTACCGAATCAGCATGTGGCACTGCCGGGATCCTTCACAACGGTAAGGATCAGCGTGAGCGCAGAGCTTGGAACCAGCGGCGTACTCGGGCACACTGTGCGACGCGCCGACGGCTCGGTGTCATCTCACCTGCGCGGATTGCGTCCGGTACGGGAGTAGCGTCGGATTTCTTCGCGTCCATGAGGAGTACGCCGTGACCGAGCCGCGTCGTTTCACCACACCGACCACGCTGGCGGCCTGTGCCGCCGCGCTGCTACTGGCCGCGCCCACCGCGGCGGCGGCGCCCGAGGTAACCAGGGATGCGCCGGCGGCGCAGGCGGCAGGTCCCGGCGACCTGCTCGGCGCGTATCAGACCGTCGTCGACACCCTCGAAGCGCTCGGCGTCCAGCCGTTCCTGTATCCGACGGTCGCCGCGAACTGCGCCGGTGACGACCTCGGCCTCGTTCCCGCCGTCGCGGGTGCGGTCCCCGGCCCGTGGCCGTCGAACACCGTCCAGATCCCCGGCCTCGACCTCACCGCCGTGAAATCCGGCCAGACGATGTTCACCTTCCTGCCCTACGGCCTGTCGCCGGACACCGCCACCACCAAGACCTCCGGCATGCAGGTGGCCTGGCTCAACATCAGCACCGGCCGCGGCGGCCTGGCCTCGATGGGCTCGATCACCGACATCGTCCGCGCGACGGTCCCGCCCGAGGTACCCGTCGAACTGCGCCCCCTCGCCGAAACCGCCATCCGCGACTTCCTGTTCACCGCCATCCCTGTCGGCGGCGTGCGCGCGGTCCCGGTCGACACCGGCCACGGCACCGTTCTGGCCGCCGTCTTCGGTACCACCGACAACGCGGGCCGCTCCTGCTTCTTCTTCCCGACCGTCGGCATCACCGAGGTCCCTTAGCGTCGCGGTCTCGGTGCGGATGTGTCCGCGAACGGAAACTGTCAGGCGCGCTGCGCGGTCGTGGTTTCCGGGGCGACGAGGGGACGTTGCTTCCAGTGCAGTCTGCCGGTGCGGTGGCGGTGGTGCGATCGCGTCCACAAGGTCAGGTAGTGGGCTATGCCCAGGGGGTGGGCTACCGCTGAGGTGATGTCGGCGGGGGTAGGCGCGCGGCGGGTTTCGGTGCTGCGGGCGGTGAGTCGGCCCGCTACCGCGGCGAGGTAGCCGAGCAGGCCCGCGCGGCGGGTCCGGCCCCGGCCGCAGAGGGCGGCGAGTGGGGGAATCCAATAGGCAAGGGCGGCAAGGGCTCCGATCGCGGCGCCCGCGTCGATCCGGCCGCCGTAGGCCGACCACAGCCAGCGGGTGTAGCCGTTGGTGAGTTCGCCCGCGCCGGTGTACATCCGGGTGCGCGCCGCCGGACCGGCCGTCACCAGGGCGGTGCCGTGGCCCGCGCGGCGCAGAGCTCTGGCCAGGTCGAGGTCCTCGGTGGCGCTGGCGGCGACGGCGGCGTGACCGCCGCCGGCGCGGTAGGCCTCGGCGTCGACGGCGAGGAACTGCCCGCACGCGACCGCGGTCGACGGGCGCAGGCTGTGGTTGGCCGGGCCGAGGGGCAGCGTCGAGGCCCACGACCACGCGAGCAGGGGCTGGACCAGGCGCTCGGTGGCCGTCCCCGCCTCCTGCGCCGGCCAGGCTGACACCAGACCGGCTGCGCGCCTGCGCAATTCGGTGACGGCGGCGGCGACGGCGTGCGGGGCGAGGCGAACGTCGGCGTCGACGAAGACCAGGGCCGCCGCGTCGGTGCGGGCGGCGAGGCGGGCGCAGGCGGCGGCCTTGCCGGTCCAGCCGGGGGCGGGGTGGGCGGCCGAGCGGAGCACGCTGAAGCGGTCGTCGTCGCCGATCGCGGCGAGTGCGGCCTCGTAGGTGTTGTCGGTGGAGGCGTCGTCGAGGATGAGCACCCGCAGGCGCGGTACGCCGGTCTGGGCGCGCAGGTCGGCGATCAGGTCGGGCAGGCGGTCGGCTTCGTCGCGGGCGGGCACGCACACCGTCACCGGTTCGATCACGCCGGCGACGCGGCGCGGCAGGGTACGCAACGTGACCAGGTTGTAGGCGGCGGTGGTCGCGCCCAGCGCGGCCAGCCCGGTGCCTGCCCAGGTCAGGTAGCGGACCGCCGCGCCCATGTCAGCGGCCCAGCCTGCGGCTGGTGATCTCGCGCCACATCTCCTGTGGCGAGAAACCACCGCGCGGCGCGTTCGGCGGGCCGGGATTGCGGTCGCGGAAGGCCAGGCCGGCGATGAGCGCGGCGACGGCGAGGGTGATGCCGCCGACGATGCCTGCCCAGCCGGCGAACGAGCGCGTGTTCGGGTCGGCGTACTTCACCTCGGCGCGCAGCGTCGAGACCTCACCGGCGGGCAGCTTCCACGACACGGTGCTGTCGCCCTCGCGGGTGCCGTTGGTCTTGGCGACGCGCGCCGGGAACGCGATGGAGAACTGCACGTCCGAGCCCTGCGGCGGCACCGACTCCAGGTCGACGCGGCCGGTGAGGCTCACCAGGTCGCCGTTGCGCTGGAACTCCAGGGTGAACATGCCCTGGGTCTGATCCGACAGGCCGCCGAGCTGGCCGACCTCGCCGAAGGACAGGTCGTCGAAGAACACCTGCGTGCCGACGTACCCGTCCTGGTTGTAGTTCTCGACGCGGACCTTGGCCGCCAGCGCATCGGGCGCCTTCAGCTGCGGACCCTTGTCGTCGGCGCCGGTCGGGACGACGGCGGCGACGATCCGCCCCGACACCCGGTCGTTGGACGACACGCCCATCGACACCTGCACGCGCAGGCACCCGGCCAGCGCGGGCACCAGCAGCGCCAGCAGGACGGCGACGGCCGCGACGCGCCGCGCGGGCCCATGACGACGCGGCGAAGGAGTGGGCATGTCGGCGACGAGACTCGGCTGCACGGTTGACATCGTGCCAGGCCCGGGCCCGAGAACCCACACGACGGGCCCACCAGGTCGCGCCGACCCGTGCCGAACAGGCATTTCGCCCATGATTCCGGGCCGTGGCGCCTCAGCTCGTGCGGTCCGCGGCTGTGTCGCGCGATCGGGCGCGCAGCAGGAGCGGTATGCCGAGCGGCGCCAGGCCGAGGAAACCCCAGACCGCGGAGGCGGGCAGTCCGAGGAAGACCGCGTGCGCGAGCGTAGAGCCGAGCCAGGTCCACCCGAACACGGCCACCGGGACCGCCACCGACGGGTCACGGGCAGGCGGCACCTGCCGGTCCAGGACGGTGAGCAGCAGCGCCATCACCGCGGCGACCAGCGCCCAGCCGAGGTAGTTGGTGTACGGAATCTGCGGGAGACCGGGCAGCCCCGCGCCGGTGACCCGCCAGGTCCACTGGCCGTCGGCCACCATCTGCGGATCGAGGAACAGATCCCAGCCGACCGCACCGACGACGAACAGCCCGGCGCGTCGCACGGCCGCCCCGATGCTCGCGTCCCGGTGCACGAGCAGACCCGCGACGATCCAGATCGGGTAGAGCCCGCCGGTCCACGCCAGCGGGACGACCAGCGGAACCTCGGCGAGCGCGGGCCCGATCCGGTCGACGGCATAGGCATAGTCACCGAACGGGAACCCGGTGGCCGTACCGATGACCTCGGCGGTGAGGCCGAGACCCGAGACGATGGCGAAGAACCCGGTGGCCCAGCGCCATCCGCGGGTCGTCGCCGCATGCAGGAGGGCAGTCGCCGCCGAGAGGACCACGACGACAATCGTGATCCGATCGCGGATCGTGCCCGCACTCAACGGATAGGCGATCTGCACCAGGACAAGCAGAATCGCGGTGGCGGTCGGCAGCGCGCGCTGTGGATCAGCACGCAACCACTGGCCGAACGCCGCGGCGCCGCGTCCCGACTGGTGAGCGATCCAACGGAGGCGATCGAATCGATCTGAGCCGATCACGGGCGCTGCCTGTCGACGGCGCGTGGACAGGCAGGCGTGCGGTGGGCCTGCGTGGGTGGCGGGCAGTCGGTCGCGCCGCGCATGCTCGGTCCCGCCCTCATCGTCTGCGTGGCAACGAGAACCGGCGGGTCCTCCGATCGCCGAGGACCAGCCGCGCGGCGCTGCGCCCACTGGCACCGGACACTCCACCGCCGGGATGGGTGGACGCGCCGGTCAGATACAGGCCGGGAGCGCCCGGTACCCGCTGACCCGACAGCTCGGGCAGCGGCCGCCACAGCATCATCTGGTCGAGCGACATCTCGACGTGCATGACATTGCCGCCGCGCAGTCCCATCTCCCGTTCGAGATCGACCGGGGTCTGCACGAATCGCTGCCGCACCGAGGACGCGAACCCCGGTGCGTACCGGTCGACCTCGGCGATGATCCGATCCGCCTCGCTTTCGGCGTGTGCCGCCCAGTCGCTGCCGTCGGCGAGCTCGTAGGGGTGCCACTGTGCCCACAGCGATAGCTGATGTTCGCCAGGGGGCGCGATGGTCGGGTCGAGGGCGCTGAAGCTCATCGCCAGCACCACCGGCCGCGGCGGCAGCGAACCGGCCAGTGCCGCGCCGTGGGCCAGGCGCAGCTGGTTACGGTCCGAGACGAGGAACTGCAGGCCGCGGGCGGATTCGGCGGGGGAGGCGCCGGGGTATTCCGGTAGCCGGTCGGTGGCCAGACGCACCACCATGCCGATGCCGGGGCCGACCCGGATCCGGCGCTGCCAGTCGTCGAGGGTGCCTGCGTCGAAACCGCCCGCGCGCAGCAGATCCAGGGTGGCCAGGATGTGGGAGCCGGCGACCACGGTGTCGGCGTGCAGGTTTCGGCCGGATTCGGTGGTCACCTGCCAGCCGCTGCCGGTGCGGCGCAGCGCGGTGACGGCGTCACCGGTGTGCAGTTCGCCGCCGTCGGAGCGCAGCCGGGCGATCAGGGCGGCACCGAGCGCCCCACTTCCCCCCACGGCCCGGCCCGGCGGCAGGGTGTGCATGAGCGCGGCGAAACCGGCCATCGGCGCCGAGCCGGGTTCCGACATCGGCGGGCCCGACTGCGCGCCGAACCAGGCCAGCGACGCCTTGAGCCGTTCGTCGTCGAACCAGTAGTCCAGCAGCGCGTCACCGGACTGCAGGAACTCCCGTGACAGCGCGCTGCCGCCGTCGCGCGCGTCCAGCCCCCAGAACGAGCGCAGCAGCCTGCCCGGCGTCGGCGGACCACCGAAGGACCGCATCACCCGCGCGCTGCGCTCACCCCACACCGCGACGAAACGGCGATAGGCCTCGGCGTCGCGTGCACCGCAGGCCGCGGCGATCGACGCGCAGGTCAGGTCGAGATCGCGATGGAAGACGATCGGCGGGCGCACGCCGTCGGACGGCGTGAAACCCCAGGGATCGCAGTCGATGTAGCGCAGCCCGAATCGCGCGAGCTCGAGCTCCTCGATGATCCCGGTGTGCCGGATCATGATGTGCGCCGAGGACCCGCGATCCACCAGATGACCGGGGAACCGCTCGACCGTCGATACCGCGCCGCCGGGCACCTCGTCGCGTTCGAGCACCTGCACCCGCTGCCCGGCCCTAGCCAGATAGCAGGCGGCCACCAGCGCGTTGTGACCGGAACCGACGACGACCGTCGTTCCCGCCGACCTCACGCTCGGCTGCCGGACGCGGGCAGCGGCAGCCGCCGCCCCAGAATGGCGAACGGCCTGGTGTCGCCCGCGAACACGAAATTGCGGATCACATCGGTGAATCCGGCCCGCCGGTACAACCGCCACGCCCGGTTGGCCTCCTCGGGCACCTCCGGCGTCGACAGCAGCACGGCCGCCTCCGGCCGGTCCGCCAGCAGGCGCTCGAGCAGCGTCGACCCGATTCCGCGACCCTGCGCGGTGGGGTGCACGTGCAGTTCGGTGAGCTCGAAATAGTCGGCGAGCAGGTCGCGGGCGGCCGCTTCCGGCCAGCCGCACCTGCGCATTCCGGTGTGCACCTGCTGATGCCACCACTGCCGCGGTGCGCCGCTGTAGCCGTAGGCGATCGCGACGATCGGGGCGGTGCGCAGGTCGACCGAGCCCGAGTCGTCGGGGAGCAGGGCGGCCACGGCGCGCCAGCCGGCGCGGGTGGTGTGCTCGGTCCACATCGGCGCGCGGTGGTGTTCGGTGCCGCGGGGATAGTCCATCGCGGCGACATACACCGAGAGGGCGTCGTGCAGGCGCGACCGCAGGGCGGCGACGGTGAGGTCGACGACGACGGGTGCGGGGGTGTGATTCGGCTTGACGGCTGTCATGGCTCTCGTCGATAGCGCGCAGGCGCGGAAGTTGTCGGTGGGTGTCCCTATATTCAATCTCAATTCAAACGTTCGAATGGTTGTTCGATCTGTGCGAGGGGCGAAAGGGGCAGCAGATGGCTGGTCGCAACGATGGTCGGGAGCACGCGGGGCACGACGGTCGCGCGGGCGGGCTGCTACGTCAGGCCGACGCCTTGCTCACCGATTCGGCCTGGGAACACGAGCCGGGCGAGCGATTCCGCACCGCCTACCTGGCCGCCCTGCGCGGAGCGGGCGCGATGATCGCGCTCACCGGTGCCGACCGCGCGCCCCGGGCCAGGTCGCGCAGCGCGTGGGTACTGCTGAGACGCGCGACACCCGAGTTCGCGATGTGGGCGGATTACTTCGAGGCTCATTCGCAGCTGCGGGCCGATCTGGAGGCCGGATTGGACCGCGCGATCACCGACACCCGGGCCGACGAGTTCTGTTCACGGGTCGGCGCATTCCTCTACGACGTCGACGATGCGCTGGTAGCCGCGGCCAAGACACGCCCGCAGCCGAGTCGCGACCGGGACATGACTGCTTAGTTATCACCGAGTAGGTGGTACGGCTTCGATCGAACTCGTATCATGGGGAGCAGATAGCCGCCAAGGTCGGCTACCCGTCGCCTACCCGGAGGCGACCAGCCACGCCTAGTGCCGGGGGAGGTACCGTGCCACTCTCCGAGCACGAGCAGCGCATGCTCGAACAGATCGAGAGCGCTCTCTATGCTGAGGATCCGAAGTTCGCCTCGTCCGTCCGCGGCGGACGACTTCGCTCCACGTCGAGTCGACGCAGACTCCAGGCCGCGGCGTTGTTCGCCATCGGCCTGTTCCTGCTCGTCGCCGGCATCGCCGCCCCGTTCAAGCCGGGCGGTTTCCCGATCATCAGTCTCGTCGGCTTCATCGCCATGTTCGGCGCGGGTGTCCTGCTCATGATCGGCAACTCGCGCAGGTCCGCTCGTCCGGACTCGACCGAGACTCCCGCCGCGGGCAGTGGCCCGTCGGGTGGCTCGACCGGGCGCGGTGGCCGTCCCCGCAAGTCGGGCGGCTTCTCCGAGCGGATGGAGGATCGGTTCCGCCGAAGGTTCGAGCAGGAGTAGCTCGGCTGTAGCCGGAGCGTAACGGCATCGAAGGCGGCGCCGCACCCGATCGGG
>NZ_JBSGVD010000030.1:0-86238 GCF_053608285.1 Nocardia sp. NPDC055053 | reverse complement strand
GGCCGACACGAACAACCGCAACCTCCAGCAGACGACGCACCTGACCGTCGCCGCCGCCACCAAGGCCGCGCAGGCCACGCTGGACGCGGCGAAGAAGGAGAACCAGCGGATCTCCGTCGCGGTCGTCGACCGCAACGGCAACACCATCGTCTCCCTGCGCGGCGACGGCGCGGGCCCGCAGTCCCCCGAGTCCGCGGTGAAGAAGGCGCGTCCGAGGGCCGATACTGCGGCTTCGCCGTTCCGTCTCGGCCCTCGGACGCGAGGCGGGCCGCAAACGTGGTGGTCAATGCCGATTCGGCGCGAGCGCGGGTCCGTCGGCGCCCGCGCAGTGCGGCAGGCAGTCGACCCGCTCGGGCTCGGGCGTCCGGCGGGGCACCCGCAGCAGCACACCCGCGATGACCGCGCCGATCAGCAGCAGCACCGCGCACCAGCGCATCGCGGTGTCGAAGCCCGCGGCGAAGGCGACGGGGTCGCCGAAGGCGCCCGACAACCCCGCCAGCCCGGGCAGCGCGGCGACGGCGAGCAGCTGGGCGGTCCTGGCGACGGCGTTGTTCACCCCGGAGGCGATGCCCGCGTCGGCGACGGGCACGGCGGCCAGCACCGCACCGGTCAGTGGCGCGACCAGGACCGACAGCCCGAGCCCGAAGACCAGCACGCCGGGCAGCACGTCGGTGAGATAGTTCGCGCCGGGCCCGATGCGTTGCAGCGCGAAGACACCGGCAGCGGCCAGCAGCGGACCGGCCGTCATCGGAATCCGCGGCCCGTGCCGTTGCGCCCACCGCCCCGCGGGCGCGGACAGCACGAGCATCAGCAGCGTCACCGGCAGGCTCGCGGCGCCCGAGGCCATCGGCGAGTACCCGGCGACCAGCTGCAATTGCAGCACCAGCAGGAAGAAGACCCCGCCGAGCGCGGCGTAGACGAACAGGGTCACCAGGTTCGCCACGGTGAACACCCGCGAACCGAACAGCGACGGCGGTACCAGTGGATTCGGGCTGCGCAGCTCGACGACAACGAAACCGGCCAGCGCCACGACGCCGACGACGACCAGGGCGGGATAGCCGTCGATCAAGCCGAGCGTGAGCGCGCCGAGCGCGACAGCCACGATCACCGCACCCGGCACATCGATGCGCGTCGGCGCGTCCGGATCACGGCTCTCCGGCACCCACCGGAGCGCCACGATCGCCACGACCAGCGCCAACGGCACATTGAGCAGGAAGATCGCGCGCCACCCGACGAGATCGATGAGCCCGCCGCCGAGCAGCGGCCCGAACGCGCCGGCCACCCCACCGAACCCCGACCACAATCCGATCGCGCTGCCCTGGTCGCGCTCGTCGATGGACGCCGAGATCAGCGCGAGGCTGCCCGGCGTGAGCAGCGCGCCTGCCACCCCCTGCAGCAACCGGGCGACGACCAGCATCTCGATGTTCATCGAGACCGCGCACAGCAGCGAGGTGATCGCGAATCCGGCGATCCCCCAGACGAAGACGCGTCTGCGGCCGAGCCGGTCCCCGAGCGAGCCGCCGAGCAGGATGAACGAGGCGAGGGTGAGGGTGTAACCGTTGACCGTCCACTGCAGACCGGCGACATCGGTGTGCAGCGATTCGCCGATGCGCGGCAGCGCGACCGAGACGACGGTGGCGTCCAGCGACGCCATCGAGGAGCCGAGGATGGTGGCCAGCAGGATCCACCGCCCCGTGGCGGAGTTGAGCCGAACCGTTCTGGTCGGAGCCACCTCTCCAAACTAGCTGGCGCCGAGGTGTTCCGCCGGGTTACAGACTCTCCACGCAGACCACGACGCGGCGCTCGGGGTATTTGAAGCCCGAGTCGGCGCTGTCGGGGCAGTCGTCGACGCTGTCGGTGTTGTTCTTGATCGTGACGACCTTGACCGGCTCGGAACCGGTTTCGCCGCAGTCGATGCGCTTGGGTTCGTCGCCGCCGACGTCCATGCAGCCGCCGACCACCCAGTCGATGTCGAGGCACAGCGCGCCGGTCTCGATGCCGTTGAGGGTCTCGGCGTAGAAGTTGTCGCGGTCGCTGACGCACCCGCTGCTGTTCTCGGCCTTGCCGATGACCTTGTAGTTCGACGAGCGGCTGCCGCAGGACGCCTTGGTGATGGTGGCGTCGTTCACGGTGCCGCCGAGCGCGACGCAATCGCCGACGCTGGCCTGGAAGTCGGTGTCGCCACGGCCGGAGGTGGGTGCCGGTTTGCTCGTCGTCGGTTTACCCGAGGTGGGTTTGCCCGGCTTGGTGGTCGGCGCGGTACCGGTGGCGGGGACGACGTCGATCGCAGGCTGTGCGTGGCCGTCGATGGTGCCACCGCATCCGGTCGAGACGAACGCGGTCACCGTGATGGCGACGGCCCCGACGAGCCGGCCGATGGACAGGTCTGCAAACACCTTCTGTGAATACACCACCGGAGCCACCGGCGTCGACTCCGTCCCGATGGGTGGGGCGCTGGGCTACCCTTGGGATTCCGGCCCCCCGGCCGAACCTGCATCAGGAGGTGAACCCGATGGTGGCAGCAGCGGCGGGAGATTTCGGGCCCCTGACACATCCCGGCGGTACGCCGATCGCGGCGCCGCGGCAGATGCTGGTCGATCCGCGGTTCATCCGGCTGGCCGACCATTTCTTCGGCATGTTCCCGCAGCCCAACCGCGGCGGCGGCGCGCTGGCGATCTATCTGGACGGCAGGCCGGTCGTCGACATCTGGGCAGGCTGGGCCGCCAAGGATCAGCGCTGGAGCGGCGAGAACATCGCGCTCACCTTCTCCACCGGCAAGGGCGTCGCGACGACGGTCGTGCACCGGCTGGCCGAGCGCGGGCTCATCGACTACGAGGCGCCGGTCGCGCGGTACTGGCCGGAGTTCGCCGCGCACGGCAAGCACGACATCACCGTGCGCGATGTGCTCTCGCACCGCGCCGGCCTGCACCGGGTGCGGGGGCTGGTGCCGGGCCGCGAGGGGATTCTCGACTACGGCGCCGTGGTCACCGCGCTGGCCGAGAGTCCCGCCGATCCGCGCCGGATCCGCACCTCCGGCTATCACGCGATCACCTTCGGCTGGCTGGTCGCCGAGATCGTGCAGCGGGCCACCGGGGAACCGTTCACCGAGGTACTGCGGCGTGAAGTGGCCGAGCCGCTCGGCACCGACGAGTTCTGGTTCCAGGTGCCCGCCGGGCAGCGGCACCGGATCGCCAAGATCTTCCCGCACCTGGCGCCGCCGGGAATCCGCTGGAACACCGCGTCTTCGGTGCTGTCGTGGGTGCGGCCCGCGCGCGGACTGGCCGAGGCGGGCATGCCGGAGAGTTTCGACGAGCTGGTCCGCGACCCGCGCGTGCACGACGCGGTGATGCCCGGCTGGAACGGCGTCTTCTCCGCGCGAGCGCTGGCCAGGATGTACGGCGCGCTCGCCAACGGCGGCGTCATCTACTCCGGCGATGCCGATAACTCGGCGCCGGGGGCCAACTCGGCGGTGCGGTTCCTGCGGCCGGAGACGATCGAGAACGCCAACCGGACCCAGCAGACCGACAGCCGCGATTACGTCCTCGGCCTGCCGCTGCGCTTCACCCTCGGCTACCACCGGCCGGTGCTGATGACCAAGCAGCAGCCGCGACAAGCGTTCGGCCACTACGGAATCGGCGGTTCCGGCGCGTACGCCGACCCCGATCTGCGGATGTCGATCGCGTTCGTGACGAACCGGCTCGGCAATGCCGTCACCGCGCTCGGCGACGCGCGGCTGGCCAAACTGTCGGCGATCGCCCAGGGCACGGTCCGCAAGGTCCGCGCCGAGCAGGATTAGCCATTTCGAACCGGCCGCCGATGCGCGCCGTATCACCGGACATGACAGCGATGAGCCCGCGGACGCCACGCTGGTCGCTGCTGCACGGGCTGGCCGCGGCCTGGGATTTCGAGGGCTACCTGCGGCGCCGCGCCCGGCGCGGCGATCCGTTCGCGGTCGGTTTCCCCGGCTTTCCGCCCGTGCTGTTCACGGGGACGGCCGAGGGCGCGCGTGAGCTGTTCCGCGCGCCTGCGGCGCTGGTCGGTCCGCCATTGCCCAATCCGATCGAACCGATGGTCGGCGGAGCCTCGCTGATCCTGAGTTCCGGTGAGCGCCATCGCACCGACCGCGCACTGCTCGCGCCCGCGCTGCATGCCCAGCGCGTGCGCGCACTGGCGCCGGTGATCAGGGACGCGACGCTGCGCGAACTCGATGGTGGCCCCGCGGGTTCCTGGCAGATCGGCAGCCGGATCGACGGGCTCGCCGCGGCACACAGCATCACGCTGCGGGTCATCCTCGCCGCCGTGTTCGGCACGAAGTTCGATCGTGAATCCGAATACGCCGGTGCCGTCGCGGATTTCCTCGCAACGTTCACCACGCCGTTGCTGGTGGCGCCCGTATTACGCCGTCGCATGGGCGGTTTCGGTCCGTGGCAGCGTTTCGTCGCGGCACGGACAAGGCTGGACCGGCTGCTTCTCGCCGAGATCACCCGACGGCGGCGCGCGGATGCCGCCGGAGCAGACGACCTGCTCGATCTGCTGCTGACGATCCGCTACGACGACGGCACCGTCCTCACCGACACCGAATTGTGCGAGCACCTGCGCGCCCTGCTCGTCGCGGGCCACGAGACCGCCGCGACGACGCTGACCTGGGCGCTCTATCACCTGCACCGCGAACCGGGCCTGCTGGCGCGGGTCACCGCCGAACTGGCGGCCGCGGGTGACGACCCCGCCGAGCGGGCCGCGCTCCCGCTGCTCGGCGCCGTCTGCCAGGAAACCCTGCGCCTGCATCCCCCCGTGCCCATCGTGCTGCGCATGCTCACCGAGCCGTTGCGGTGGCGCGGGGTCGACGTGGCCGCCGGGCAGACGATCGGCCTCGCCGTCGGCGTGCTGCACAGTCAGCCGTCGAGCTGGCCCGCTCCGCGGCTGTTCCATCCCGATCGCTTCCTCGACCGCAAGGTCTCGCCGTTCGAGTTCGCGCCGTTCGGCGGCGGCCATCGGCGCTGCATCGGCGTCACGCTGGCCGAATACGAGCTGCGCATCATCCTGGCAACCCTGTTGACCGAGGTCCGGCTGTCTCTCGACCCCCGGCTCGCCCTGGGCAGGCGTCCACGGACCGTGCCGAGCAATATCGCCGTCGCGCCCGATCGAGCGATCCACTTCACACGGACGGCGTGATTTCGGTCACCCCACGTTTGGGGCTCACACGGATGTGTTTCGAGCCTGTTCCACATCACCGTTTCCGACTCGCCGATGTGAGCGCGGCGTTTGACGAACGCGGATGGATAACAACGCGTTATGTGACCTGCGCCACATAGTTGCCGGTCTGTTATCGGTGCTCGAAGCGGCTGGCACGTTGTCACCCGGGACGGGTAGGAATGGACGGTCAGGGTCTCCGGCGTCGTTACCCCGTGGAGACCTGTCGCGGACTCCGCGACGATCACGAAGATCTTGGAATGGACGAGTAACCATGCACTACGAGGCAAACACGCGGCAAGCGCGCCGGCTTCGCCGGGGCCTGCTGCTGACGGCGGCGTTCGCGGCGACCGGCGCACTGATCGCCGTTCCCGTGCAGGCCGAGCCGACCCTCCCCGGCTCCGGTTCCAGCCAGCCCGCGGTGGACGCGCCCGCCGCCCAGGCGCCGTTCGCGCCGCCGCACATCAATATCGCCGACGGCGAGACCGTCGGCGTCGCGCAGCCGATCATCATCAGCTTCAAGGACCCGGTCGAAGACCGCGCGGCCGCCGAGCGGGCCATCAAGGTCACCTCCAGCCAGCCCGCCCCCGGCTACTTCTACTGGACCGGTGACAAGCAGGTGCGGTGGAAGCCCACCGACTTCTGGCCCGCCAACACCGACGTGACCGTCGCGGCGGGCGGCACCACCAGCGCGTTCCGCATCGGCGACGCGTTCATCGCCAGCGTCGACGACAACACCAAGATGATCACCGTGACGGTGAACGGTGAGGTCGTCCGCGAGATGCCGACCTCGCTGGGCAAGCCGGGCTACGAGACCCCCAACGGCACCTACATCGTGGGTGAGCGGTTCGAGAAGATGACGATGGACTCCTCGACCTACGGCGTCCCGGTCACCGATCCCGAGGGCTACAAGCTCGAGGTCGAGTACGCGACCCGCATTTCCAACAGCGGCATCTTCGTGCACGCCGCGCCGTGGTCGGTCGGTCAGCAGGGCTACTCCAACGCCAGCCACGGCTGCCTGAACGTGAGCACCGAGAACGCCAGGTGGTTCCTGGAGAACTCACGCCGCGGCGACGCGGTGATCGTCACCAACACCCAGGGCGGAACCCTCAGTGCCGGTGACGGACTGGGCGACTGGAACTGATTCGCTGAACAAAAGCCGAACAATACGATCAATGGCGGTCGTGTTGTTCGGCTTTTTGCTGTACTCGCCCTTGTGCGCCCGATGTTCAGAGGATCGGCGGCCAAGGTTAACCGACAGTTCGCCATGCGCCGTAAAACTGCCGCGGTGCGAAGCAGTCCAGAGCGGGTTCTCCCCGCGCCACGAGGCCGCGGGCTGAAAAACCGCCCGTGGCAAGACTATGCGCTGTTCACAGTGCTGGTCGTCCCCAACCTGGTACTGCTGACGCTGTTCGTTTACCGGCCGCTGGCCGACAACATCCGGCTCTCGTTCACCGACTGGAACATCGCGGATCCCGTTGCCACGCCGATCGGTTTCGACAACTACATCGAATGGTGGCAGCGCGACGATTCCTGGAAGGTCGTCGGCAACACGGTGATCTTCACCGTCGCCGCGGTCGTGGTGAGTATGGCGCTCGGTCTCGCGCTGGCCCTGCTGCTGGACCGAAAACTGTTCGGGCGCAATGTTGTTCGATCAGCGATATTCGCGCCGTTCGTGATCTCGGGCGCGGCGATCGGCGTCGCTTTCCAATTCATCTTCGATCCGAGTTTCGGTCTGGTACAAGACGTGCTGCACCGGGCCGGTGTCGAGCGCGTGCCGGATTTCTATCAGGACCCGCACTGGGCCCTGTTCATGGTGACGATCACCTATATCTGGAAAAACCTCGGCTATACCTTCGTCATCTATCTGGCCGCGCTGCAAGGTGTGCGCGCCGAGTTGATGGAAGCCGCCGAAATGGACGGCGCGAGCCGGTGGACGACTTTCACGAAAGTGCTGCTGCCCCAACTGCGTCCGACGACATTCTTCCTGTCGATCACCGTACTCCTGAACTCGCTGCAAGTCTTCGACATCATCAATGTGATGACCCGCGGCGGCCCGCTCGGCAACGGCACGACGACCATGGTGTTCCAGGTGTACGAGGAGTCGTTCCGCAATTTCCGGGCGGGTTACGGCGCGACCGTCGCCACGATCATGTTCGTGGTGCTACTGGTGGTCACGCTGATCCAGGTGCGCGTGATGGATCGGGGCGATCGATGAAACACCTAGGCCCGCAGACACTCTCGTACCGGCGCCGCGAACGCGCCGTCACCGTACTCGGCTACGCCGCGATGGTGTGCGTGCTGATCCTGGTCGGGGTGCCGCTGTTCTGGATCCTGATCACCTCGTTCAAGGACCGCGCCGACATCTACACCCAGCCCGCGGTCTACTGGCCGCACAGCTGGCACCCGGAGAACTACGGCCAGGCCACCACCACGGTGCCGTTCTGGACCTTCCTGCGCAATTCGCTGATCGTCACCGGCGTGGTGTCGGTGGTGAAGTTCGTGCTCGGGGTGTTCAGCGCGTACGGCCTGGTGTTCCTGCGTTTCCCCGGCAAGAACATCGTGTTCCTGGTGATCATCGCGGCGCTGATGGTGCCCAATCAGATCACCGTCATCTCCAACTACGCGCTGATCGCGCAGCTGGGCTGGCGGAATACCTTCCAGGGCATCATCATTCCGCTCTGCGGCGTCGCCTTCGGCACCTTTCTCATGCGCAATCACTTCCTGTCGCTGCCCGGTGAGGTCATCGAGGCGGCGCGGATGGACGGCGCGAACTGGTGGCGGCTGCTGACCAGGGTGGTGCTGCCGATGTCGGGGCCGACGATGGTGGCGTTCGCGGTGGTCACGCTGGTGAACGAGTGGAACGAGTACCTGTGGCCGTTCCTGATGGCCGATTCCGCCGAGGTCGCCACGCTGCCGGTCGGGCTCACGCTGCTGCAGAACACCGAGAACCCTTCGGTCACCAACTGGGGGCCGGTGATGGCGGGCACCGTGCTCACGATGCTGCCGATCCTCATCGTGTTCCTCGCCCTGCAACGTCACATGATCAAGGGCCTCACCTCCGGTGCGGTCAAGGGTTGATTCTCGAACAGGAGATCCACGTGTCCACTTCACGATTCCCCGAGCTCAGCCGCCGCGGCTTCCTCGGGTTGACCGGTGCGGCCGCCGCTGGTCTCGCGCTCACCGCGTGTGCGGGCACCGGCGGCGGATCCGGTGACAGCGGCGACGCCAACACGATCACCTTCTGGTCCAATCACCCCGGCACCTCCAAGGACCTCGAACTGGAGTTGATCAACCGGTTCCAGGCCGAGTACCCGGATCTGAAGGTCGACCTGGTCGACGCGGGCAAGAACTACGAGGAGGTGGCGCAGAAGTTCAACGCCGCGCTCACCGGCGGTGACCTGCCCGATGTTGTCGTGCTGTCGGATGTCTGGTGGTTCAACTACGCGCTGACCAGCGCTATCGAGCCGCTCGACGGCCACTTCGGCGCGGCGGGCGTGCGGCTGGAGGACTACGTCGACTCGCTCGCGGCCGACTACCTGTTCGACGGCAAGCACTACGCGCTGCCGTACGCCCGCTCGACGCCGCTGTTCTACTACAACAAGGACGTGTGGGCGAAGGCCGGGCTGCCCGACCGCGGCCCGAACTCCTGGCAGGAATTCGACGAGTGGGGCCCGAAGCTGCAGTCGGTCGTCGGCGCAGGCAAGTTCGCGCACGCCTGGGGTGACGCCAAGAACTACCTCGGCTGGACCTTCCAGGGCCCGAACTGGACCTTCGGCGGCGCCTACTCCGACCAGTGGAAGCTGAAGTTCACCGATCCGGGTTCCATCGCCGCGGCCACCTACCTGCGCGAGTCGATCAACGTCAAGAAGTACGCGGCGATCCGCCCGCAGATCGCGGTCGATTTCGGCACCGGCGTCGCCGCTTCCACGATCGCCTCGACCGGTGACCTCAAGGGCATCAAGAAGAACGCCGACGGCAAGTTCGAGCTCGGCACCGCGTTCCTGCCGCATCCGAACGGTCCCGGCGTCACCACCGGCGGCGCGGGTCTGGCGATTCCGTCGCGGATCTCGGACGGCCGGAAGACCAACGCGCTCAAGTTCATCGAGTTCGTCACCAACGCGGCCAACACCGCGTACTTCTCGCAGAACACCGGGTACATGCCGGTCCGCAAGTCGGCGGTCGACGATCCGTCCGAGATCGACTTCCTGGCGAAGAACCCGAACTCGAAGGTCGCCATCGACCAGCTGTCGGTGACCAAGTCGCAGGACTACGCGCGGGTGTTCGTGCCCGGCGCCGACCAGATCATCGGCACCGGCTACGAGCAGATCGGCCTCCAGAACGCTTATCCGGCAACAGTTCTGGCGAAGGTCGCCGCCGACGTGCAGGCGATCATCGACCGGCAGATCACGCCCAAGCTGCCCAAGTAGCGGAGAGGAACTCGCCATGGCGACAGTGCAGTTCGACGGTGTCACGCACCGCTATCCCGGCGCCGACACCCCCGCTGTCGACGCACTCGATCTCGATATCGCCGATGGCGAGTTCCTCGTGCTGGTCGGCCCCTCCGGCTGCGGCAAGTCGACCAGCCTGCGCATGCTGGCCGGCCTGGAATCGGTGGCGGAGGGCACCATCCGCATCGGCGAACGCGACGTCACCGGGTTGCCGCCGCGCGCCCGCGACGTGGCGATGGTGTTCCAGAGCTACGCGCTCTACCCGAACATGACCGTCGCCGAGAACATGGGCTTCGCCCTGCGCAACGCGGGAATGAGCAAGGCGGACACCCTGGTCCGGGTTCGCGAGGCCGCCGCGATGCTGGAACTCGAGCCGCTGCTCGACCGCAGACCGGCCAAGCTCTCCGGCGGCCAGCGCCAGCGCGTCGCCATGGGCCGCGCGATCGTGCGCCGCCCCCAGGTGTTCTGCATGGACGAACCCCTGTCCAACCTGGACGCGAAACTCCGCGTCAGCACCCGCTCCCAGATCGCCGCCCTACAGCAGCGACTCGGCACCACCACCGTCTACGTCACCCACGACCAGGTGGAGGCCATGACAATGGGCCACCGCGTCGCGGTCCTGCGCGAGGGCACGTTGCAGCAGATCGCCTCACCCCGCGAGCTCTACGACAACCCGGTGAACACCTTCGTCGCCGGCTTCATCGGCTCTCCGGGCATGAACCTGCTCGAAGCACCCGTGCTCGACGGTGCCGCAGTGCTCGACGGTCTGCGAATCCCTTTGCCGCGCAAGCTATCCGGCCCCCGTGTGATCCTCGGCGTCCGCCCGGAGTCATGGGAGGTCACCACCGACCCCGAAGGCATCACCGTCGTCGCCGAACTCCTGGAAGAACTCGGCGCCGAATCCTTCGTCTACACCCACGGCGCGGGCACCGACTGGCAAACCCGCGCCGGCAAGATCGTCGTCCGCGTCGACCGCCGCTTCCGAACCACCCTCGGCGAAACCCTCCACCTACGCCCCAAGCCCGACGAAATCTTCTTCTTCGACGCCGAAACCGACACGCGGGTGCGCTGATCGCGGGTCAAGCTCGTTGGTGGACGGCGTTTTCCCTTGCGCGCGCTACCGCGGCGGCCACGCCGTCGCGCCATATCGGGCCGTGGCCGGGGAGCACGATGTCGGCTGGGACCGATTCCAGGGCCGCGTAGCTGGCGATGGTGGCTGCGGTGTCGTGGTTGAAGAAGTCGGGGAGTGGTTGGGGGCCTTCGATTTTCGAGGTGGGGTGGGCGGTGACGAGGGTGTCGCCGGTGGCTATGGCGCCTGCGGTGGGGAGGTGGAAGGCGGAGTGGCCGGAGGTGTGGCCGGGGCAGGGGACGGGGATGGGGTTGCCGGGGAAATCCAGTTGGCCTTCGGTGGGGAAGGGCTGGATGTGGGGGACCGTGTTCTTGCGGAGGCCGCCCGCGGCGGTGATGCGGGCTGCCCAGGCGAGGGTGTCGCGGTCGGTGAGGCGTTTGATGACGTCAAGGGGCGTGGCGGACTCGTGGTATTCGCCGCGGGCGTGGGCCACCTCGGTGGGGCTGGTGTAGGCGGGGATCGCGTAGTGGTGGTGCAGGTGGTTCAGGGCGCCGAGGTGATCCAGGTGGGCGTGGGTGAGCAGGATGGCGACGATGTCTTCGGGGCGGTGGCCGATGGCGCGGATCGTCTGCTCGATGGTGCGGGCGTCGCCGTACCAGCCCGCGTCGATCAGGGTGAGGTCGCGGCCGTCGCGCAGCAGGACCATGTTGACGTCGGTGCCGCGGATCGTGAAGACGTCGTCGGCGACTTGCTGATAGCGCACTACGCGAATCCCTCCGTGGAGTTACAGCTCGGCGGCCCTACCGACATCGCCGGTAGGGCCCGGCGACATCACCAGATCGTCACGCGCTCACCGGGAGCCAGGTAGAGCTGGTCGTCGGCCGTCACGTCGAAGGCGTCGTAGAAGCTGTCGATATTGCGCACGACCGCGTTGCAGCGGAACTCCGGCGGGGAGTGCGGGTCGACGGCGAGGCGGCGGATCGCCTCCTCGGGGCGGGCCTTGGTGCGCCACACCTGCGCCCAGCCGTAGAAGACGCGCTGCAGGCCGGTGAGACCGTCGATGACCGGCGGTTCGGCGCCGTCGAGCGAGATCCTGTACGCGGCCAGCGCGATCGACAGACCGCCGAGGTCGCCGATGTTCTCGCCGATGGTGAACTCGCCGTTGACGGTGTGCTCGTCGGCCAGGTCGGCGGGGGAGAGCACGTCGTACTGGTCGATCAGTGCCCTGGTGCGCTTGGCGAACTCGGCGCGGTCGGCGTCGGTCCACCAGTCCTTCATGTTGCCGTCGCCGTCGTACTTGGCGCCCTGATCGTCGAAACCGTGGCCGATCTCGTGGCCGATCACCGCGCCGATGCCGCCGTAGTTGGCCGCGTCGTCGGCGTTCATGTCGAAGAACGGCGGCTGCAGGATCGCGGCGGGGAAGACGATCTCGTTCATGCCGGGGTTGTAGTAGGCGTTCACCGTCTGCGGGGTCATGAACCATTCGCCGCGGTCGA
This sequence comes from Nocardia sp. NPDC055053, assembly GCF_053608285.1. Lineage (NCBI taxonomy): Bacteria > Bacillati > Actinomycetota > Actinomycetes > Mycobacteriales > Nocardiaceae > Nocardia > Nocardia sp. NPDC055053. The sequence continues at coordinate 74,032 of NZ_JBSGVD010000030.1, read as the reverse complement.
CCTCGCCGCCCAGTTTGCCCAGGTCACGGTCGTGATCGGCCGCGTAGCCGCGCCGGTAGTTGCCGACCAGGTCGGCCGGGTCGACCTCGACCGCGGAGTAGTCGCGCCAGGTGTCGGGGTAGCCGATCTTGGGGGTGAACTTCTCCAGCTTGGTCAGCGCCGCGGCACGGGTGTCGGGGCCCATCCACTCGAGGTCGGTGATATTGCGGCGGTAGGCCTCCTGCAGGTTGGCGACCAGCTCGACCATGCGCGCCTTGGCCTGCGGCGGAAAGTGCCTGGCCACATAGAGTTTGCCGACCGCCTCGCCGAGCAGCTCCTGCACCAGCGACACACCACGCTTCCAGCGCTCGCGGTTCTCCTGCGCGCCGGTCAGCGTGCGGCCGTAGAAGTCGAAGTTCTCGGCGACGATCTCGTCGGTCAGGTACGGCGCCCTGGCGCGCAGCACCTGCCAGACGGCCCAGTCCCGCCAATCAGCCTGCGGCACAGCGGCCCACGCCTTTGCGAAGGCGCGCACATAGTCGGGCTGGCGGACCACGAGCTCGGCGAACAGCTCCTCGCCGCCGCGATCGAGCCCGGAGGCGACGGCGCCGACCCAGGCGGCCCAATCGAATTCGGGATTCTCGGCGGCGAGATCGGCGAAAGTGGTGAGGTTGTAGCTCTTCTCGGCATCGCGACGCCGCACCACATCCCAATGACCGGCGGCGAGTGTGCGTTCCAGCTCGAACACGCGGCGCGCGGCGTCGGCCGGGTCGGCGGGCAGCAGGCCGGCCAGCGACGGGTCGGCGGCGGCGATGGTGAACATCTTCGCGAGATGGGCCTGGTAGGCCGCGCGGATCTCGGCGAATTCGTCCGAGCGGTAGTACGACTCGTCCGGCAGGCCGATCCCCGACTGGGTCGCGTGCACCAGGTAGCGGGTGGAGTCCTTGTCGTCGGTGTCGACGTAGTAGCCGAGCGCGCCGCGCACGCCGGTGCGCTGCAACCGGCCGAGCAGCGCGGCGAACGCGCTCGGGCCGTCGACCTCGGCGATCTCGCGCAACTCGCCCGCGATCGGCGTGAAACCGGCCGCGGCGACGGCGTCGGTGCCCATGAAGCTCGAGTACAGGTCACCGATCTTGCGGGCATCGGCGTCATCGGACGCGCCTGCCGCGCTGTCCTGGATGATCGCCTGCACATCGAGCTCGGCCTGGTCGTACAACGTCCGGAACGCGCCGTCCACCGCGCGGTCGGCCGGAATCTCGTACCCGGCCAGCCACTGCCCGTTGACGTGCGCGAACAGATCGTCCTGCACCCGCACCTCCTGGTCACGGAAGGACAGATCGATACCGGAAGGACTGCTCAGGTCGGAAGTCACGCGCTCCAGTATGCCGACAACCGCCGACACGTGTGGCCGCTTGTAGGGCATGTGATCAGGGCGGTCGCGTCGTCGGTGAGGGGCGACGGGTCGGCACCGGGGAGTGCGGCGGTACGAGGCAGACGATCCCCTCCTGGTCCGGGCCGGACAGACCATGGTCCCCACACCGCTTGCCCTGGCCCGGCGCACCTACACCTTGGGAGGAACCCTGATGCCCACGGCGGGCGGGCTAGACGCAGACGAACTCGTCGTCGCGGGCACCGGCGACGAAGGCCTCCCACTCACCGGCGGTGAAATGGAGCAGGACGTCGTCGTGGCGGAGGGTGGCCGAGCCGTCGACGGAGACGTGGGCGACCAGGTCGGGATGACGGCGCGTGCTCAGCAGGCAGTGCAGGAACGCGGTCCACAGCTCGGCGTCGACGGTGATGATCGGCTCGTCGAGACCGACGTTCATCGGATTGCGACGGAATTTGCTGTCACGTATCTGAACCGTGTCACCATCGAAACGGACCTCGACACATTGGTTGCCGTTATTGGAGCGTGACGAGGTGAACCAGCCGTGATCGGCCGGGCGGCGACGAGCGGTGGTGGACATAGCCAGAATCTTACACGCTCGCATAGTCGCTGATCAGGGCCAGAGATTCGGTGCGCGAGAGGGATTGCTCCCTGGCGCGCAGGTAGGCGAAGCCGAGATCGCGAACCTGTTCGGCGTCGTCGACCGGGCCGCCGAAGACGGCACTCTCAGCCCACGCGAACGTAGGTAGCTGATCGCTTGCGAAGTCGAGCAGATGGAAGCTGGAGCCACCGAGGACCGCGCCCTCGGGCGCGCTGAACGGGATGACGCGCACGTCGACGGTGTCCAGTTCGCGCATCAGATCGGCGAGCTGACGAAGCTGCCCGCGCAGCACCTCGGGCCCACCGGTCTGCTGACGCAGCGTCGCCTCGCCGAGCACCGCGGTGAGCTCGAGCGGCTCGGGCCCGCGCAGGCGCTGCTGACGGCGCATCCTGATCGCGACCAACTGGTCGACCTGCACCGGCCGGATCATCACATCGGCGCTGATCAGGGCACGCGCGTACGCCTCTGTCTGGAGCAGGCCCGGCACGATCAGACTGTCGTAGCTGCGGATGCTCAGCGCGCCCGCCTCCATGCCGTAGAGGCGCTGTAACTCGGGACCGATCAGCGCCGACGAGGTCGACCACCAGCCACGCCGCTTGCTCGCCTCGAGCAGGGCGAGCAGTTCCCCGCGCTCCTCGTCGGCCACGTCGAGCACGTCGAGGACCGGTTCGATGGTGGTGCGGGTGAGCACCCGCCTGCCCTTCTCGACATGGGACCAGTTGGCTGGGGTGAACCCGACCCGACGGGCGAAACCGGCCGAGTCGAAGCCGCGCTGCTCGCGCAGTTCGCGCAGGCGCAGCACCAGTTCCCAGCGCGCCGCGGTCGGCGAAACGGGTGGCATGGGCGAATATCGTACGCCGATCGACACGCCAGCTACTGACTATTGTCAGCGCGGTTGTGCGGCATTAGGCTGTTGCGAACGGCATTTTTCCCCTGGTACAGGCCGTTATGAAAAAGTTTCCCGCTTCACCCGGTTCGTGATGCAGAGTTCCTCCCCGATCGAGCGAATCCACAGCTACATCGAGTCACCGTCGACAGAGACGAGGTCGTGATGAGCACGTCGCGCACTGATGAAAAAGGCGGGTATACCGCGGCCGAGGAGTACTCGGCCACCCAGGATGCGCTGGCGCGCTGTCGCCACTATCGCAAGCACAACGGGCTCTACGGCGTGGTCGACTCATCGATGGGCCGGATCATGCTGGAAATCGGCGCGGTCGGCGCGGTGGTCATGCCGTCGACGCTGGGGGAGCGGGTGCGCGGACTGCTGATCGGGCGCGGCCAGCGCTGCGGGCCGATCATCGCCCATCCCCGCTCCGGCCGCTGGACCTTCCTGACCGGCCCCACGGACAATTCCTATCTCGACACCGTGCTGTTCGCCGAATTGTTCCGCGTGTGCGCCTCGGTGGCCCTACCCGGCAGCGAGATCGTGCTGCCGTCGCCCGCCGACGAACGCAGCGGCTACCGCATCTGGATGCAGGAGCCCGACGGCGACTACCGGCCGGACTTCGCCCAGATCGTCGCCGCCACCCGCACCAACGCGCGGTCGGTTGTCCTGGCGCAGGAGTCCGGCTCGGCCTGAGGTCACTGCCCGCCCAGGCGGGCGTGCATCTCCCACACCAGCACCTCGGCGTCGCCGTGCGGGCGCACCAACTGGCCGCCGGACCGGGTCAACCTGACCGCGTCACCCTGGTACATGGTGCCGATTCCCTCCACGTCGACCTCGCCGCGGGCCACGAAAACATGCAGGTAGGGGGCGTCGGGCAGGGTGACACCCGGACTGTCGGCCTGCATCCGCGCGACATGCATGGCGGCGTGCGAGGAATTGATCGCGATGGCGGTGCGATCGCGGTAGCGGGGCAGGCCGGAGGCGACCGTCACCAGGCCACCGCCCGCCAGTTCGTCGTCGATCTCGAGCTGCTGATAGCCCGGGTCGACGCCCGGCTCGTCGGGCACCACCCACATCTGGACGAAATGCACCGGTTCGTCGTGCTCGGGCACCTTGCCGTCCAGGCGCCACGAGTCGTTCTTCTCCGAGTGCATGATCCCGGTGCCCGCGCTCATCCGCTGGGCGAGACCGGGGTAGATGATGCCGTTGTGGCCGAGTGAGTCCTGGTGCACCAGGCTGCCGCCGAGTACCCAGGTGACGATCTCCATGTCCCGGTGCGGGTGCGTGTCGAAGCCCTCGCCGGGCAGCACCACATCCTCGTTGTTCACCAGCAGCAGGCCGTGATGGGTGTTGTCGGGGTCGTAGTGCTCACCGAAGGAGAACGAGTGTTTGGAATCGAGCCAGGAGATCCGCGTCTTCATCCGGTCTCCGCCGCGGTGGAGTTCGATCCGCGGTGTCGTCGATGTGGACATGACGTTCCTCCTGCTCGCACCCGTACCGCCGACTCAATTCTGGCACCACTATCCTCACGTGGTGTCGACTGATCGCCATGACGGCTCGAATCCGGCAGGTGAGCGGCCGATCTCGATGCGAAATCTGCTCCGTGAGAGCCGCGTGGTGCTCCGGCGGAATCCGCAGATGCCGCGGCTGGCGCTGCTGCGCCTCGCGGCCCAGTTCGGTGACGGAATGTTCCAGGCCGCGCTGTCGGGCGCCATCCTGTTCAACCCGGAACGCGAGACCGATCCGCTGGCCATCGCCGCCGGTTTCGCGGTCCTGCTGCTGCCCTATTCGGTGCTCGGGCCCTATGCGGGCGCGCTGCTCGACCGGTGGGATCGGCGCAACGTCCTGCTGACGGCCAGCGTGGCGAGGGCGGTGCTGATCGGCCTCGCCGCGATCGGGCTCGCGGCGGGGATCGGGGAGACGCCGCTGTTGCTGCTGGCGCTCGCGACCGTCGGCATCAGCCGGTTCGTGCTGGCCGGTGTCTCGGCGGCGCTGCCGCGGGTGCTCGAACAGCGGTGGCTGGTGCCGATGAACTCGGTGCTGGCGACGGTGGCCTCGGTCTGCGCGGGCATCGGCGCCGCGGCGGCGGTGGCGGTGATCGCCCTGATCGGGGCGGGCGATGCCGCCTCCGCGGTGGCGGTGGCGCTCAGCGGCATCGGTTCGATCCTCGGCGCGATACTCGCCTTCGGCTTCCGGCGCCGGGTGCTCGGGCCCGAAAGTGGTTCGGCCACTTCGGAGAGCGCGGTGCACGCCATCGCGACCGGCTTGCGCACTGGCGCCGTCACGGTGTGGCGATCGGTGCAGGTGACGACGGCGATGATCGGCATCGGCGCGCACCGGGTCGTCTTCGGCATGAACACCCTGATCATGGTGCTGGTGCTGCGCCAGCCGAGCGGCGACACCGAAATGAGCGGTGGCCTGGTCGGATTCGGTGTCGCGATCGGTTTCGCCGCGGCGGGCATGCTGCTCGCCGCGATCCTGACACCGGTACTCATTCCGCGCCTCGGCAGGCCACGCACCGTGCTGCTCGGGCTGACGACCGCGGTCGCCGTGCAGTTGACGCTGGTCACCCCGATCGCGCTGGCGACCGGTTCGGCCGTCGACAACGCGCACCGGCTGCTGCTCGCCGGCGCGTTCGGGCTCGGCCTCGCCGGCCAGACCATCAAACTGACCGGCGACGCGAGCATGCAGATCGACATCGACGACGACCAGCGCGGCCAGGTGTTCGCCCTGCAGGACACGGTTTTCAACATGACCTTCGTGCTGGCGATCGCGGCGACCGCGCTGGTCATCCCCGCCGACGGCCGCTCGATCGGCGTGGTGCTGGCCGGTGCGGCCGTCTACGCGTTCGGCATCGTGGCGATCGCGCTCAACTCCCGTCGAGCCAGGGCGGCCTGCTGAGCGGACACGCGGTTTCCTGCGCCAGCACCGCCCGGTGGTCGACGGTGAACTGCGGGATGTCCGGCAGCAAGGCCGAATCGAGAGCGGCGGCGCCGTCGCGATCCCAGGGGGCCGCGTCGTTGCTCGGATCGCTGTCGAAGTCGAGCCATAGCGTGTCGGCGATGCCGGTGTCGGCCAGTTCGGCCTGTCCCGGCCAGTCGTGCACGATGCCGTCACCGGTTCCGAGGACGTACTCGATTTCGTTCACATAGGGATTGGACGCACGGAAACCCGGTTCGGTTCCGGTAAGTTCATGGTCGAGTCGGTGGTATTTGTTTGTTCGTTCGGATATCCATTCGAGGGAGCACATGCGCGCATCGCACGGATCGACCGCACTCGGCGCCCTACTGGCGGTGGCGCTCGCCATCCCCGCCTACGCCGCGCCGTTCCCCTGGATGCCGCCGCCCGTAAACATGTGCGGTGAAACAGGATTCGACCCACTCAACCGGCTGCCCGATCCGGCCGCGCCGCCGGCGCCGCTCGGGCCGATGGTTCCGCCGAGCATCGACATCCCCGTCGTGATACCGGAGCTGACCCCGGTGCCGCTGCCCGATCCGCCGCACGACAACACCCGCGTCGCGCAGGTGCCGTTGCCCTCGGATCCGTGCCTCAATCCGTGCCCTGAGGTCAGGGACACGCCCGAACCCGAAGACGGAATCGAGGATTCGGGCACCGCGTCACCGAGTTCGGGTTCAGGCTCGGGTTCCGGGACGGGTTCGGGCTCGGGTTCGGGGCTGCCGCGCATCCGGCTCAAGCCCGAGCGGGAGACCATTCCGTACCCGGTACCCGGTGGTGAGGGGGAACCGGCCCAGGAGGCGCCGCCGCGTGTGGTGCGTCCCGTGGAACCGGGCCCGCTGCGGCCCGCGGTCGCGACGCCGGTCGTGGAGTCGGTGCGGCTCGTCGAGCAGGTCACCGGGCACGGCTCGAACAACCGGACCGACATGCGCTGGCAGGTCGACGGCACCGACCTCGGCCTGTTCTGGGAGACCGAACCCGGCAAGGTGGCCGTGGTCTTCGGCGACACCTTCGGCGAGGGCTGGGAATACGGCGGCGCCGGCTCCGACACCGCCGACTGGCGGTCCAACGTGCTCGCCTACAGCACCGACACGAACCTCGACGACGGACTCGTCATCGATTCGATGGTGCAGGACAGTCCCTGCCACGCCGCCGAACTGCTCGGCAGCCGCAAGATCAAGAACTGGGAGACCACCACCATCCCCACCTCGGGGTTCGCGATCGGGCGCAGGCAGTTCCTGAGCTACATGTCGGTCAACCACTGGTCGAGGGTCCCCGGCATGTGGCTGACCAACTACGGCGGGCTGGCGTACTCCGACGACGGCGGGCAGACCTGGACCAAGGATCAGCATGCCCGCTGGGAGAACATGTTCGGGGTCGGCCGGTTCCAGGTGGCGGCGATGGTGCCGCACGGGGAGTACGTCTACATGTTCGGCACGCCCAACGGGCGGATCGGCGTGATCGGCCTGGCCAGGGTGCGCAAGAGCGAGGTGCTCAACAAGACGGCCTACCAGTACTGGGTCGACGGCGATTGGGCACCCGCCGCGGAGAATTCGGCGACACCGCTCGTCGCGGGCACGGCCAGCGAACTGTCGGTGCGCTTCGACGCGGAGAGCCAACAGTGGCAGATGGTCTACCTGGACGCCCCGGCCAGCCAGATCGTGCTCCGCACCGCGTCGGAACCGCAGGGGCGGTGGACCTCGGCGGTGCCGCTGGTTTCCACGCAGGACTACCCGATGGCCTACGGCGGCTTCATCCATCCCTGGTCGACCGCGCGCGACCTGTACTTCACGATGTCGGCGTGGCAGAGCTACAACGTGTACCTGATGCACGCCCAGCTGAATCCGCCCGGCTGATCAGCGCACCGGCACGAACCGCAGTCGCTCGCCCGGCCTGGCCTGCGCCACCCGGTCCACATCCGCGTCGAGCACCACGGCGATCACCGGATAGCCGCCGGTGATCGGGTGATCGGCGAGGAAGACGACCGGCTGGCCGCTCGGGGGAACCTGGACCGAGCCGAGGGCCACCCCTTCGGCCGGCAGTTCGTGGTTGACCGACCGGACCAGCGGTTGGCCCTCGGCGCGGTCGAGGCGGGCGCCGATGCGATCGGTGTCGGCGGAGACCACCCAGGAACCGTGGAACAGCTCGTCGGGATCGGCGAACCAGTCGTCCCGTGGGCCGGGCCTGGCCCGGACGGTGAGCACCTCCGGTGGCACCGGGAGCGGCGCGAACTCGACGGTCGGCAGGGTGCGTGGCGGCGGCCCGACCGGGAGTTGCGTGCCCGTCTGTAATGGCTCGGGACCGATGCCCGACATGGTGTCGCGGCTGCGCGAACCGAGAACCTTGGGCACATCGATGCCGCCGCGCACCGCAACGTAGCTGCGCAGACCCGACCTGGCCAGGCCGAGGCGCAGCACCCTGCCCTCCGCGAGTTCGAGCACGCTGGCGTGGCCGACCGGCGTGCCGTCGACGGTCGCGGGCGCGGCGGCGCCGGTGACCGCGACCGTGAGGTGGCCGTCGGCGCGCAGGGCCAGTCCGCCGAGCAGCACCTCGATGGCCGCGAAATCCTCCGGATTGCCGACCAGCCGGTTCGCCAGCCGTAACGAGGCGCGGTCAGCCGCCCCCGCCTGTCCCACCCCCGAATCGAACCACCCTGGCCGCCCCAGGTCCTGGACCGTCGCGAGCGGTCCCACCCGCTCGATGAAGATCAGCATGCGATCACTCCCCGATTCGCTGTCGAGGCGGCGCATCGTTGAGCAGCCCTGGTGTTATTCCGTGGTCGCCGCGTCGACGAACCGTACCGCCGTCCCCGCCCGCACCAGCGCCGGTGGATCACGGTCGACCACCCACATCCGCAGATCGGTTGTGCCGATCAGCTGCCAGCCGCCCGGCGTGCCCCGCGGATACACCGCCGAGTAGCCGCCTGCCAGGGCCACCGCGCCGGGCGGGATGGCGGTGCGGGCCTGGGCTCGGCGCGGCACCGTCAGTCTGCCGTCGGGCGAGGTCAGATAGCCGAAGCCGGGGGCGAAACCGACGAACGCGCACCGCCAGACCGTGCCGGTGTGCGCCGCGATCACCTCCGGGACCGACAGGTCGAGCAGCCGGGCGATCTCGGGCAGATCCGCGCCGTCGTAGCGGACCGGGATCTCCACCACGTCGTCGGGAAACTCGCTGTCGGGCAGTGTTCCACGGGAAACATCCGGCGAATCCGGTTGCGGCGGGTCATGATCCAGCCGATCGAGCAGCGCGACGAGCTCGCGGCGGACCTGGACGCCGTAGCTCACCGAATGCATGGTCACCAGAACGGTTTCCGCCGCGGGCAGCACATCCTGTACGCCGGCGATCGCGTGCACGCGCAGGGCGGAGGCCAGCCGCTGCACCGGACGCGGATCATCGAGCGTGATGAGCATGGCACGGTCACCCGCGGGCCGGATCCGCGAGTTCCAATCGTTGGTCGTGTCCCTCGGTCCTGCCTCGTCCATCCTGCCTCCCACCCTCAGCCGAACGGCTCCACCGGTACGCCTGCCTCGTCGAGCGCCTGCCGAATTCGGCGGGCCATCTCCACGGCAGCCGGGGAATCGCCGTGGACGCACACACTGGCCACGGTCACGGCGACCGTACCGGGACCGTCTACGGTACGCGCGGTCCCTGACACCGCAAGAGAAACAGCCTGGGCGACGGCCGTGTCGGGCGGCAGCACCGCGCCGGCAACTCCGCGCGGGGCGAGGGCGCCGGTCGCCGTGTAGGCGCGGTCGGCGAAGCCCTCGCCGATGAACCGAACGCCCAGTCTGCCCGCGGCCCGCTCGAGCTCCGTTCCGGCCGGTCCGAGCAGGGCGAGCCCGGATTCGGCCTCGGCGACCGCGGCCAGCACGGCGTCGGCGAGCAGACGATCGCGGGCGGCCGCGTGGTAAAGCGCGCCGTGCGGCTTGACGTAGCGCACCCGGTCGCCCGCCGCGCGCGCGAACGCCGCGAGAGCGCCGATCTGGTACAGCATCTCGTCGCGCAGGTCGGCCGGGGCGATGGCGATATCGCGGCGGCCGAAACCGACCAGGTCGCGGTAACCGACATGGGCGCCGATCCGTACGCCCTTGGCGACCGCGAGTTCGCAGGTCCGGCGCATGATGGACGGGTCGCCCGCGTGGAAACCGCAGGCGATGTTGGCGCTGGTGACGATGTCGAGCATCGCGGCGTCGTCACCCATCCGCCACGGGCCGAAGCCTTCGCCCAGATCACTGTTCAGGTCCAGCGGCATGCGATGCCCTCCGGTGTTCGCGCGGCACTCCCAGGTGGTGATTCGAGCATGAACGACTCCGTTCGCGCCATCACCACCGGGGCGTGGATACCCGCGCCATGCGGCGGTGATGCGCGCACAACACGCCGCGGAGCGTGGCCGGGCGGGCGGCGGCCAAGTACGCTCGGACCATCATGGCCACGTATTTCGATCCGAAGTCCTGGTCACTGTCGGGCGCTGTCGACCTGGGCAGACGCCTGCTCGACCCGTCGTGGATCGACCAGTGGCTCGGCTTCACCACGTCCTGGGCCGACCCCGTCGCCGACCTCGGCTCCGGCACCGTCACCGCGCTCATGCCCGATGTGCTGATGACCGTGCTCAGCGAGGGGATCCTCAGCCGCTTCGGCGGGCAGGAAGTCAGCGCCACCCTGCTGGGGCACGACCTCACCGCCACCCTCGAGGTGTTCAAGGTGCGCAGGCGCGGCGCCCACTTCCAGAGCAAGACGGTGCTGTCGGATCTGGTCTGGGACTCGCATCCGTTCGACAACGTCACCGTCATCGCGCACGGCGTCCGGCTCATCCCCGGTGTGCCGACCAAGATCCGCGTGCAGCAGCTCGACATCGAGGGCACCATCGGCATCGGGGCGCTGGTGGAATGGGTGGACGCGCAGAACCTGGACTGGCGGGTGCGTCTCGACGAGCGCGGCCGCATCCTCGCGACGCATCGCACCCGCAAGATGCGCGCGCTGGTCGACGCGCAGGTCTACGACAACCTGCTCAGCATCGACATCCGCAAGGCCAGCTGGCACGGCATCCGGCTGCCCAAGCGCGCGGTGCCTGCACCAGCGCTGCTGCTCGACGACCTGCCCAACCGGGCCAGCATCACCTACGCCCACCGGCGCGGTGACAAGGTGCGCTTCCGGATCGAACTGCCGGCGACGACCGGCTCGTTCGACCTGGCGCAGATCCGCTCGGCCATCGTCGCGGGTACCACGCTGATCGTCTTCTGATCAGGCGTTCTCGGCGGCCCACCACTCGAGCAGCGCGGCCTCGGCTTCCTCGCGGGTCATCGGGCCACGGTCGAGGCGCAGGTCCTTGAGGTATTTCCACGCCTTGCCGACCTGCGGACCCGGCGCGAGGCCGAGCAGCTCCATGATCGAATTGCCGTCCAGATCGGGCCGCACCCGGGCCAGATCCTCCTGCGCGCGCAGCGTGGCGATGCGCTCCTCGAGCTCGTCGTAGGTGGCGCGCAGGGCGGCGGCGCGGCGCTTGTTGCGGGTCGTGCAGTCGGCGCGGACCAGCTTGTGCAGGCGATCGAGCAGGTCGTCGGCGTCGGTGACGTAGCGGCGCACCGCCGAATCGGTCCACTGGCCCTTGCCGTAGCCGTGGAAGCGCAGGTGCAGGAACACCAGGCGCGCAACCTCTTCGGTGAACGCCTTCGGATACTTCAAGGCGCGCATGCGCTTGCGCACCATCTTCGCGCCGACCACCTCGTGGTGGTGGAAGCTCACGCCGCCGCCCGGCTCGTTGCGCTTGGTGTCGGGCTTGCCGATGTCGTGCAGCAGCGCCGCCCAGCGCAGTACCAGGTCGGGATCGCCCTCCTCCTGGTCGATCGCCTGGGAGAGCACGGTGAGCGAATGCTGGTAGACGTCCTTGTGCTGGTGGTGCTCGTCGATCTCGAGCTTCATCGCGGGCACCTCGGGCAGCACCCGCTGCGCCAGGCCGGTGTCGCACATGAGGTTGATGCCGTCGATCGGGTGATCGGCGCCGATCAGCTTGTCGAGTTCGGCGCGCACCCGCTCGGCGGTGATCCGGTCGATCTGCTCGGCCATCTCCTCGATCGCGGCCCGCACCCGCGGCGCCACGTCGAAACCGAGCTGGGCGACGAAGCGGGCCGCGCGCAGCATCCGCAACGGATCGTCGTCGAACGAATCCTGCGGCGCGGCAGGGGTATCGAGGACGCCGTCGAGCAGGGCGTCGAGACCGTCGAGCGGATCGACGAATTCGAGCGAGCCGTCGGCGGCGATCTTCACCGCCATCGCGTTGACCGTGAAATCGCGCCGGACCAGGTCGCCCTCGAGCGTGTCACCGAAGGTGACCTCGGGATTGCGCGAGACCCGGTCGTAGGTGTCGGCGCGGAAGGTGGTGATCTCGAGCTGCTGATCGTCCTTGGCCGCGCTCACGGTGCCGAAGGCGAGGCCACCGGTGTCCCAGAGATGGTCGGCCCAGCCGCGCATCATCTCCTGCACCACGTCCGGCCTGGCATCGGTGGTGAAATCCAGATCGGTGCCAAGCCTGCCCAGCACCGCGTCCCTGACGCTGCCGCCGACAAGATAAAGGGAATGCCCGCGCTCGGCGAACATCTCGCCCAACGGTGTCAGCACATCCGACAACTGCCCCAGCGTCACCGCCGCCGCGGCCAGCAGCCGAGCTCGACGATCCGCCACAGCATCAGGGACAACGTTGGGGGAAACCACGAACAGCCAGCCTACTGGGCTCGTCCGCCTCCCCGGAACTCAGCGGGCCTTTCAGGAGCTCGACCATTGGTTGTCGGGCTCGCGATCAGGTGGGCAGCGGCTGGGAGGTGGCTGGGGAGTTACCCATGTTCTCACGTGATCAGCGGGTTGCGGAAGCGCCGTCCCGCACTCCTGGCACACCGGCACCTATAAGCTGGCTGGGTGTCTCCTCCGGCCGATCGCGCGAACAGTCGACGCCGCCAGCCGCGGCGGCGGGGTTCGGCGAGCAATGCCGGCAAACCGCGCATGCGGACCGTGCGCGAGACCTCGGCGGGCGGTCTCGTCGTCGACGGCCTCGATGGTCCGAGTGAGCAGCGCTCCGCCGCGCTGATCGGGCGTACCGATCGCCGGGGGCGACTGCTGTGGTCGCTGCCCAAAGGGCATATCGAGGCGGGGGAGACCTCCGAGCAGACCGCGATTCGCGAGGTCGCCGAGGAGACCGGCATCAGCGGCGAAGTGGTCGCCGAGCTGGGCAGCATCGATTACTGGTTCGTGACCGAGGGCAGGCGGGTACACAAGACCGTGCACCATTTCCTGCTGCGCTCGCTCGGCGGTGAACTGTCCGACGCCGACGTGGAAGTCACCCAGGTTGCGTGGGTTCCGTTGAGCGAGTTGGATTCCCGATTGGCCTATGCCGACGAACGGCGGCTGGCCGAAGTGGCGAATCGAATGATCGACCGGATGGAGACCGGCAAGCGATGACGGGTGGACTGTTCCGGCTGATCACGGCGGTCCTGACCATCTTGGGTTCGGTGACGCTCCTGCCGGCGGTCGGGCACGCGCAACCGAACGGGTCGGGCGCGTCGGCACCGAAATTCCTCAAGCTGACCCTGGACGCCATCGCGCCTGGCACGGTCACGACGAGCAGCGACCCGATGCTGACGGTGTCGGGCACCGTCACCAATATCGGCGACCGGGTCGTCGACGATGTGGCCGTACGGATCCAGCGCGCCGCGCCGGTGGACTCGCCGAGCGGGCTGCGCAGTTCGCTGCGGCTCGATCAGGTGAACTACGAGGTCACCGGGCCGTTCCAGGATGTGGCCGAGCGGTTGAGTCCCGGTCAGCGCAAACAGTTCTCGGTGCGCATCGCGCTGCGGGCCGGCGGTGAGGGCGCCTCGCTCGGGCTGACCGATCCCGGGGTGTATCCGCTGCTGCTGAACGTCAACGGGGAACCGGCCTATGGCACCCAGGCCAGGCTCGACGACGCCCGATTCCTGCTGCCGGTACTCGGCCTGCCCGCTGGCGAGGCGGGCGGCGCGACCGAGCCGGTCCCGGCGCCCGCCGACGCGACGCCGGTGGCGACCACGGTGATCTGGCCGCTCGCCGACCGCCCGCGCATGGTCGCGGGCAGGCCGGGGGCGGTCACCGGGCAGGTCGAACTGCTCGACGACGAACTGGCCGTATCGGTCGGCAAGGGCGGACGGCTCGAACAGCTGGTGGCCGCGCTGGAATCGGTCGCGCCGACACCAGGTCGCGAGCGCGGGGTGGCGAGTTCGGTGTGCATCGCGATCGACCCCGACCTGGTCTCGACCGTGCAGACGATGACGCGCGGCTACCGGGTGCTGGCCAGCCCGTCCGATCCCGAAGGCGCGACCAGGGAGGGGACAGGAGCCGCGAGCGCGCAGGCCTGGCTCGACCGGTTGCGCGCGCTGGCCGGGTCGATGTGCACGGTGGCGTTGCCGTTCGCGCAGGTCGACGTGTCGGCGCTGGCCGCGGTGAACGATCCGGGGCTGTCCGCGCGGGCGCTGCTCGCCCCGGCCGACGTGGTCGACGCGATTCTCGGCACCCAGTCGCTGCGCGGGGTCAGCCTGCCCGATTCCGGCAGCATCGACGATCCGGCCGGGCAGCTGCTGCGCGGTCACGGGTACGGGACGGCGGTGCTGGCGAGCACGGCCGTGACCACCGACGGCGTGCCGAGCGACACCGACAACGCCCTCACCTCCGCGCCTGCGACGCTCGAGCCGGGCGTCGTCGTCGGTGGGGAGCAGGCGGCGCCGGACGTCGTCCGGGTGCCGGGGGTGAGCGTCGACCAGCCCGCGGCCGCGCCCGCGCCGACCGACCCCGCGCTCCGCGTGACGACCTTCGACATCTGGACGGCGACCGCGCTGGCCGCCGTCGGCTCGAATCCGCCGACCCCGTCGTTCACGCCGTCGAAGGTGCGTTTCGACGTCACCAACGACTCGCGCGCGGCCCGGCTGCAGGACGCGCTCGGCGCGATGGCCTGGACGGCGCTGAACCCGGCGGCGGACCGGCCGCGCTCGCAGCTGCTCATGCCACCGCAGCAGTGGGGCGCCAACCGGGAAGAGGGCATCGCGCTGCTCAAGCAGGTCGAGCTGCTCACCCGCAACAACCTCGCGAGCCCGCGCAGTTTCGCCGACCTCGTCGCCCAGGCGCCCGACCCGCGCCCGTTCGCGCTCGAATACCTGCCGCGCGCGGCCCAGGACGCGGCGCCGGAGCGGTTCGTGCCGCCGATCCACGCCCAGGGCGCGCGGATCACCGAGCTGATGCGCGCGCTGGTCGAGCTGCCGGAATCCGAGCTCACCCCGCACGCCTTCATGACCCCGGCCAGGGAAGACCTGCTGCGCGCGCTGAGCCTGTCCGACCGCAGGACCGACGACGACACCCAGGCCGATCTGCACGCCCAGCGCCGCATCGACCAGGCCACCCGCGAACTCGACGACATGTTCGCCGCGGTGTCGGTGCTGCCGCCGGGCGGGGTGTACACGCTGGCCTCGGAACAGAGCCCGCTGCTGCTGGTTGCCCGCAATGAACTGCCGGTCGCCATCCGGGTGCAGTTCCGGATCGAGGCGCCCGCCGAGACGAACATCACCGACATCGGCGAACAGCTGCTTCCGCCGTCCGGCACCCGCTCGTTCCAGATTCCGACCGAGGTGAGCGACAGCCGTAAGCTGGTGATTCCGATTTCCCTTACCACGCCCGACGGCGTCGCGCTAGGCGAGCCGACCTCGGTCTCGGTGCGCTCGAACGCCTACGGGCAGGCCTTGGCCATAATTACGGCATGTGCCGGAATACTGCTGTTGCTGTTGGCCGGGCGCCGGTTGTGGCGCCGGTTCCGCGGGCAACCCGATCCCGCCGACGAGGGGTTCGAACGGCACTGATCGCCCGCGCCTGACACGCGGGCGGGGGAACATGGCAGACAAGGACGAGAGTGGCACGGGTGAGCGAAACGCTCATCGGACCGGCGGGATTCGCGGGTTACGCCGGGTACAGGAGGCATGATGGGCGACGATGATTCCGCTCATCGGCACGACCACGACGATCGTCGCGACGGACGGGCACAGCGCCCTACGCCCGTCGCGCCGTGGGAGCGTGGGATGACGGCCGGGGAGCACGAGGGAAACGTCGCCGCACCGCGTCCTGGTGAGCCGGGGCGTCCGCCGCACCGGGCCGTAGATCCGGGCTTCGACCAGCAGGGTGTGCGTCGTCAGCCTGGTCCTCGGCCAGGTGCCGACCCTCAGCCAGGTGCCGGACCCCGGCCGGGCATGCCTCCCGGTCAGCCCGGATACCGTCCCGGTGAGCAGCCGCCCGGGTATCGGCCCGCTGAGTTCCGTCCCGGCGAACAGCCGACCGGGTTTCGGCCCGTATCGTCCGATCATCCCGGCGCGCCGCCGGCGGGATACGGTGCGCCGGATCAGCCGCGCGGTCCGCACGGCGACAATCGTCAGCCACCGCCTCGAGCCGGTCGATCCGGTGAGTTGCCGCGCGTGCAGCGGGCAGGGCAATCCGGTGAATTTCCGCAGCAGCAGCGGCCAGGGCAGGTCGGCCGTCCCAGCGTTCCGCCGCAGGAGCACCCCAGCCCAGCCGATCGTTCCGGCGAGTTCCCACAGCAACAACGCCCCGGCCAGTTCGGCCGTCCCGGCGTTCCGCAGCAACCCGGTGCCGCCGGACGCTCGGGCGAGTTCCCGCAGGCACAGCGCCCGGGTCAGCCACAACCGCCGCGTCCAGGGCCCGGCGCGCATCCCGGGGATTTTCCGCCGCCGCGTCAGCCCCAGCCGCCGCACCCAGCCCAGGGTGCTCTGCCTGGTCAGCCACCCCAACCCTCTCGACCGGGTTCGGGCGCGCACCCGGGGGAGTTTTCGCAGCGACCAGGGCAGGCCCCGCGGTCGGGTGAGTTCCCCCAGCAACGTCCCGCGTCGGCGCACGGGTCGCCCTCCGGTGCGATCCAACGGCAGGCGCGTCCCGATATCGACGCGGGGATACGCCCCCAGCGGCCGCAGGAAGGTGCGGTTCCGCCGCGCCCAGCGACCGGTGCACGCGCGGGAGACTTCCCCCCGCGTGGCCCACAGTCCGGTGCTATCCCCAGGCAGGGCCGACCGGAACAGCGGGTCGGGGAACAGCCGAGCGGTCCGGATCGCAGGCCCGGTCGCGATCACGACGCCGCTGGGCGACGGCCGGAGGGCCAGGAGCGTCGCAACGCCCCGCAACGCCCCTCGTACCCCGGGATGCCGGGCACGCCGGTCGGCGCGCAGGCGGAATCCGGGCGCGGCTCGGCGAGTCGTCGACGTACCGCCGTCGACGACCAGGCCGCCGCCAAGACCCAGAAGATCGCGCGCCCCAAGCGGGTGACGGCCGACAAGCCCGACACCCCGCAGAGCGCCAACGCGAAACTGCTCAAGGACTCCGGTTCGATCGCCGTCGCGACGCTGATCAGCCGTATCACCGGGTTCGCCAAGCAGCTGCTGCTGCTGACGGTCCTCGGTCCCGCCATCGCCAGTGCTTTCATCTCGGCGAACCTGATCCCGAACATGATCGCCGAGCTGGTGCTCGGCGCCGTGCTGACGGCGATCGTGGTGCCGACGCTGGTCCGCGCCGAACACGAGGACGCCGACAACGGCGCCGCGTTCGTGCGCCGGTTGGTGACGGCGGCCTTCACGGTGCTGTTCGTCGCGACGGTACTGACGCTGGCCGCGACCCCGATCCTGGCCGGACATGTGCTCGTCGACTCCGGCGGCAAGGTGAACACCCACCTGACCACGGCGCTGACCTACCTGCTGGCGCCCGCGATCCTGTTCTACGGCATGTCGGCGCTGTTCACGGCCATCCTCAACACCAGACAGGCATTCAAACCGGGCGCGTGGGCCCCGGTCCTGAACAACATCGTCGTGCTGGCGGTGCTGGCCGCCTACGCGCTGACGCCGGGCGCGATCACGCTGGATCCGGTGCGGATGAGCGACCCGAAGCTGCTGGTTCTCGGCATCGGCGTCACCGCGGGTGTGGCGACGCAGGCGTTGAGTCTGCTGCCCGCGATCCGGCGGCACGGCATCAATCTGCGCCCGCTGTGGGGCGTCGACGCGCGCCTCAAGCAGTTCGGCAAGATGGGTGCCGCGATCATCCTGTACGTGCTGATCAGCCAGATCGGCCTGGTCGTCGCGAACAACATCGCCTCCGCCGCCGACGAGGCCGGTCCCGCGATCTTCGCCAATGCCTGGGCGCTGCTGCAGCTGCCCTACGGCGTCCTCGGTGTCACGCTGCTCACCGCGATCATGCCGAGACTGAGCCGCAACGCCGCCGCCGACGACACCCCGGCCGTTGTCGACGACCTGTCCGTGGCCACCCGGCTCACCATGATCGCGTTGATCCCGGTCGTCACCTTCCTGACCCTGGCAGGCCCGGAGATCGGCCAGGCGCTCTACGGATACGCCCAGTTCTCCGGCGATGCCGAACGCCTCGGCAGTGCGGTCAGCTGGTCGGCGTTCTCGCTCATCCCGTACTCGCTGGTGCTGATCCATCTGCGTGTGTTCTACGCCAGGGAACAGGCGTGGACCCCGACCTGGATCATCCTCGGCATCACCACCATCAAGATCTTGTTCTCCGCGCTGGCGCCGGTCCTGGCCCGCGACAGCGACGACGTGGTGATCATCCTCGGCGTCGCGACCGGCCTCGGTTTCACGGCGGGCGCGGTGATCGGCGGCCTGCTGCTGCACCGCAGCCTCGGCGATCTGCGCATGTCCAACGTCGGCCGCACAGTCACCCGCGTGCTGCTCGCCTCGGTGGCCGGCGGCGCGGTGATGCTCATCGTCGACACGGTCACCAGGATGGATCAGCTCTCGGGCGGTCCCGCGTCGCTGCTGCGCGTCGCCGTCGGCGCGCTGGTGATGTTCTCGGTGGCGTTCGGTCTGATGCGCCTGGCCGGGATTCCCGAGGTCGTCGCGATCACCGTCGCCGTATCGCGCAAGCTCGGTATCACCCCGCCCGCGCCGGATCTCGGCCTCGACGAAAGCCCCGCCGACGACATCTACGCGACCACGATCCTGCGCAGGCCCGACACCTACGCGTTCCCGTCGTATGGGCCGTCGATGGACACCCAGACGATGATCCTGCCCGTAATCCGGCCGGGTGCTGTTGACCTCACCGGCCAAGCACAGTTCCCGTACGCTGTTCGGCAGACCGACATGGGTAGTGATGTCGTGAACACGCGGAAAGATCCGCGAGATCAGGGCGAAGGAGGACCGAGGGTGAGCGATGACGCGGTGGGCGGCGTCCCGGCCGCTGATTCTGCGGCGCGCAAAGCAGGAGGAATGTCCACCGATGTCGATCCTGCCGCGTCCGGCGCGACAGGATCCGAGCACGCCGACACGCCCGACGAGGCCGAATCGCCACAGAGTGTCTCGGCGGACGACGAGCGACATCCGGCGGACGAGCCACGGGAAATGCCACACGATCCGACCTACGACACCGGCATGTTGCCGATCCCGCCGCAGGTCCAGCCGTCGGCGAACCGTGCCCAGCGTGGCCCGAAGCTGATCCCCGGCGCGTCCGTCGCCGGTGGCCGGTACCGGCTGCTTGCCGGGCACGGCGGTGCGCGCGGGCTGCGGTTCTGGCAGGCGCTCGACATCAAGCTCGACCGCGAGGTCGCGCTGACCTTCGTCGACGCCGATCAGAAGTCGGGGGAGAACTCCGGCCACGACGGCCCGCAGGCCATCCTGTCGCGCACGCTGCGCCTCGGCCGGATCAACTCGCCCGGCCTGGCCAGGGTCCTCGACGTGGTCCGCGGCAGCTCCGGCGGCATCGTCGTCGCCGAGTGGACGCCGGGTCGTTCGCTGCGCGAGATGGCCGAGACGGTGCCGTCGCCGATCGGCGCGGCCAGGGCCATCAGGGCGCTCGCCTCGGCGGCCGAACTGGCCCACCGCGGCGGCGGCTCGCTCTCGATCGACCACCCCGACCGGATCCGGATCAGCGCCTCCGGTGACGCCGTCCTCGCGTTCCCCGGCACCCTCGGTGATTCGGACGCCCAGGCCGACGTGCGCGGCCTCGGCGCGATGCTCTACGCCCTGATCACCGCCCGCTGGCCGATCCGGGTCGGCGGTGTCACCGGAACCGCGGCCACCATCGGCGGCCTGCACCTCGCCGACTTCGGGCCGGACGGCACGCCGGTGGAACCGCGGCAGATCCGGCCGGAGGTCCCGTTCGAGATCTCGGCCGTCGCGGTCCGCTCGCTCGAGTCGAACAAGGGTGTGCGCACCGCCGCCACCGTGCAGCACGTGCTCGAGCAAGCCTCGGTCGTCGACCAGAAGACCGATTTCATCCCCGTCCTGCGGCTGGGGCAGCGGGCCGTGGCGAGCGGACCGGATTCGCTCGCCGATCCGGAGCTGCTCGCCGCCGAGCGGGACCGCTCCAAGCGGATGATGTGGATCATGGTCGGCCTCGGCGTGCTCGCCGCGCTGGTAGTCGGCATCTTGATCTGGTGGATGGTCAGCATCTTCGCGCCCGGCGCCTCGGACAAGCCGCTGGACGAGCAGATCAACATCGGGCTCACGTCGAGTGTCGCGCCGCCTGCCGCGGCGCCACCAGCGGGCCAGACCCCGGCCGCACCGCCGACCAGCTTCCCGGTGCCCGTCACCGGGGCAGCGGTGTTCTCCCCGGAGGGCACCCCGGACGGTGCGGCAACGGCGGGCGCGGTGCTCGACCAGAACCCGGCGACGGTGTGGCACACGGATCAGTACTTCCAGCAGTTCCCCGCCCTCAAGAAGGGCGTCGGCCTGCTGGCCACGCTGCCGACGCCGGCCAAGCTGACCAATGTCTCGATCACCTCGCCCAGCGCGGGCAGCACCGTCGAGATCCGCACCTCGCCCACCGAGGCGCCGACGCTCGACCAGACCCAGCTGATCGGGTCGGCCGAGCTCGGCGACGGGGTCACCGACATCGCCGTGCAGACCGATCAGGCCGCGCGTTTCGTGCTCGTCTGGATCACCGAACTCGCGAACTCGGGCGGTCAGTTCCAGACCGAGATCGCCGACGTCCGTTTCGACGCGGCTCCCTAGTCCGCGACTCCCGTCTCCCACCGCTATCAGCGCTGGTGGCCGCCTACTTTCGCGCCGGATGCCGACCGTCATCGAACCGCGGTCCGGTTGGTGCGCAATTGTTATCGACGGTATGATCGCCCCGCGCTCTCGGCAGGGAGCTACCCAGGGTCTGTCGACGTCGATCCTGGACGCCGCGTTGTAATCAGGTGATGGATCGGCCTCGTTCGCCGACGTGAAGTCGCCGTAATGAGCGCTGTCCAAGGGGTCAGGTGTCGCCGGAAGTCAACGAGCAGGTCCGCGGGGGGAGAACGCGGCAGGTCGCCGCATACCGCGACCGCTCGTTCCTCCTGGAGAACGGCAGCGACAAGCAACTGCTGGCCGCCCATGTCCGTGGCGAGCCGCACGCGTTCGCCGAACTGCTGCGCAGGCACAAGGACCATCTGTGGCAGACCGCCCTGCGCACCTCCTACAGCCGCGAGGACGCCGCCGACTCGCTGCAGGACGCCCTGCTGTCCGCGCACCGCACCGCGAACTCGTTCCGGGCCGAGGCCGAGGTGCGCAGCTGGCTGCACGCCATCGTCGTCAACGCCTGCCTGGACCGGATCCGCCGCAACAAGACCCGTCGTGCGATATCGATCACGCCCGACGTCATGCCGGAGGCGGTCGACCCGCGCGACGAGTTCGCCGAGTTCGAACTGTCGACCGTGGTCGAGGAGGCACTGTTCACGCTGCCGGAGGACCAGCGGCTCGCCCTGGTCATGGTCGAAATGGAGGGGCGCAGCGTGTCCGAAACGGCCGCCTTGCTCGGGGTGGCGGAGGGCACTATCAAGAGCCGATGCTCCCGAGCGCGCGTACGTTTGCAAGAACGTTTGGACTTTTTCCGGGATCCGGGGAACCGGATCTAGTCCGGATGCGTCATTAACAGTGACGAACAAGTCAGCGATGTAAATCCTGCGATCCGATATCGACAGAACAGGGGAGGTGCGAGGGTGTCTCGATCCGTGCCGCAGCCTCCGTTCCCGTCGGAACTGCTGGCCGATCTGCATGCCGACAATCTCGCGCCGGAATTGCGCGAGCAACTGTGGCCGACCGTCAGCACCGACCCAGACGCGCTGCGCTACCTGAATCAGCTCGACGAGGTGAACGCTCACCTCCGCAGGCTCGGCGACGACGAGCGGGTCATGCACCGCATGCCCGACGACGTCGCCGACCGCATGTTCCGTTTCGTCGCCGAACTGGACGCGGGCGACGGTCCTACCGAACGTTTGACGCCGCCGGAGCTACCGGCCGAACCACCGGTCTCCCTAGCGCGGTACCGCGCCCGTCGCCGGATCGGCCTGCTGGCCGCGGCCGCAGCAACGGTGGCCGTCCTGGCCGGCGCAGGCGCGGTCGTCAGCACGCTCGACACCACCGACGGCACGCCGACCGCGGCGCAGTTCACCGAACCGGCCACCCCGGGCGACGAACTCACCACCGCGGCCGCGCTCAGCGCACTGGGCAAGCGCGAGGTCCGCGGTCCGCTGGCCGACGACGCGGCACTGACCCGCTGCGTCCAGGCCAACGGCATCGACCGCGCTGTCCTCGGTGCGTCGAGCATCACCTTCCGCGGCTCCGACGCGGTCCTGGTGCTCGTCGTCGGGCCGGAGCCCCCGACCATTACCGCGCTGGTCGTCGGCGCGGGCTGCACCGCGGGCGCACCCCAACAGCTAGCACTACGCGATATCGGCTGACGCTGCCGCTTCCCGGGCAGCGCCGTAACACCGGGAACAACACCGTTTAGGCTGTTGTTGACCGACACGTCCCCAGCTTGTCTTTTCGGAAGGGCCCCATGAGCACGCCAGTTCGCGACCTGATCATCGTCGGCTCAGGACCCGCCGGCTACACGGCAGCCGTCTACGCCGCTCGCGCGGAACTACAGCCCCTCGTCTTCGAGGGCACCCAGTTCGGTGGCGCCCTGATGACCACCACCGAGGTGGAGAACTTCCCCGGTTTCCGCGAAGGCATCATGGGTCCCGACCTGATGGAGCAGATGCGCGAGCAGGCCAAGCGTTTCGGCGCCGACCTGCGCACCGAGGACGTCGACGCGATCGACCTGTCCGGCCCGATCAAGAAGGTGACCGTCGGCGACGAGACCTTCGAGGCCTACGCCATCGTCCTCGCCATGGGCTCGGCCGCCCGCTACCTGCACGTGCCGGGTGAGCAGGAGCTGCTCGGCCGCGGCGTGAGCGCCTGCGCCACCTGCGACGGCTTCTTCTTCAAGGGCCAGGACATCGTGGTCGTCGGCGGCGGCGACTCGGCCATGGAGGAAGCGACCTTCCTCACCAAGTTCGCGGCCAGCGTCACCGTCGTGCACCGTCGCGAGGAGTTCCGCGCCTCGCGGATCATGCTCGAGCGCGCCAAGGCCAACGAGAAGATCAAGTTCCGGCTCAACGCCGAAGTGGTGAAGGTCAACGGCGAGAACAGCGTGTCGAGCCTCACCCTGCGCGACACCCGCACCGGCGAGGAGTCCGAACTCGCCGCGACCGGCCTGTTCGTCGCCATCGGCCACGACCCGCGCAGCGAGCTGGTCAAGGGCCAGGTCGCGCTCGACAGTGAAGGCTATGTGCAGGTGAGCGAGCCGGGCACCGCCACCGACGTGGCCGGCGTCTTCGCCGCGGGCGACCTGGTCGACCACACCTACCGGCAGGCGATCACCGCCGCCGGCACCGGCTGCCGCGCCGCGATCGACGCCGAGCGCTGGCTCGCCGAGCAGGGCGATATCACCGCCAACACGCTCGACAACGCCGACGGCCCGGCAGCGGTGTCCACCAACTGATTTCGAGCACGTCGAGTTCCACCCAGCAAGGAGTACACCCATGGCCGAGAGCGCCAACACCATCACCGTCACCGACCAGTCCTTCGCCGATGACGTCCTGCTCAGCGAGAAGCCGGTGCTGGTCGACTTCTGGGCAGACTGGTGCGGTCCGTGCAAGATGGTCGCCCCCGTGCTGGAGGAGATCGCGGGCACTCACGCCGACAAGCTGACGATCGCCAAGCTCGACACCGAGGCCAACCCCGGCACCGCCCGCGACTACAAGATCCTGTCCCTGCCGACGATGATCCTGTTCCAGGGCGGCAAGCCCGTGAAGCAGATCGTCGGCGCCAAGGGCAAGGCCGCGCTGCTGCGTGAACTCGACGGCTTGATCTGACAAAAGCACGTCCGACCGGCCGACGCGCCGTAGGATGCCTGGACCCGGGGATTCCCGCAAAGCGCCCCGGGTCTGAGACAATCGAGGCGACGCTCCGGTCGAAGAAAGGGCTCTCACGCATGCACCGACTTCGTCACGGCGATTCAGGACCAGCCGTCGCAGAGGTTCGGAGCACCCTCGCAAGCCTCGGCTTCCTGCATCCCCAGCACGGCGACTACTGGAAGGACACCGACGCGGAGTTCGACCGCCCGCTCGACTCGGCGGTACGCGCGTTCCAGCAGCAGCGCGGTCTGCTCGTCGACGGGGTCGTCGGTCCGGCGACCTACCGCGCGCTGAAGGAAGCCTCCTACCGCCTGGGTGCCCGCACGCTGATCTACCAGCTGTCCGCGCCGCTCTACGGTGACGACGTGGCCACCCTGCAGCGCAAGCTGCAGGACCTCGGCTTCTACGTGCACCGGGTCGACGGCTACTTCGGCCCGCACACCCACGACGGGCTCAGCGCGTTCCAGCGCGAGATCGGCCTGTCCGCCGACGGCATCTGCGGGCCCGACACGTTGCGTTCGCTGGATCTGCTCGGCGCGCGCGTCACCGGCGGCAACCCGCACCGCATCGCCGAGGAAGAGGTGGTGCACCGGGCCGGTCCGCAGCTCACCGGAAAGCGGATCGTCATCGATCCCGGATTCGGCGGCGCCGACAAGGGATTCGCGGTGCCCACCGAGTTCGGCGACGTCTACGAGTCGGAGATCCTCTGGGATCTGGCTTCCCGGCTCGAGGGCCGGATGGCCGCCACCGGCATGGAGACGTTCCTGTCCCGGCCGTGGGGCGCCAACCCCACCGATGCCGAACGCGCGGACACCTCCAACGCCTTCGATGCCGACCTGATGATCTCGCTGCGCTGCGCCACCAGCGACAACCCGTCCGCCAAGGGCGTCGCCGGCTTCTACTTCGGCAACTCGCACGGCTCGGTCTCGATGATCGGGCAGGTGCTGGCCGGCTTCATCCAGCGCGAGGTGGTCGCCCGTACCTCGGTGCAGGACTGCCGGACTCATCAGCGCACCTGGGATCTGCTGCGGCTCACCAAGATGCCGACGGTCCAGGTCGATCTCGGCTACCTCACCAACGAATACGACGCCTCGGTGCTCGCCAACCCGCGCATGCGCGACGTGATCGCCGAAGCCATCCTCATCTCGGTGAAGCGGCTGTACCTGCTCGGCCAGGACGACCAGCCCACCGGCACGTACACCTTCGCCGAACTCCTCGCCGAAGAGCTCGCCGCCGCCGAGTCGGGCAACGTAACCGTGCCACGCGTCTGACGTTTCAGAACGCAAACGGCCCCGCGGATTCACCATTCCGCGGGGCCGTTCCACTGATCTCGCGACTACATGGGTAACTCACCGGGAACGGGCCGACGTGCCCCCAGGCTCACCGCCGGCCGCGTCGCCACACACTGCGCACCTAAGTCTGGCCCAAAGTCACGGGGAGGCGGATCTGCGCCGCGGCGAGCAGCTGGTCGAGGGCGCGCTCGACGTCTTCCTTCCAGCCGTGGTCGGAATCCAGTTCCAGGCGCAGCCGGGGGAAGCGGTGATGCGGGGCCACCACTTCGAAACCGACCTCGGTGAGGAAATCGGCGTCGATCATGCAGGTTTCGGGGGTGCAGTGGGTCGCGGCGGCCGGATCCCGCAGCGGCGCCGCGATCCGTTCCATCAACCGCATCGACGATCCGAGACCGCGATCGGCTACCGAGCTGCTCGCCGGACCGTTGCGAATGCCGAACGCCTCGATCGCGCGCACGCCGCGACGCACCAGATCGGCCACCACGCCCTGAATCAGCCGATGGGCTACATCGGCCTCCTCGTAGGGGAATTCGGCCTGCAGCGTGGTCAGCAGGACCGCGTCCGGGCTCACGGGGGAGGTGGGGAACAGGGTCGACCGCGGTACCGCACTCGGGGGCGAGTACAGCGCGCAGCCTGCGATGTTCTTGTCGACATGCGCCAGCTGACCGCACGAGCCCCATTCGAGCATCACGGTCGAGAGCCAGGCTTCCTTCTCGAAGACCGGATCGCTGAAGGCGTGGGAGTCGGCAGCGACGGCTGGATCGAGCTCCCAGAACACACACCGCCGGGTGTGCGCCGGGAGCTGATCGAGTCGATCGAGAGTCAAGGCTGTGACGCTGGTCGACACCGCTCTGCTCAGCCTCCAGCTGTCCGATTCATCCACGCTCACGCCACATCACTATCCACAGTAATGCCGCCTCTTTCAATTATGTAGAAAGACTGGGAGTGCCCCGTCACAGTGACGTTTCAGGGCTGGCTTGCTCCATCAGCGCCACAATGCGCTCGAGATCTTCGACGGAACCGAACTCGACAACGATCTTGCCTTTGCGCTTTCCGAGGCTGACCGTGACCCGGGTGTCGTAGGACCCCGACAACCGCTCGGCCACTTCCTGCAGACCCGGCATGTGGATCGGCTTACGTTTCGGGGCCGGGGGAGCGACCTCCGACGGGTTGCGGTTCGCGAGCGTCACCGCTTCCTCGGTCGCCCGCACCGACAGTCCCTCGGCGACGATCCGCGCCGCTAGCACTTCCTGCGCGTCGGGACCGGCATCCAAACCGAGCAGCGCCCTGGCGTGGCCGGCCGAGAGCACTCCGGCGGCCACTCGACGCTGCACCGGAATCGGCAGCTTCAGCAGTCGGATCATATTCGTCACCACCGGCCGGGAGCGACCGATTCGCGTGGCCAATTCCTCGTGGGTGACGTCGAATTCCTCGAGCAGCTGCTGATAGGCGGCGGCCTCTTCGAGGGGGTTCAGCTGCACGCGGTGGATGTTCTCCAGCAGTGCGTCGCGCAGCATCGCACCGTCGTCGGTGTCGCGGATGATCGCGGGGATCGTCGCCAGGCCGGCTTCCTGGCACGCGCGCCAACGGCGCTCGCCCATGACCAACTGGAACTTGTCGACGCCCGGTTCGATGCGCCGCACCACGATCGGCTGCATCAGGCCGAACTCGCGGATCGAGTGCACCAGCTCCGCCAGTGCCTCTTCCTCGAAGACCTGACGCGGCTGCTTCGGGTTCGGCTCGATCTGCTCGGCGGGCACCTCGCGGTAGACCGCGCCGCCGGGGGAGACGAGGTCTTCCTCGGGTTCGGGTTCGGCATCCGGAACGCGATGCAGGAACGCCTCGGCCGGCTGCGGGCCGATCGGGTTGATCCCGATCACGCTCGCCGCGGCACTGCTGAGACCCGGCGCCGTCGCTGCCGGACCTGTCGGGATCAGTGCGGCCAAGCCGCGCCCGAGACCGCCCTTTTTCGCCTGACTCATCGGCTACCGATCCCTTCCTCGTTCCAACTCACTACGACGCGTCCTGGCGGAGCTGGGCGCGGGCGGCGAGCTCGCGCCCAGCGTCCAGGTAGCTCATCGCGCCGCGGGAGCCTGGATCATAATCGAGCACGGTCATGCCGTAGCCCGGCGCCTCCGAGACCTTCACGCTGCGCGGGATCATCGACTTGAGCACGACGTCGCCGAAATGGTTACGCACTTCCTCCGCCACCTGGTCGGCCAGTTTGGTGCGGCCGTCGTACATCGTCAGTAGCACGGTCGAGACGTGGAGTTCGGGATTGAGGTGCGCCTGCACCAGCCCGATATTGCGGAGCAGCTGCCCGACGCCCTCCAGTGCGTAGTACTCACACTGGATCGGGATCAGCACTTCCTTGGCCGCCACGAGCGCGTTGACCGTGAGCAGGCCGAGGGAGGGCGGGCAGTCGATCAGGACGTAATCGATGTCGTAACCGGCGATGGCCGCCTCGTGGATCGCGGTCTTCAGGCGCCCTTCCCTGGCCACCATGGAGACCAGTTCGATCTCGGCGCCGGCGAGGTCGATCGTCGCCGGAACGCACAGCAGCCGTTCGCTGTGCGGGCTCTGCTGGATCGCGTCCTTCACGGCGACTTCGCCGATCAACAGCTCGTAGCTGGAGGGGACCCCGGAGTGATGCGCGACGCCCAGCGCCGTACTCGCATTGCCCTGCGGATCGAGATCGACGACAAGCACCGTCATACCCTGGTGCGCTAGTGCCGCAGCGAGATTGACCGTCGTCGTGGTTTTACCCACGCCGCCCTTCTGGTTGGCGATGGTGATGATCCGTTGCTCGCGGGGTTTCGGCACAGTGACCTTTCCTGGATGCAGAATCTGGCTGGCGCGTTGCGCTTCCGCCGCGATCGGGGTCTCGGCCGGGGAGATATTCCCGAAAGGAGTGTTCCCGAACGTCTCCGCGTCGAAGCTGCTGGAATCCAGCATCCCCGGGACCCGCGACGCTGTTTCCCGTGAAACATTCGCCGGACCGCTCGACATAGACTGCTCCTAACCCGAGAAACTCAGATCACGTACTCCCGACCGAGCGTCGGCGCCGTGTCATCACAAACAAGTTCGGGGGCGTCCGGCCACATCCGCGGTGGCTCCCGGCGCGCACGCCCGACTGTGAACAGCTTGCCAGCCCCGCGACAGTTAGGAAAGCTGAATCGCGGCACGCCGGGAAGGACACACCCAAAGTCGCGCAAATCGGTGCCCCGAGCGATGTTTCACGGGAAACACCGGGGAGCACGCGTGTCGAAATCAGGCGGGGGATCAGTCCTTCCAGCCCTACCCTCTAACCGTGACGCCATCCGCCAGAACCGGCGTCGGTCGGCGAAGCTGAACCCTCCGACCAGCATCCGCTCCGGCCACCGTGAGCCATCGCAGCGACGCCAGGGGCGCACCGGCATGTGCGCGCGAAACCGTCAGCACAACTGGACAACCCGAGCAGCCGAAATCATGGAACCTTGCCGCACCCGAGTTCCACGTGAAACATGCGAGGGGGAGTGGATTGCGGCACTCCTCCGGAACTCTCGGAATTCGGTCCGATTCGGCCGCAGGTAAAACCCTCGGCCCATTTCGTCACGTTACGAAATCGAATGGCCGCCTTGCCGATAGACGAATCAGACCGATCCACCGCCACGGCGCTTCTTCTCCGCGCCAGCCGCCTTCCGGCCCGCTCGACGAGTCGGGCGTTCGGCGCGGGGGAGTAGTTCGGCACTGATCACGAGAGTCGGGACTTCGACGATCCCGGCGCCGCAGCCGACGACGCGGAGATCGGTGGCTCCGTCGCGAATCAATTCGGCGCCATCACGTTCGAGTTCCTCGGCGGCACTCGTTCCCTTGAGGGCGAGCATCCGGCCGTGGTCGCGGAGCAGGGGGAGCGACCAGTGCGCGAGCTTCGCGAGCGGAGCCACCGCCCGCGAGGTGACGACATCCGCACCGCCGGCCTCCTTGATGACACCGGACTGCTCGGCGCGGCCACGAACGACAGTGACGTTCTTCAGCCCGATCTCGTCGACGAACTCGCTCAGAAAGACCGTGCGGCGCAGCAGCGGTTCCACGAGAGTGATGCGGAGATCCGGCCGGGCGATGGCCAGCGGAATACCGGGAAGTCCGGCGCCACTGCCGATGTCGACCACGGCCGCGCCCTCCTCGATCAGTTCGCCGACCACGGCGCAGTTGAGGATGTGACGCTCCCAGAGGCGGGGGACTTCACGCGGGCCGATGAGGCCGCGTTCCACGCCGGCGGTGGCCAGCGCCGCGCAGTAGCGGCGGGCGAGGTCCAGGCGGTCGCCGAACACCCGCGCGGCGGCGGCGGGCGGTTCCAGCTCGGCGGACAGCGCACCCAGTTCTCGTTCCACGTGAAACATCCTTCCGAGTGGTGGTCAAACGCAAGAGGACATGAATAAGGCCCCCGGTCCGAGACCGGAGGCCCTTTCATGGTCGCGGCGGTGTCAGCCTACTCGGGCACTACCACCACATGGCGATTCGGCTCGACACCTTCGCTCTCGCTCGCCACGCCCTCGATATCGGCGACGGCGTCGTGCACGATCTTGCGCTCGAACGGAGTCATCGCGGACAGCGCCTCGGGCTTGCCCGACTCGAGCACCCGCTTCGCGGCGGCGACGCCGAGCTCGCTCAGATCGGCGCGACGCTGCGCGCGCCAGCCGGCCACATCCAGCATCAGGCGGCTGCGAACGCCGGTCGCCTGCTGCACGGCCAGCCGGGTCAGCTCCTGCAGCGCGTCGAGGACTTCACCGTTGCGTCCGACGAGCTTGGTCAGATCGCGGCCGCCGTCGATGCTCACGACGGCGCGGTCGCCCTCGACATCGAGGTCGATATCGCCGTCGAAGTCGAGCACGTCCAGCAGTTGCTCGAGGTAGTCGCCCGCGATCTCGCCCTCTTCGATCAACGCTTCTTCGGCGTCGTTCACGACGTCAACAGTCGTCCCCACAGTGGCGTCCCCTCCGTCGGTCTCGGTCTCAACAGTCATTGGATTCCTCTATCTGATCGCCACTCAGCGCTTACGCTTCTGGTTCGCTCGGCCACGGTTACCCGGCCGCTGCTGCCCACCGGGCCTGCGCTTACCGCCACCCTGCTTGGCGGTCTGCTTGGCGGTGCCGTTGGACGCGGCGGTGCCGTTGGTCGACTGTGTGTCCTCGGCCGGGGCGTCCTGTTTCTTGCGGACGTCGACCGGCTTGGCGCCGGGCTTCGGCGCGTTCTGCGCGCGCAGCTCCAGCTTCTTCGCCTTCTTCTCTTGCTCTTCCTTGTCCATCCGGCCGAACACCAGGTGCTGCTGACCATAGGTCCAGATGTTGTTGGCCACCCAGTAGATCAGGATGCCGATCATCAGGAAGGGGCCACCGACCATCACGCCGAGCGGGAAGACCCACAGCGACAGCTTGTTCATGATCGCGGCCTGCGGGTTGGCTTTGGCTTCCTCAGTCTGCCGGTCCACCGAAGCGCGGGCGTTGAAGTGGGTCGCCAGGCCGGCGATCACCATCAGTGGAATCGCGACGAGCGCGATACTCAGCCTGGTCGGCGTGCCACCCCACTCGGCGAAGGCTTCCAGCTCACTCTGCGGCGCGGTGATGAAGGCTGCGATCGGCGCACCGAAGATACGGGCGCTCAGGAACGACTGGACGTCGGCCGCGCTGAAGATGTAGTTCGGGGTGTGCGCGTTTTCGTACGCGGACATCCCCAGCTGCCCGAAACCGTGGCCGGTGCGGTTGAACGACCGCAGCACGTGGAAGAGACCCAGGAACACCGGCACCTGCACCAGGACCGGCAGGCAACCCATCAGCGGGTTGAAGCCGTGTTCCTTCTGCAGCTTCTGCATCTCCCGCGCCATGGTCTCGCGGTCGTTCTTGTACTTCTTCTGCAGCTCCTTGATCTGGGGCTGCAGTTCCTGCATCTGCTTGGTGGTGCGAACCTGCTTGACGAACGGCTTGTAGAGCACGAGCCGCAGCGTGAAGACCAGGAAGACGATGGCGAGGGCCCAGGTGAGCCCACTGTCCGCTCCGAACACGAAGCCGAAGGCTTTGTGCCAGAACCACAGAATCGCGGATACCGGCCAATAGATGATGTCGAGCACGGCTCTAGGTACTCCCGTCGTTCGTATCGCCGATCAGCGCGGGCGATGACTTTGTGCAGGCATTCGACCCGCGCTCTGGCACGGGATCCCACCCTCCAGGGTGCCAGGGTGCGCATTTGGCGAGGCGCACGGCCGTCAGTGCCGACCCGACGAGCAGTCCGCGGGTGCGCAGGGCGGTCACCGCGTACTCGCTGCAGGTGGGAGTGAACCGGCAGATCGGCATCCGGGTGGGGGAGACATAGGTCCGGTACAGCTCGATCAGGAAGATCAGCGCGTTCGCGGGGAGCCTGGTGAGGGTCCTCATCGCCGCTCACCGGCCGGGGTGCGACCGAGCGCGGGCGCCGGCGCGGTACGCAAACCGAGCTTGCGTAGGCCGGAGCGCAGCTGGCGCAGCAACTCGGCGGAGTCGGCGGTAGCCGCGCCGGGCAGCGCCCGGATCACGACATCGGTACCGGCGGGCAGTTCGTCGACGACCTGGGCGCACATATGACGCAGGCGGCGGGCCACCCGGTGGCGAACCACCGCGTTTCCCACCGCCTTGCTCACAATCAGCCCGAACCGCGGACCGCCTACCCGGATCAGGGAATCGACGTCGGCGACATCGTCGTACGTGTGCGTAAGCGCGTGTACGACGAGATCTCGCCTCCCGATTCGCTGACCGCGGCGCACCGTGCGGGAGAATTCGGCACGGTGGTGCAACCGATACGGCTCAGGCAACACCCGAGCGTCCGACTACGCGCGATCAGGCAGTCAGTTCGGAACGGCCCTTACGGCGACGCGCCGAAACGATGGCGCGACCCGCACGGGTACGCATCCGGAGGCGGAAGCCGTGCACGCGCGCCCGACGACGGTTGTTCGGCTGGAACGTCCGCTTGCCCTTGGCCACGGTCAACACTCCTCGAGTTGGTGGGCACCGTTCGGCGCCCGAAGTTCTGTTCAATGATTCGGATGTCTGCGCAGCGGACCGCGGTCTACACGCAGAAAGCCTTGGCGATCGACGTGCAGCACACAGCCGCCACCGCGCCAAGGGGTGACTGTACGAGGGTACTGATACCGCTACGCAGGGTCAAACTCGGCCCCCAGGCCCGTGCGCCAGGCACGTTGTCCAGGTTACCGGACCCCGATCGGTGGACCCGAGCTGGGCCGACCTGGCGCGACACGCCCGGGACGCACTGACGCAGCCGCGGACTTTTCGTGAGTTCTTCCACACCTCTGGCCTTCTGCGGCGGGGGCGGCTAACCTCTGTAGCCGGGGGATTGCTGAAGAACCGCAGGTCCAGCCCCGTTCACTGCCACACACTGGCAGATTCCCTCTATCCCCAGGTTTGTCCACATCTGTGGATAATTGTGTGGAAAGACGGCCGGAGTGGCATATTCGTAGGGCCGACGGTGCCCGCGCCGCACTCGGAGATTCTGGGACCGCACGGCGTTCGAACCGGCTTCGGTTGTACGCAGGATTACTGGATTCCACCTGTTCACAGGTGGTTTGCTCGCGTGCTCCCGGCCGTGGGCCCCAACAACCGGTCCGGGGAGGACGCTGCATGGACGACGAGCAGAATGTGCTGGCCACAGTATGGCCAGAGGTGGTTGCCGAGCTCACCACCGGCTCCGCCGACGGCGCCATTCCCGCGGTCAGCCGCGCGCAGCAGGCCTGGCTGAAGCTGGTCAAACCGCTCACCGTCGCCCAGGGCTTCGCGTTGCTGTCGGTTCCGTCCTCGCTCGCGCAGGAGGCGATCGAGCGTGATCTGCGCGAACCCATCCTGCGCTCGCTGGGTCGCCGGCTCGGTCCGCAGGTCGAAGGATTGGGCGTGCGCATCGCCGCGCCGAGCCCGGCCGCGGGGGAGCGGGCGGGCAGTTCGCCGCGGCACGCCAGGATGACGAGCCGTCCGGAGCGCCCGCGCGAGCAGGTGCGCCCGCCGACCGGCTACCCCGGTCCCGATTTCAGTGTTCCCGACTACGCCGCGCGCGGTGAGTACGGCCGACCCCGCTACGGCACCGGCGAGTACCCCGCGGGCAACAGCGAGTACGGCAACGAGTACCAGGGCGGGCAGGAATATCCGCCAACCGGTGACTACGGCAACAGCTACGGCGGCCGCGAGTACCCCGCGCAGGCGGGCGAGTACGGCGAGCGCCCCGACTACGCCGCCCATCGCGAGTACCAGCCCGAACCGGAATACCGGCAAGCCGAACCGGAATACCAGCAGCCCGAGTATCAGCAGCCGGAATATCAGCAGCAGCCCGAATACGCACAGGCACCGGAGTTCCAGCCCGACCGCGCCGAGTTCCCCGGCACCGACTTCGAGCCGACGGCGCCGTACCCGGTACCCGACTACAACGGTGGCGAGTTCGGCGGTCGTGGCGAGTTCCGTGGCGCGCGCCCCGACCAGCGCCCGGCCGATGCCGCCCCACCCGCCCGCCGGGAGCCCTCCGGTTCGCCCCGCCGCGAGCACATCCCGCCGGGTCAGGAGTCGCTGTTCACCCCCGACCCGCCGCCGCAGCGCGCGCCGGGCCGGGGCCGGGGGCCGCAGCAGGACGAGCCGATCGCCGCGCGGGCCGAGGAACCCATCATCGAAGCGGCGCCGGAGCCGCTGCGACCGGGGACGCCGGGTGCCGAACCGGCCGACGACGAGCCGGTGGTCGACGCCCGGAACAACTGGCCGACGTATTTCAACAAGTCGCCCGAGGCGCCGCCGCAGCCGTCGTCCTCGGCGAGCTTGAACGCCAAGTACACCTTCGAGACGTTCGTCATCGGCGCGTCCAACCGGTTCGCGCACGCCGCTGCGGTCGCCATCGCGGAAGCGCCCGCACGCGCCTACAACCCGCTGTTCGTCTGGGGCGCTTCGGGTTTGGGCAAGACGCACCTGCTGCACGCGGCCGGGCACTACGCCCAGCGGCTGTTCCCCGGCATGCGGGTGAAGTACGTGTCCACCGAGGAATTCACCAACGACTTCATCAACAGCCTGCGCGACGACCGCAAGGTCGCGTTCAAGCGGCGCTACCGCGAGACCGACATCCTGTTGGTCGACGACATCCAGTTCATCGAGGGCAAGGAAGGCATCCAGGAGGAGTTCTTCCACACCTTCAACACCCTGCACAACGCGAACAAGCAGATCGTCGTCTCCTCCGACCGCCCGCCCAAGCAGCTGGCGACGCTGGAGGAGCGGCTGCGCACGCGCTTCGAGTGGGGCCTGATCACCGATGTGCAGCCGCCCGAACTGGAGACCCGCATCGCGATCCTCCGCAAGAAGGCGCGGATGGACCGGCTCGACGTGCCGCACGACGTGCTCGAGCTGATCGCCAGCCGGGTGGAGCGCAATATCCGCGAGCTCGAGGGCGCGCTCATCAGGGTGACGGCCTTCGCCTCGCTCAACGGTCAGCCGCTGGATCTGTCGCTGGCCGAGGTGGTGCTGCGCGATCTGATGCCCGACACCGCGGCGCTGGAGATCAACGCGGCGACGATCATGGCCGTCACCGCCGAGTACTTCAATACGACGCTCGAGGAACTGACGGGGCCAGGCAAGGCCAGGCCGCTCGCGCAGGCCCGCCAGATCGCGATGTACCTGTGCCGTGAGCTCACCGACCTGTCGCTGCCCAAGATCGGGCAGGCGTTCGGTCGCGACCACACCACGGTGATGTACGCGGAGAAGAAGGTGCGCAAGGAGATGACCGAGCGGCGCCGCGTCTACGACCAGGTGCAAGAACTCACAGCCCGGATCAAACAGCGCTCCCGCTGATTTCATCCACACCCTCGAACACCGCCCTGACCTGGGGCGGTGTTCTTTTTTGCCCTGTGGATTCCTCGAGGAATCCCTGTGGAGTCCTCGAGGAATCCACCGGTTGTGCACCGGTTGGCGCACAGGGGCTGGGGAGCGATCTGGGAGTGTTCGCTCACAGGCAGTTGTCCACATCGTCCACAGCCGGATCCACTCACACCCCCACGGTCATGCCGACCTGCGACGTTGCCGGATCGGCCCTGTGGATTCCTCGAGGAATCCGTGTGGAGTCCTCGAGGAATCCACCTAGTTGCCACCACCCTGCCCCCGCGTGTGAACAACAGGGTGAATCCGGTGGAACAACTCGAGGACTACTCGAGGATGGAATTGGGACAACTTCGGGCGTCCACAGACGCTCCCAGTTCATCCTCGAGCCACCCCACGGCCATCCCCACGCCGACGTGCTTGCTGACCTGCGGATTCGGTCGAAGTCCACAGATTCCACAGTGCCTACTACTACTTCAGTTCTATTTCTTGAAGAGATCTCTTCAAAACAAGGTGTGTGGAAAGTCGGTCGGACAGGCTCGGCTCGGTCGGTGCTCCACTCACAAGCGGCAAGGAGAAGAGGGGATGGGCCAGCAGTGCTCGATCGGCAGGGAGGGTCGATGCGGACTTCCCGCGATGCCCGGGTACC
This sequence comes from Nocardia sp. NPDC055053, assembly GCF_053608285.1. Taxonomy (NCBI): domain Bacteria; kingdom Bacillati; phylum Actinomycetota; class Actinomycetes; order Mycobacteriales; family Nocardiaceae; genus Nocardia; species Nocardia sp. NPDC055053. Next base: position 38,179 of record NZ_JBSGVD010000030.1, on the reverse strand, counting down.
GTTTGGTTGTCGGCTTGTTGTGCGAGACTCAGTGCGCGGCCGACGCAGCACCTCAACTCCGCTGAACACACCCGCACACGGATTCGAAACTCGGAGAGGACAAATCGGGCGATGGAGCTTGCGAGCATGAAGTTTCGGGTCGCCCGAGAGGATTTCGCCGAGTCGGTGGCCTGGGTGGCGCGCAGTCTGCCGTCCCGCCCTCCCGTGCCTGTTCTCGGCGGTGTGCTGCTGGTCGCCGACGAGAACGGCCTGACGGTCTCCGGGTTCGACTACGAGGTCTCCGCGCAGATGCGGGTGGCCGCCGAGGTCGCCGGTCCCGGCCAGGTGCTGGTCTCGGGCAGGCTGCTCGCCGACATCACCAAGGCGCTGTCGAACAAGCCGGTCGATGTCTCCGTCGACGGCACCCGCGTGCTCATCGCCTGCGGTAGCGCCAAGTTCTCCCTGCCAACCATGCCGGTCGAGGACTATCCCCAGCTTCCCGAGGTGCCGCAGCAGACCGGTGAGCTCGGTGTCGACGTGTTCGCCGAGGCAGTCGGCCAGGTCGCCGTCGCCGCAGGCCGCGACGACACGCTCCCCATGCTCACCGGCATCCGCGTCGAGATCGAGGGCAACGACGTTGTCCTCGCCGCCACCGACCGTTTCCGCCTCGCCGTGCGTCACCTGCAGTGGCAGCCCACCCGCTCCGACATCGAGACCGCGGTGCTCATCCCCGCGCGCACGCTGTCCGAAGCCGCCAAGACACTCGGCGCCACCGACGCGCCCGTGCAGCTGTCGCTCGGCAGCGGTGGCGGGGCCGACGGCCTGCTCGGCATCGTCAACGCGGGCCGCCGCACCACCACCCGCCTGCTCGACGCCGAATTCCCCAAGTTCCGCCAGTTGCTCCCCAAGGAGCACACCTCCATCGCCACGCTGCCCGTCGCGGCGCTGTCCGAGGCGATCAAGCGTGTCGCCCTGGTGGCCGAGCGCGGTGCCCAGGTGCGCCTGGAGTTCTCCACCGACGGCGTGCTGCTGTCCGCGGGTGGGGACGACGCGGGCCGCGCCGAGGAGTGGCTGGAAGCCGATTTCCGCGGTGAGCCGCTGACCATCGCGTTCAACCCCGGCTACCTGACCGAAGGCCTGTCGGCGCTGCACACCGACCGGGTCACCTTCGGCTTCACCACGCCGAGCCGCCCCGCCGTCCTGCTGCCCGCCTCCGACGAGGAGCCCAAGGTGCTGGAGTCCGGTGCGTTCGCGGCGCTGGAGAGCCAGTACATCTACCTGTTGATGCCGGTCCGGCTGCCCGGCTGAAGCCCGCACGCGTAATCCGGCATGTTCATTCGTGCGCTGTCGGTCCGTGATTTCCGGTCGTGGGAACACGCCGAGCTCGAGTTGTCCCCAGGGCGCACGGTGCTGTTGGGGGCCAACGGCAACGGCAAGACCAACCTGCTCGAGGCGATCGGCTATCTGGCGACCCTCGGCTCGCACCGGGTCTCCGCCGACGCGCCGCTGATCCGGATGGGCGCGACGCAGGCCAGGATCGGCGCGACCGTGGTCAATCTCGGCCGCGAACTGCGCGTCGACGTCGAGCTCAAACAGGGCAGCGCCAACCGTGCCCAGATCAATCGTTCGCCGGTGCGCCGATCGCGGGAGATCCTGGGGATTCTGCAGACCGTGCTGTTCGCGCCGGAGGATCTGGCGCTGGTGCGCGGCGACCCGGGGGAGCGCAGACGGTTCCTCGACGAGTTGTGCACAGCCCGGCTGCCCAGGCTCGCCGGCGTGCGCGCCGACTACGACAAGGTGCTGCGGCAACGCTCCGCCCTGTTGAAAACCGCTGGGCGCCATGTACGTTCGCGCGCCGACCTGAGCACACTCGACGTGTGGGACGGGCACCTGGCCGAGCACGCGTCGGTGCTGCTCGCGCAGCGACTTCGGCTGGTCCATGACCTGTATCCGTATCTCGCACAGGCTTATCGGTCGATCGCGCCCGAATCACGGCCCGCGGCAATCGCTTACCGGTCGGGGTACCTGCCGCCGGAACTGCTCGACCCGGCCAGGGAGCCGGCGGCCGACGATGTGGAGCGGCTGCGCGAGATCGTGTTGCGTGAGTTGTCCACAGCCAGGAACAGGGAACTGGAACGCGGGGTGTGCCTGGTCGGCCCACATCGCGACGACCTCGACCTGCTCCTCGGCAGCGCACCAGCCAAGGGATTCGCCAGTCACGGCGAATCCTGGTCGTTCGCGCTGGCGCTGCGGCTGGCCTCGTTCGAGCTGCTGCGCAGTGCGGGCACCGAGCCGGTGCTGCTGCTCGACGACGTGTTCGCCGAACTGGATCGGCGCAGGCGTACCGCGCTGGCCGAGGTCGCCGCCGGGGCGGAGCAGGTGCTCATCACGGCCGCGGTGGCCGAGGACGTGCCCGCCGAGCTGGCCGCCGAACCGCTGCGGGTGCAAACCACCGGCGAAGCCGACCGGCGTACCTCGATGATCGTCACCGAACCGGCCGAACAATCCGAAGATATGCACAGATAGCGATAGTTATCAACAGCACCTGTGGAAAACCGGCAACATGCTGGACATATGCCGGATCGGTCTCGGCGGGACTGTCGGCGCCCCGGCGTAGACTCTCCTCCGCACTCGGCCAGTATCGACACCGGAAGGCGGAACCGAGGTGACCGAAGAGCCGGAACAGGAGCTGCGCGGGATCGACCTCGCCCGGCGCGCACTGGAGGAGGCGCGGGCCGCGGCCAAGGCCAGCGGTAAGTCGGTCGGCCAGGGCCGGGCGTCACCGGTGCGCAAGCTGCGCGCGGGCGGACGCAGGCGCACCGGGTGGTCCGGTGCGGGCCCCGATCCCCGTGATCCCCAGCTGTTGTCGGCTCTGACCGGCTCGATCGCGAAGAGTCGTGGCTGGTCGGGCAAGGTGGCCGAGGGCATGGTGTTCGGTCGCTGGGCGAGCGTGGTCGGTGAGGACATCGCCTCGCACGCCACGCCGGTGACGCTGGAGGGCGGTGTGCTCAAGATCGCCGCCGAGTCCACCGCGTGGGCGACCCAGTTGCGCATGCTGCAGGGGCAGATCCTGGCCAAGATCAATGCCGCGGTCGGCCAGGGCGTTGTCACCCAGCTGCGGATCACCGGCCCCGCCGCGCCGAGCTGGCGCAAGGGCGAGCGGCACATCAAAGGACGCGGTCCGCGCGATACCTACGGGTAGCCGGGCGGTGACCAGCGTGAGTTGCCTTGCGCCGGCGCTGCTCTCAAGCCCCGGAGTTTTGTACATGTGGACAAAACCTGTGGATAACTTCGATCGGAGGCGAAAGCCGTCGACCGCGTTTCACGTGGAACCACCGAACGCAAGTCTCACGCCAGTTCTGGCGGGCGGAAATCCGCGAAAGGCGGACGCTTGTCGCGGTAGGCCGATTTCTCGCATTCACGGCGGCGTCAGGGGTGTCGTAGGTGCACTGTAAGTTGGGCTTACCAGTAGGATGGTGACGTAACCAGCGGCGAACCCTCGACGCGTGCTGTGCAGTCCGCGTGCTGCCCGATCGCTGCGACAGGGATCAGCAAGTAAGGAGAGCTACCGACAAGTGGCTGCCAACGACTCCAACGCATCGGGCAACAAGCAGGGCTACGGTGCCTCCTCCATCACGGTCCTCGAGGGCCTGGAAGCGGTGCGCAAGCGCCCCGGCATGTACATCGGTTCCACCGGTGAACGCGGTCTGCACCACCTCATCTGGGAGGTTGTGGACAACTCGGTCGACGAGGCGATGGCCGGCTATGCGTCCCGGGTCGACGTCACGCTGCTGGCGGACGGCGGTGTCGAGGTCGTCGACGACGGCCGCGGCATTCCCACCGGTATGCACGCGCAGGGCATTCCGACCGTCGAAGTCGTCATGACGCAGCTGCATGCCGGCGGTAAGTTCGACTCCGACTCCTACGCTGTCTCCGGTGGTCTGCACGGTGTCGGTATCTCGGTGGTCAACGCCCTGTCGAGCAAGCTGGAAGCCGAGATCGATAACGACGGCTACCACTGGACTCAGATCTACAAAGACGCGAAGCCGGGCAAGCTGATCCAGGGCGAGCCGACCCAGCGCACCGGCACGACGATCCGGTTCTGGGCCGACCCGGAGATCTTCGAAACCACCACCTACAACTTCGAGACGGTGTCGCGCCGTCTGCAGGAGATGGCCTTCCTCAACAAAGGCCTGACCATTACGTTGACCGACCAGCGGGTCAGCGAGTCCGACGTCATCGACGAGGTCGTCAGCGATACCGCCGAGGCCCCCAAGCACGTCGAGGACGGTGTCGAGGCGCCGGTCGAGCACAAGGTCAAGACCCGCACCTACCACTACCCGGGCGGCCTGGTGGACTTCGTCCGCCACATCAACCGCACCAAGTCGGCCATCCACAACTCGGTCGTCGGTTTCACCGGCAAGGGCACCGGCCACGAGCTCGAGGTCGCGATGCAGTGGAACTCGGGCTACTCCGAGTCGGTCCACACCTTCGCCAACACGATCAACACCCATGAGGGCGGCACCCACGAAGAGGGCTTCCGCGCGGCGCTGACCACGGTGGTCAACAAGTACGCCAAGGAGAAGAAGCTCCTCAAGGAGAAGGACGGCAACCTCACCGGTGACGACATCCGCGAGGGCCTGGCCGCCATCGTGAGCGTCAAGGTCGGCGAGCCGCAGTTCGAGGGCCAGACCAAGACCAAGCTGGGCAACACCGAGGTCAAGTCGTTCGTGCAGCGCGCCTGCAACGAACACCTGCAGCACTGGTTCGAGGCCAACCCGGCCGACGCGAAGACCATCGTGCAGAAGGCCGTGTCCTCGGCGCAGGCCCGGATGGCCGCCCGTAAGGCGCGCGAGCTGGTGCGCCGCAAGTCGGCGACCGATCTGGGCGGGCTGCCGGGCAAGCTGGCCGACTGCCGCTCCAAGGATCCGGGCAAGTGCGAGATCTACATCGTCGAGGGTGACTCCGCCGGTGGCTCGGCCAAGTCCGGCCGCGACTCGATGTACCAGGCGATCCTGCCGCTGCGCGGCAAGATCATCAACGTCGAGAAGGCCCGCATCGACCGTGTCCTCAAGAACAACGAGGTCCAGTCGATCATCACCGCGTTCGGCACCGGCATCCACGACGAGTTCGACATCGCGAAGCTGCGCTACCACAAGATCGTCCTGATGGCCGACGCCGACGTCGACGGCCAGCACATCGCGACGCTGCTGCTCACGTTGCTGTTCCGGTTCATGCGCCCGCTGGTCGAGCACGGTCACGTGTTCCTCGCCCAGCCGCCGCTGTACAAGCTCAAGTGGATGCGCAGCGACCCGGAGTTCGCCTACTCCGACCGCGAGCGCGACGCGCTGCTCGAGGCAGGCCTGGCCGCGGGCAAGAAGATCAACAAGGACGACGGCGTCCAGCGCTACAAGGGTCTGGGCGAGATGAACGCCAAGGAGCTGTGGGAAACCACCATGGATCCCTCGGTGCGGGTGCTTCGTCAGGTGACGCTCGACGACGCGGCCGCGGCCGACGAGCTGTTCTCCGTGCTCATGGGCGAAGACGTGGAGGCACGTCGCAGCTTCATCACCCGCAATGCCAAGGACGTCCGCTTCCTCGACGTGTAACCGGTGCAGCGCCGTAAGCGCGCCCGTGAAGCATGTCAGGCCCTTTAAGGAGATTTGATGACTGAGACCACGCTGCCGCCCTCCGGCGGTGCGGGCGACCGGATCGAACCGGTCGACATCCAGACCGAGATGCAGAGCAGCTACATCGATTACGCGATGAGCGTGATCGTCGGCCGCGCGCTGCCCGATGTGCGCGACGGCCTCAAGCCGGTGCACCGGCGCGTGCTGTACGCGATGTACGACAACGGCTACCGCCCGGACCGCGGCTACGTGAAGTCCGCGCGCCCGGTCGCCGAGACGATGGGTAACTACCACCCGCACGGCGACTCGTCGATCTACGACACCCTCGTGCGCATGGCCCAGCCGTGGTCGCTGCGCTATCCGCTGGTCGACGGCCAGGGCAACTTCGGTTCCCGCGGCAACGACGGCGCGGCCGCCATGCGCTACACCGAGTGCCGCCTGACGCCGCTGGCGATGGAGATGCTGCGCGACATCGACAGCGAGACCGTCGATTTCGTCCCCAACTACGACGGCCGCTCGCAGGAGCCGACCGTGCTGCCCGCCCGCGTGCCCGCCCTGCTGATGAACGGCAGCAACGGCATCGCGGTCGGCATGGCGACCAACATCCCGCCGCACAACCTCAACGAGCTGGCCGAGGCCATCTACTGGGCGCTGGAGAACTACGACGCCGACGAGGAAACCACCCTCGCCGCGTGCATGGAACGGGTCAAGGGCCCTGACTTCCCGACCCACGGCCTGATCGTCGGCAGCCAGGGCATCCACGACGCCTACACCACCGGCCGCGGTTCGATCCGCATGCGCGGTGTGGTGGAGATCGAGGAGGGCAGCCGCGGTCAGACCCAGATCGTCATCACCGAGCTGCCGTACCAGGTAAACACCGACAACTTCATCAACTCGATCGCCGAGCAGGTCAAGGACGGCAAGATCGCGGGTATCTCCGATATCCACGACGAGTCCTCCGACCGTGTCGGCATGCGCATCGTGGTGACGGTCAAGCGCGACGCGGTCGCCAAGGTCGTGCTGAACAACCTGTACAAGCACACCCAGCTGCAGACCAGCTTCGGCGCGAACATGCTCTCGATCGTCGACGGCGTGCCGCGCACGCTGCGCCTCGATCAGATGATCCGGTACTACGTCGACCACCAGCTGGAAGTCATCGTCCGGCGCACCCGCTACCTGCTGCGCAAGGCCGAGGAGCGGGCCCACATCCTGCGGGGCCTGGTCAAGGCGCTCGACCAGCTCGACGAGGTCATCGCGCTGATCCGCCGCTCGGCCAACACCGACACCGCGCGCACCGGCCTGATGCAGCTGCTCGACATCGACGAGATCCAGTCGACCGCGATCCTGGACATGCAGCTGCGCCGCCTCTCGGCCCTGGAGCGTCAGCGCATCATCGACGATCTGGCCAAGATCGAGCTCGAGATCGCCGACTACAAGGACATCCTGGAGAAGCCGGAGCGTCAGCGCGCGATCGTGCGCGACGAGCTGGCCGAGATCGTCGAGAAATACGGCGACGACCGCAGGACCAGGATCATCGCCAGCGACGGTGACGTCGCCGACGAGGACCTGATCGCCCGCGAGGACGTGGTCGTCACGATCACCGAGACCGGCTACGCCAAGCGCACCAAGACCGATCTGTACCGGTCGCAGAAGCGCGGCGGCAAGGGTGTGCAGGGCGCCGGCCTCAAGCAGGACGACATCGTCAAGCACTTCTTCGTGTCGTCCACCCACGACTGGCTGCTGTTCTTCACCAACAAGGGCCGGGTCTACCGGGCCAAGGCCTACGAGCTGCCCGAGGCCAACCGGACCGCGCGCGGCCAGCACGTGGCGAACCTGCTCGCGTTCCAGCCGGACGAGAAGATCGCCCAGATCATCCAGCTCAAGACCTACGAGGACGCGCCGTACCTGGTCCTCGCGACACGCGCGGGCCTGGTGAAGAAGTCCAAGCTCACCGATTTCGACTCCAACCGCTCCGGCGGCATCGTCGCGGTGAACCTGCGCGACGACGACGAGCTGGTCGGCGCGGTGCTGTGCTCCTCCGACGACGATCTGCTGCTCGTCTCGGCGCACGGCCAGTCGATCCGGTTCTCCGCCACCGACGAGGCGCTGCGCCCGATGGGCCGCGCCACCTCCGGTGTGCAGGGCATGCGCTTCAACGCCGACGACGAACTGCTCTCGCTCAACGTGGTTCGCGAGGACACCTATCTGCTGGTCGCGACCGCGGGCGGCTACGCCAAGCGCACCGCGATCGAGGAGTACACCGCACAGGGTCGTGGCGGAAAAGGCGTATTGACAATCCAGTACGACCCGAAGCGTGGCAGCCTGGTCGGTGCGCTCATCGTCGACGACGAGGACGAGTTGTACGCGATCACTTCCAGCGGTGGCGTCATCCGCACCGCGGCCAAGCAAGTTCGGAAAGCTGGACGCCAAACCAAGGGCGTGCGATTGATGAACCTCGCGGATGGCGATACCTTGCTAGCGATCGCGCGCAACGCCGACGAGCCCGATCCCGATCAGCTCACCGGCGACGCGGCTTCGGAGCAATAACCCAATCAGCGGCGGCAACGAACGGATCTGAGGATTCCATTGACCACACCGAATCAGTCGAACGACGATCGGAACCAGACCAACGGCGTCACCGAGCGGATTGCCTCGTCTCCGATCCAGCCGCGGCCGATCCCTCGCCAGGGCGGTCCGGCCGAGGGCGCGGCGCCGGAATCCGGTGCCGCCGGGGGCGAATCGTTCGACCAGTCGACCGTGCGGATGGGTACCGAACCCACGCCGCCCGCTGGTAACGGGCCGCCCGCAGGCAACGGGAAGGGCAAATCGTCGCCCTACCAGGACGGGTGGGCGCAGCTGCCGCAGCGCGAGCCGCAGTCGAACCTGTACCGGCCCGGCGAGGCGCCGAGTCAGGGCCGTCCGTCGTCGGGAGCGCCCGCGCCGTCGGGTGGGCTGAAGGGCAGCGGTTCGTCCAACGCCCGCACCACGGCCGACCTGGCGGCCAAGGCGGCCCGCAAGGAAGCGGCGATGGTGAAGTCCGTCGGCATCGACGGGCCGACCCGCAGCATCGCCCGTCCGGAGCTGGTCAAGGACATGCCCGACCTGTCCGAGGTGCGGCATCCGACGCCCGACGCGCCGCCCGCGCCGCCCGGCTTGCCGATGGCTCATGTTCCGCCGCAGCCCGGTCCGGGTGTCAGGGCCGCCGCTGCCGCGTCGGTCTCGCCCGCGGTGCCGGTGGCCATCGCCGCCGCCGCGTCGGGTGAGCCACTACGCGCGACGGTGCAGATCCGCCGGATCGATCCGTGGTCGACGTTGAAGATCACCCTGGTGATCAGCATCGCGCTGTTCTTCGTGTGGATGCTGGCCGTCGGCCTGCTCTACATCGTGCTCGCCGGCATGGGCGTGTGGGACAACCTGGACAACTCGCTCGGCGAGATGCTGAACCAGGAGGGCAGCTCGTCGAGCCTGATCGACGCGGGCACGGTGTTCGGCTACGCGGGCGTCATCGGCCTGATCAACGTGGTGCTGTTCACCGCGCTGGCGACGGTCGGTGTGTTCATCTACAACCAGTGCTGCGATCTGGTCGGTGGCATCCAGGTGACCCTGGCCGATCCGGACTAGAAACCGGTCCTGCCACGACGGTCGGTCAGCCCCGCAAAAAGGGGTCTGACCGGCCGTTTTGGCTATCGGCGTCCGGGTAGGGTAACCTCGTTCCTCGTTGCGGTTCACTGCTCCGGCAGGGGGCCGAAAACGAGTACGGGCCTATAGCTCAGGCGGTTAGAGCGCTTCGCTGATAACGAAGAGGTCGGAGGTTCAAGTCCTCCTAGGCCCACTCCCGTACATCACAGTAGGGTGGGAATCATGAAGATTGTCCTCACGGTCGGTGTCGTGATCGCGGTTCTCATCGGTATCACCAAATTCCGCAAGCGCGATGACGCGGATCTCTGGCGCGAGGTCACCACCCGCTGATTCGGGTTGCCAACTGGTTTCACCAAGCCAGCAAGGGGCCTTAGCTCAATTGGCAGAGCACTGCCTTTGCAAGGCAGGGGTTAGGGGTTCGATTCCCCTAGGCTCCACACTTGTCACCAGCTCGCGTCCGCGAATGCAGCGAGAACCGAAACCCCCAGCGCCCCCACCGAATCCTTGATCCGGCGGGGGCGTTTTTCGTCAGTCCGGGTGTCGCGTCAGTTGGCGGCGATCTCGTTCACCAGCCAGGCGCCCAGTTCCTCTGTCATGGTGGTGTGGCCCTCGTTTTTGCCGGCGCAGGCGAACGCGTCGAGCTCGCTGCCATCGATGGGAATCGGGCGGTAGAGAGCGTTCCGGTCAGCGATGTCACCGGCGGCGACAGCGCTGAGAGTCGGGATGAAGCAGGACGAGTTGACGCGGAGATCGGTCTCGCATCCGAGCAGCCTCATGAGCATGTCGGCCATCCCGAAACTGCCCGGATTGCCCGGCAGCATCGGGTTCTCGGGGAACAGGCCACCGGGGGCGCCGTCGATGTCAGGAAGTCCGGCGACGCGGACCTCGATCGGGGATTCACCGGCTTTGTGCAGGGTGGCGACGACCTGTTCGCCGACCGCCTGGGTTCGCAGGATGGCCTCCGCCAGCAACTCACCGCGACCGCTGACCGCGGTCGAAGCCGGGCTGATGCCATTTCCCGACCCGGTGTCGACCCCGTTGGCGACACCGATCCTGCGCACGCCCTGCGGCCATCCACCGACTGCCGCGAGTTGCTCGAGGAAACTGATCCGTTCGCGGGCTTCGCCGACCGTGTCGCCGATCTTGCCGATGTGCCAGCGTGCCATCTGCCGGGCGGCCGGGCTGTTGATCAGGTCGGAGAACTGGCCGAAGATCGGGTTGTTCGCGCCCCAGTTGTCCTTGAGGAAGTGGGCGAACGCCTGCATCGAGATCGGCAGCCACGCACCATGATGTGGCGTGTCGTAGGACAGATAGAGATTCGTTTCAGGGTCGGGCAGCTCGGGATCGCTCTGCATCTTGGCCAGCGCGTAGCGAGTGACCATGCCACCCATGCTGAAGCCGCCCACCGTCAGCGGCGCGCGACCAACGCGCTCGGAAAGGGCAATGCGGATACATTCGATCGCGGTCTGGGCGTTGTCCAGGATCGACGCCGTCCGATCGTTGTAGCCCAGCACGATCACATCCCGACCGATGGCGTGGAGTTCGGAGATGAAGCGGTATCTGCCGTTCTCCTCGAGCCCGGCCCATAACTCGCCGATATCACTGGCTCCCAGGGAGAACCCATCGGCGAGGATGACCGGCCGGATGAGCTGGCGGCGGTTCAGCGGACTGTAGTAGACCCAGGCGGTACCGCCGGCCAGCGGCCATTCATCATGTGCCTCGGGCGGTGGCGGATACGCCCCCCGCGGCGTCGGACTAAGCGAACCCCAAACGTTGACAACAGTCATGTACCTGCTCCTCGAGTGGTCGACTGGCACGTGGATTCATAGGGTCGGCGGCGCTACCGAAGCAGCCACCGGACCAGTTGCATAGCCTATTGCTATTTCTCTTGCGGAAGTGGGCGTTTCGCTCAACTGACCCGCAGCCGCCGGTCAGCTGCCGATCGCACGACTGTGCGGGCCGGTACACCGGGCTCGATTCCCCTAGGCTCCACTTCTGTGACTTCCCCGGTTTTCGATTTCCTGCTCACCGCGGCACTCGTCGAGTCCATCCCGACGGATATCGCCGCAGTCTCGGCACAGCATCGCGCGCGCAGCGGCGCCTTCGCGAGTTCGATCGATCGCGCGGCCGTCGCCGGATTCGACAGTGCCGGAACGGGTACAGCCTTTCTCGGCGGTTATCAGGAAGCGCTGCACGCGCTGGTTCCCACGCTCGGTGTCGAGGGGCTGACCTCGATGTGCGCGACCGAGGCGAACGGCGCCAAGCCGTCGGCCATGACCACCACCGTGACCGCCGACGGCACTGTCACCGGCACCAAATCCTTCGCCACGCTCGGCGAGTTCGCCACCAGCTTCCTGGTGATCGCCCGGGCGGGCGAGCAGGCCGACGGCCGCGCCGAGTTGCGGGCGGTGGTCGTCCCGGCCGGACCGGGCACTGTGGTGACGCCGCTGCCCGCGCTGCCGTTCGCCCCGGAGATCCCGCACGCCACCGTCACTTTCGATGCCGCGCCCGGCGAGCTGCTGCCCGGTGACGGGTACGCCGACTACCTCAAGCCGTTCCGCACCGTCGAAGATCTGCATGTGGTCGCCGCTGTGCTCGGACAGCTCGTCCGGGTTGCCCGGCAAGCACCATGGCCCGCCGAGGCCGTAGAACAGCTGCTGGCCCTGTTTGCGGCCGTGCGTGGCGTGAGTACCGAGGATCCGGGTTCGGTCGGCGTGCACATCGCGCTGGGTGGCGTCTTCGAGCGGCTGACGCGACTGCGCGCCGAGCTCGCGCCGCTGTGGGAGCTGGCCGACCCGGAGACCAGGAGCCGGTGGGAGCGCGACGAGCCGCTGCTCGGGGTAGCGGGCAAGGTCAGGGCGCTGCGGCTCGCTGCCGCGTGGCGGGCGGTCGGGATCACCGGGTGAATTTCCCGAGGCCGTTCTCGTCGAAGTAGTCGAGGGTGAGCGTGCCGTTGTCGAAGATCGCGGAGGAGACGCTGCCTGGCGGCGCGTTCTCGCCGCTCAGGTCGAAGGCGAAGGTGTCGCCGTCCCAGTGCCGCAGCGGGTATCGGCGCTGGGCCGGGCCGAGAGTGAGGACCAGGACGCCGTTGTCCTCGGCGATGGTCGCCGGGCCCCAGTACTCGTTGGCGTAGGTGCCCGCGTAGCTCGGTAGCGGCTCGGCCGCGGCCGGATTCGCCGGCGCGGACTTGCCGGACAGGTCGCCCACCGGATCGTTGATGGGAGAGATCGCGGCCTGGTAGAGGCCGCGCCAGTCCTCGCGGATCTCGCCGAACTGCACGAGATCGCCGAACTCGGCGGTCAGCGCCTCCGGTACGCCGATCGGCGCGGCATTGGTCAAGGCGATGATCGCGACGTCGGCGGACGGGATCGCCAGGAAGTTCGTCGCGGCGCCGAGCGCGAACGCGCCGGAATGGCTGTAGGCCGTGCGGCCCGCCGACGACGTCGACGAGTTGAAGCCGAACCCGTAGAAGCCGGCCCGTGCTGCCGGCGAGGACGCGGGGGAGGAGATCACCTGCGGGCTGATCGCGGGCAGCAGCGCGTCCGGCTCTGCGATGGTCGTGCCGTTCGACGCGCCGTTGCCGAGCACCATCGCCAGCCAGCGGGCCATGTCGTTCACCGAGGAGCTGACGCCGCCGGCGGGGGACTGCGGGTCGGGGTTGCGGACCTGTCCGGCGACCCAGTTGCCGTCGACGTTCACGTGGCCGACGGCGCGGTTCGGGCGCGACTGGAAGTCGACGAAGCGGGAACTGGTGGCGGACATGCCGAGCGGGGTGTATAGGGTGTCGGCGCTGAGCCGGTCCCAGGCGGTGCCCGCCGCGGCGGCGACGGCCTCGGCGCCTGCCGTGAGACCGAAGTTGGTGTAGTGGTAGGTGATCCGGAACGGGTCGAGAGGCTCGAGGCGGAGCTTGTCGAGGATCGCGTCCTGGTCGTAGCCGAGGTCCTCCAGCCGGTCACCGGCGTGGTCGGGCAGGCCGCTGCGGTGCGCGAACAGGTCGCCGATGGTGAGCTGGGCGGTGATGGCCGGGTCGGCCAGCGCGAACGAGGGCAGCTTCGACACCACGGGTGTCTCCCACTCGACCGTGCCCTTGCCGACCTGGTGGGCGACGACGGTGGCCGCCACCGATTTCGACACCGAGGCCAGCTGGAAGACGGTGTCGGCGTCGACCCTGTCCTGGCCGCCTGCCGCGCGGACGCCGAAGCCCTTGGCATAGACGGTCTTTCCACCGTGCACGACGGCGACAGCCATGCCGGGGATGCGGCTGCTGTCCATGAGCGAGGTGGCCAGCTCGTCGAGTTTCGCCACCGCCTTGTCGACCGCGTCGTCGGGCAGCGCGACCGCGGCGACCTGGTTCGGTGGCAGCTGCTCGGTGGGGGTCGCGACGGTGTGCTCGTCGCCGGGCTCTCCGCTGCAGCCGACTACGACAGCCATCGAAACGACGAGCGCCGCGATCGCACCCTTGGCAGGCACCATGGGGCGACGATAGACCTGGTTGCGGGCCGATCGCGGGAACGTGGCTGGACTGTGACGGTCTGCTACCGGGCGTACGCACCGGTAGCTCGAGCTGCACCTTGCCGGAAAATGGGGAGCGGGCCTCGGCGAAGGGGGGGAGTTAGCCGAGGCCCGCGTAGGGTCGGCCCGGGGGGGAGGGGCCGACGTGAACGATCCTACGCGATGCGAGCGGAATTCGTGTACGCGCAACGAACCAGTTTCCGAAAATTTTCGGCGACCGTTGGCGGGGTGGGTGCCCGCATCAGGAGCTGGGGGCGGCGGATCCGGTCGTCGAGCACCCGACAGTTGTGTTACTTCGCGTGGAAAAGGCTGGTACGCAACGTTTTACGAAAAGATGCCGGTGAACAGGTTTTCGTTGTGCCCGCGTGGGTGCCCCGGATACCGGGGGCTTGCCTTTGTCGGCACGGCCGGAAAATCCGTCCGATTCGTCGCGTGTCGCAACAGCTCGGCATGTCGAACAAATCTGTACATCGGGGGAGATCGGCCCCCGGCAAAACCGCGTGCGACTTGTCGGTGGGTACCGCAATACTGGGGCAACAGCTGAACTACGACATCAGGAGAATCATGCCCGACGCAATCGTCGCCGAGGGTCTGGTCAAACGGTACGGGCAGCTCGTCGCCCTGGACGGGCTGGATCTGGCCGTTCCCGAAGGTACCGTCACCGCACTTCTCGGCCCCAATGGCGCGGGAAAGACCACGACTGTCCGCGTTCTCACCACATTGCTCATCCCCGACGAGGGCAGTGCCACCGTCGCGGGGATCGACGTGCTCCGCAATCCCCAGGCCCTGCGTTCCCGGATCGGCGCATCCGGGCAGTACGCCGCCGTCGACGAATACCTCACCGGATTCGAGAATCTAGAAATGGTGGGCAGGCTCTATCACCTCGGCACACAGCGCAGTAAGGAACGCGCGCGCGAACTACTCGATCGTTTCCGCCTCTCCGACGCCGCAGACCGGCCGGTGAAGGGCTATTCCGGCGGTATGCGCAGGCGCCTCGACCTGGCGGGCGCGCTGGTGGCCAACCCGCCGGTGCTGTTCCTCGACGAACCGACCACCGGTCTCGACCCGCGGGCCCGGCTCGATCTGTGGGACGTCATCGAGGAGCTCGTAGCCGGCGGCACCACGCTGCTGCTCACCACCCAGTACATGGACGAGGCCGATCGGCTGGCCGACTCGATCGCCGTCATCGACCACGGCAAGGTGATCGCCCGCGGCACCGCCGACGAACTCAAGGCCATCGTCGGCGGCGACCGCATCGAACTCACCGTCGCCACCGCCGATCAGCTCGGACCAGCCCAGCAGGCGCTGGCCGGCCTGGCCGACGGCGAGATCCACCTCGAACCGGGCCTGCGCCGGGTCACCGTTCCGGTGGCCAACGGCTCGCAGGACCTGGTCACCGCGATCGGCAGGCTCTCCGAGCAGAAGGTGCAGATCAACGACGTCGCGCTGCGCAGGCCGTCGCTCGACGACGTCTTCCTCACCCTCACCGGGCACGAGGCCGAGGAACTCGTCAACGGCGACGCCGATGCGCAGACCGTGGGAGCCAAGGAAGGACAGAACCGATGAGCACCACGCTGAACAAGGTGGCGGATGTGCAGGGCCCCGGGCTCGGCGAACGGCTCGCGATGGTCGTCAGCGACAGCGTCACCATCGCCAAGCGCAATGTCATCAAGATCAAGCGCGTGCCCGACGTGCTGGTCTTCACGACGCTGTCGCCGATCATGTTCGTGCTGCTGTTCGCCTACATCTTCGGCTCGGCGATCCAGATCGAGGGCGTGGCGGGCGGCTATCGCGAATTCCTGATCGCGGGCATCTTCGCGCAGACGGTGGTCTTCGGCGCCACCTTCACCGGCGCCGGCCTGGCCGAGGACATGCAGAAGGGCATCATCGACCGGTTCCGGTCACTGCCGATGGCGCCGTCGGCAGTGCTGGTCGGCCGCACGATCAGCGACGTGGTGATCAACATCGTCAGCCTGGTCGTCATGTCGCTGACCGGCCTGATCGTCGGCTGGCGGATCCGCGGGTCGTTCCTGGACGCGGTGCTCGCCTACGCGCTGATGTTGCTGTTCGCCTACGCGCTGTCGTGGATCATGGCGGTCGTCGGACTGCTCGTGCGCGCGCCCGAGGTGTTCAACAACGCCAGCTTCATGGTGATCTTCCCGCTGACGTTCATCTCGAACGCGTTCGTGCCGCTGGAAAGCCTGCCGGGGCCGCTGCGCGTCTTCGCCGAATGGAACCCGGTATCCGCGCTCACCCAGGCCGTGCGCGACCTGTTCGGCAACACCAACCCGTTGGGTCCGCCCTCGGAGGCCTGGCCGATGCAGCATCCGGTGATCACGACGCTGATGTGGATCGTCGTGATCCTGATCGTGTTCGTGCCGCTGGCTCAGGTGCAGTACAAGAAGTCCGTCAGCCGCTGACGGTCAGTGCGCGCCGGTCTCCGGGACGGGGGCCGGCGCGGCACCGTTGCGGGAGTAACCGAGGCGCGGCGGTTCGGCCGCGGGCTCGGGAAGTTGCGGACGCTTGCTGCGGGCCAGCAGTGCCAGGGCGCCTGCCCCGGCGATCGCGAGGGACGCGATGAGCGGGTTACGAAGCTTCATGCGACCACTCTACGAGACGCTCCCAGGTGGTTCGGCGGCCTCACGCCGCGCCCGTGGCACCATAATCGCGTGACCTCACCCAACCAGACGGCCGTGGCGACGCTGCACACCAACCACGGCGATATCAAGATCGCGCTTTTCGGTAACCACGCTCCGAAGACGGTGCGCAACTTCGTCGGTCTCGCCGACGGCAGCGCGCCCTACACCACCGAGAACGCCGGTGGTACCGAGGCTGGCCCGTTCTACGACGGCGCCGTCTTCCACCGGGTGATGCCGGGGTTCATGATCCAGGGCGGCGACCCGACCGGCACCGGCCGTGGTGGACCGGGCTACGAATTCGGCGACGAATTCCACCCCGAATTGCGCTTCGATCGCGGCTACCTGCTGGCGATGGCCAACGCCGGGCCTGCCACCAACGGTTCGCAGTTCTTCATCACGGTCGGTCCGCAGCCGCATCTGAATCGCAAGCACACGATTTTCGGTGAGGTGGTCGATCCCGATTCGCGCAAGGTCGTCGACGCGATCGCCGCGGTGAAGACCGATCGCAACGATCGCCCGGACGAGCCGGTCGTGATCTCCTCGGTCAGTGTTGGATAGCGGCTGGCGCCGCTGGTTTGCGGCCTCGTAACCTCGCGTCCGAGGGACGATACTGCGCCTTCGGCGTTCCGTCTCGCCCCTCGGACGCGAGGCGGCCGCAAACCCCTTGTGGTTGCGGCCGCCTCGATTGCTTCACGTGAAACGTCGCGGACTCAGTCGGCCACCGAGGCGAAGCCGTTGACGACCAGCGCGTCGTAGACATCATGCGGGTTGGTGCCGAGATCCCAGCGGCCGAAGATCAGCAGCCGCTCCGAGCCCGCGTGCTGGACGTCGATCTCGAGCATCGCCGACTTCCGGCCGAGGCGGCGGTAGGAGACCATCCGGATCCGGTCGATCCGGTCGAGCGGGTACTCCTTCGGCCCGGTCAGCGTGCCGACCACCAGGCGCGGCGCGGGGCCGGACACCATGGTCAGCCGGGGGCGCTGACGAAGACCGAGCACGGCCATCCCCAGGACGGCGACCGCGGCCAGGCCGACGAGCAGTCTGCTCGGACCGTCCTGAGCCAATACCGCGGCCACGACCAGGATCAGGCCGCCGCCGGAGACGGCGACGAGACCGGCCGTGGGAGTTGTCCACGAGGTGCTGCCTGCGGAATCCACAGCGTTCACGCGGCGTCGTCCCCCATTGCTCCTCGAGTTGTCCACAGCTTCATCCACAGGTGTGCATGAATAACACCGGTGTAATCCGGCGCGTACCCGCTGGTCAGCGCCATCGCATGGTCATGATCAGGCCGATGACCATCAGGCCGAACCCGATCAGGAAGTTCCACGCGTTGAGATCGTTCATCCAGCCGATCTGCTCGGCGGCCAGGTAGTACACGAGCAGCCAGAGGAGGCCTGCCAGCATGAAACCAAGCATGATCGCGACGTACCAAGCCGGCGACGGGCCCGCCTTCACCTTCACCGGGGTGCGGCTGGCAGGGCTCGGGGTGTAGTCGGCCTTCTTACGGACCTTGGACTTGGGCATGACGTCCTCGAATTCGACAGTACTGGTGACTCCTAGGCTATCCCACCAGGTATTGGATGCGACGAGCTACACGGTCGGCACGTACTCTCGACGCATGCGTGTTCTGGTCGTCGACAACTACGACAGCTTCGTGTTCAACCTGGTGCAGTACCTCGGCCAGCTTGGTGCCGAGGCCGTGGTCTGGCGCAACGACGACCAGCGCCTCGCCGACCTGGACACCCTGCTCACCCGCGGCGACGAGGGCGGGACTTTCGACGGTGTGCTCGTCAGCCCCGGGCCTGGCAGCCCCGACCGGGCAGGCGCCAGCATTCCGCTGGTGCACGCGGCGGCCAAGCACCGGGTGCCGTTGCTCGGCGTGTGCCTCGGGCACCAGGCCATCGGCGAGGCCTTCGGCGGGACCGTCGACCGGGCGCCGGAGCTGCTGCACGGCAAGACCAGTCAGGTGTTCCACCTCGGGTCCGGCGTGCTGGCCGGCCTGCCCGACCCGTTCACCGCCACCCGCTACCACTCGCTGACCGTTCTGCCCGAGACGATCCCGGACGAGCTGGAGGTCGTCGGCCACACCGAGAGCGGGATCGTGATGGCCATGCGCCACCGCACCCTGCCGATCCACGGCGTGCAGTTCCATCCCGAGTCGGTGCTCACCCAGGGCGGGCACCGGATGCTGGCCAACTGGCTCGAGGTGTGTGGGCAGCGCCCCGCCGAGGCCCTGGTGTCGGCGCTCGAAGCGGAGGTCGCCGCGCTGGTGACCTCGTAGCGGCCCGCCTCGGTTCTGGACTGACAGAGAGAAGGAGCGAAGCGACTGAATGGCGGAGGGAAGAACCGATGACACCGTGAGGCCGTGGGTTTTGCTGTCGGTGGCTGCCAGCCTGGACGGCTATATCGACGACGCGAGCGCCCAGCGGCTGTTGCTGTCTAACAGCGCGGATTTCGACCGGGTCGATCAGGTGCGCGCCGAGTCCGACGCGATCCTGATCGGCGCGCAGACGCTGCGCGCCGACAATCCCCGGCTACTGGTCAACAGCGCCGAGCGCAGGGCAGGCCGGGCGTCGGCGGGTAAGCCGGAGTATCCGGTCAAGATCACCGTCACCGCCTCCGGCGAGCTCGATCCCGAGCTGCGCTTCTGGCACACCGGCGGCGACAAGCTGGTCTACACCTCCGATGCGGGCGCGGCGAGGCTGGGTGACCAGCTGGACGGACTGGCTGAGGTGGTCACGCTCGGCTCCGAACTCGCGCTGTCCGCGCTGCTCGACGATCTCGGCGAGCGCGGTATCCACAGGCTGATGGTCGAAGGTGGCACCGGGATGCACACCGGGTTCCTCGCCGCCGGCCTGGTCGACGAGATCAGGCTCGCGATCGCGCCGATCCTGGTAGGCGACCCCGCCGCGCCGCGGTTCGTCGGCCCCGCCCAGTTCCCCGGCGGTGCACAACGCAGGCTGCGCTTGGCGGGTGTGGAACAACTTGGGGATGTCGCTGTGCTGAAGTACCTGGTCGGCGACGCCGACGAGCCAGTTCGCTAACCGGCCCTGTGTTCGAAATCATGGGACCGACCTGCGGAAATATCACTGTCCACAGTTTGTCGAACGAATCACTGCACACCTGAACATGACCGACTCCACATCATGCGACAGTTGTGGATAACTCCCGACCAGCAGGGGAATTCGATGAGCGCAGACAGTGCCGAGAGCACCGACCACCGATTCATGCACAGGGCGATCGACCTGGCCAGGAACTGTCCGCCCAGCACAACGGCCTACTCGGTGGGCGCGGTGATCGTCGCCGACGGAGTGGAGATCGCGACCGGCTGGTCGCGCGAGACCGACGAGAAGGTGCACGCGGAGGAATCGGCGCTGAACAAGCTCGATCCCGACGACCCCCGGCTGACCAGGGCGACGATCTACAGCACGCTCGAACCGTGCTCGACCCGCGCCACGGCGAGCCGGCCGCCGTGTACCGACCGGATCCTGGCCGCCGGTATCCCGACCGTCGTCATCGCCTGGCGCGAGCCGAGCCTGTTCGTCGCCGCGTGCGAGGGTGTGGACAAACTCCGCAAGCACGGTGTGCGCGTAGTGGAGCTCACCGACCTGGCCGAGGAGGCCATGTCGATGAACACGCACCTCGATCTGAGCTGAGGCTCAGGGCCGCCCGTAGATGGCGGTCACGAACTCGCCGAGCTGATTGTCGTCGAGGTGCCTGGCCAGATCGGCCTCGCTGATCATGCCGACCAGCCGTTTGTTCTCGATCACCGGCATCCGCTTGACCCGATGACTCTCCATCTGGTCGAGCACGTCTTCCACATCCGCGTCCGCGCTGACCCAGCGCGGGGTCGACTCGCACAGTTCGGCCGCGGTCGTCGTTTCGGGGGACAAACCTTGCGCGATGCACTTCACGACGATGTCGCGGTCGGTGATGATGCCGCACATGCGCTCGTCGTCATCGGCGACGACGAGCGATCCGACGCCCAGATCGGCCATCGCCCTCGCGGCGGTCGATACGGTGTCGCCGCGGGTGATCCACTGCGCACCTGGCTTCATGATGTCCCTGGCCGTGGTCATAGGGCTACCTCCTCGTTCAGCGTTGCTGGTTGGGATGAAGCAGCCTCATTCTGCGCCCGACGCGCCGCGGCGGGTAGGTTCTCCACGCAATCGAGACCTCAGCGCGGAATCGGTGAAGCACCTACCTGCAGCACGACATTGCTGGTCATGGTGACCGATGACCCCGCCGCCGGACTCTGCCCGACGACCTTGCCCGACGCACTGCCGTCGAGTGTGATCACCGTGGTCTGGCTGAGCTGACCGGTCCAGCCGGCCGCGCGCAGCTGTTCCTGCGCCTGGGTCGGGGTGAGCCCGCTCAGGTCGGGAACGGTGATCCGGTCACCGGCCGAGACCTGCACGGTGATGGTCGACCCCTTCTCCGCGGTGCTGCCACCGGCCGGGTTGGTGGAGAGCACCTGCCCCCTGGGCGCGGTCGACTTCACCTCCTGGATCTCGACCTTGAAGCCCGCGCTGTCGGCCAGATTCGGCTGGGCGACACCGATATCCTGGCCGACCACCGTCGGCACCCTGACCTGCTCGGGCCCCGAACCGATGGTGATCACGATCGGCTGATCGATGTCGACCCGAACGCCGGCGCTCGGTTCCTGCGAGATCACCTTGTCGGTCTCGGCGGTGCTCGACGCCTTGCGCGCCACGTTCGGGTTCAGCTGCAGCCCGATCGAATTCAGCTTCTGCTCGGCCTCGGCCTGGGTGAGGCCGGCCAGCCGCGGCACCTGGACCTGCGACGGACCGGTCGACACCTGCAGGGTGACGGTGCTGCCCTCGTCGATCCGGGAACCGCCGAGCGGCTGGGTCGCGATGACATTGCCCGGCGTCACCTTGCCGTCCGGCTTCTGCAGCACGGTGACATTGAACCCGGCGTTCTGCAACGCGGTCTGCGCCTGCTGGGAGGGCTGGCCCGACACATCGGGCACGGCGACCTGGTCGGGCTTGCTACCCGGCCCGACCAGCACCCAGAACAACCCGAAGGCCACCGCGAGCGCGGCGGCGACACCGAGCGCGATCAGACCGGTCCGGTTGCGGCCCTCGGCGGGCGGCGCGATCGCGGCCTGCTCGGAGGTGTCGTCGCGGCGATCACGGAACGACCGCGGGGCAGGCTCGTCCTCGTAATCCATGATGGTGGTGCGATCTTCGTCGTTCATCACCATCGGCGCGCTCGGCTTCTGCCCGCCGAGCACCCGGATCAGGTCGGCGCGCATCTCCGCGGCCGTCTGGTACCGGTTGGCCGGGTTCTTGGCCATCGCCTTGAGGATCACCGAATCCAGTTCGCGCGGCACGCCGGGATTGACCGACGACGGCAGCGGCGGATCCTCCTTGACGTGCTGATACGCGACCGCGACCGGCGAGTCGCCGGTGAACGGCGGCTGCCCGGTGAGGATCTCGAACAGCACACAGCCGACCGAGTACACATCGGAGCGCGCGTCGACGGTCTCGCCGCGCGCCTGTTCCGGTGAGAGGTACTGGGCGGTGCCGATCACCGCGGCGGTCTGGGTCATCGGGTTGGAGCTGTCGGCGATCGCGCGGGCGATGCCGAAGTCCATCACCTTCACCGCGCCGGCGCGGTTGATCATGATATTGGCCGGCTTCATGTCGCGGTGCACGATCCCGGCCTTGTGGCTGAAATCGAGCGCGGCGCACACGTCGGCCACGACTTCCATCGCCTTGCGCGGCGCCAGCGGGCCCTTGCCGCGGACGATGTCACGCAGGGTGTCGCCCTCGACGTACTCCATGACGATGTAGGGCAGCGGCCCGCCGTCGACGGTGGCCTCGCCGGTGTCGTACACCGCGACGATGGCCGGATGGTTCAGCGCGGCCGCGTTCTGCGCTTCCCGCTTGAACCGCAGGTAGAACGTGGGATCGCGGGCCAGATCGGCCCGCAGTACCTTGATCGCGACGTCACGCGAGAGCCGCACGTCGCGTGCCTTGTGCACCTCCGACATGCCGCCGAACCCGATGATCTCGCCCAGCTCGTACCGCGAGGAGAGATTCTTCGGGGTGGTCATGGTTGTCCTTGTGACGGAGTGTTGTCGACGGTGATCTTCGGGCCGAGCGCGTTCGGCGCGTCGGGGAATGGCAGGTCGAGCGTCGGCAGCCGCGGGCGTCCGTTGACCGTCGTCGTACCCTCCGCCGGCTTGGTGGTTGTCGGCTTGGTGGTCTTGGGCGTTGTGGTCGGCTCGGGCTTGGTCGTCTTGGTCGGCGGCTGCGTCGTCGTCACCGGCGGTTCCGTCGTGGTGGGCTGCGGCTCCTCGGTGGTGGTCGTCGGGCGCGGCGGCTGCGTGGTCGTCGGCGCCTCGCTGGGCGGCTCGATCGGCGGCGGCAGCTGCTTGGTGGTGGTCACCGGCGGGGGCAGCGGTTTGGTGGTCTGCACCGTGGTGGTCGTCGTGCCGGTGCCGCGATTCGGCTCACCGCCGAACAGCAGCCACAGCACACCGCCACCGAGCACCAGCGCGCCGATGCCGAGCGCGATCAGCCACTTCTGGTTGTTGTTCCTGGTCTCGGGCGTGACGGCGGCCGGAGCCGCGGCCTGCGTCGCCGGGCCGGTGTAACCGCCGCCGGGCGTGATCGGCTGCGGCGACTGGTGGCCGAAGCGCATGGTCGCGCCGTCGTAGTCCGCGGGGGCCGGGATCACCGTCGTCGGGCCGGGCGGCAGGACACGGGTCGCCCCGGTCATCGACGGGCCGACACCCGCGGGCGGGGGCGGCATGTGACCGGCCCGCACCGCCGCGACCGCGTCGGCGAACTCGCCGCCGCTGCTGTAGCGCTGGCTCGGATCCTTGGCCATCGTGATCGCGATCAGCTCGTGCACATTGGCCGGAAGATCGGCCGGCATCGGCGGCGGCGCGTCGCGGACGTGCTTCATCGCGACGGTGATGGCGCCGTCACCGGTGAACGGGCGCACTCCTGCCAGCGCCTCGTAGCCGACGATGCCGAGGGAGTACACGTCGCTGGCCGCGGTGGCGTCTTCGCCGACGGCCTGCTCGGGCGCGATGTACTGGGCGGTGCCCATCACCATGCCGGTCTTGGTCACCGGCGAGGCGTCGACCGCCTTGGCGATGCCGAAGTCGGTGATCTTCACCTGGCCGGTCGGGGTCACCAGGATGTTTCCCGGCTTCACGTCACGGTGCACGACGCCGGCGGCGTGCGCGACCTCGAGTGCGCGGCCGGTCTGCTCGAGCATGTCCAGACCCTGGACGACCGAGAGCCTGCCCATCCGGTTCAGCACCGCGTTGAGCGGTTCGCCCTGCACGAGCTCCATCACCAGGTAGGCGGTCTCGCCGCCGGACGGGTCGGTGGTCTCGCCGTAGTCGTAGATGCCCGCGATCCCGGGGTGGTTGAGCTGCGCGGTGGTGCGCGCCTCGGTCCGGAACCGCTGACGGAACGTCGGGTCGGCGGAGAACTCGGTCTTGAGGACCTTGACCGCGACCCGCCGGTCGAGACGGGTGTCCATCGCTTCCCACACCTGGCCCATACCGCCGGTGGCGATGAGCCGCTGCAGGCGGTAGCGGTCGGCGATCATGGCGCCGTTGTTCAGCATCGGGGCCCCCGTGTTGTCACTCGCACACTCATTTCGTTCAGCCCCCTGCCAGGCCGGCATCCAGCACCGACCTGGCGATCGGAGCGGCCACCGAACCACCGGTGGCCGCCAGCGCCCGGTCGCCGCCGTTCTCGACGATCACCGCGATGGCGATCTTCGGGTTCTGCGCGGGCGCGAACGCCATATACCAGGCATGCGGCGGGGTGTTACGCGGATTGCTGCCGTGTTCGGCCGTGCCGGTCTTGGACGCGATCTGGTACGGCGACCGGCCACCGCCTGCGGTGTTGGCCTCCGAGGCGACCATCAGATTCGTCAGGGTCGACGCTACCTGGGGGCTCACGGCCTGTCCGACCGAGACCGCCTTGGTCTTGCTCAGCTCGGACAGGTCCGGCGCCTGGGTCTGGTCGACCAGGTACGGCTGCATCCTGGTCCCACCGTTGGCGATGGTCGCGGCGACCACCGCGATGTCGAGCGGGGTGACCGCGACATCGCGCTGACCGATGCTCGACTGGCCGAGGGCGGCGTTGTCGGGAATCGGGCCGACGGTCGACTCGGCGACCGGAATCGGTACACCGCGGTGCGGGCCGATACCGAACGCGGCGGCCTCGTCCTTGAGCGCGCTCGCGCCGACCTTCACGCCGAGTTCGACGAACGCGGTGTTGCAGGAGCGCCGGAACGCGTCGTAGAGGCTGGCGGTCGGCCCGTCACCGCAGGTGCTGCCGTTGTAGTTCTCCAGCGTGGTGCTGGTGCCGGGCAGGGTGATGGTGGGCGCCGCGGTGAACTGGTCGTCGGGACCGGCGACGCCGTTGGAGAGCGCGGCCGCGGTCACGATGGTCTTGAAGGTCGACCCGGGCGGGTAGGTCTGCGAGACGGCGCGGTTGAGCATCGGCTGACTCTGGTCGGTGCTGAGCCGCTCCCACGCGGCCCGGCCCGCGGCGCCGTCGTGGCCCGACAGCTCGTTGGGGTCGTAGCTCGGGGTCGAGACCATCGTCAGGATCTTGCCGGTGCTCGGCTCGATCGCGACGACGGCGCCGGTGTAGCCCTTCGAGGTCATCTGCTCGTAGGCGACCTGCTGCATCATCGGGTTGAGCGTGGTGAGCACGTTGGCGCCACGCGGGTCACGCCCGGCGAACATGTCGATGAGGCGGCGGCCGAACAGGCTCGAGTCGTTGCCCGAGAGCAGCGGGTCCTCGGCCAGCTCGAGGCCGGTCTTGCCGTACTGCATCGAGTAGAAGCCGGTGACCGGCGCGTACGCGGGCGGGGTGCTCGGGTACTGGCGCAGGTACTTGTACCGGTCGTCGGTGGCGATCGAGCTCGCGAGCACGGTGCCGCCCGCGGAGATCTGACCGCGCTGGCGTGCGTATTCGTCGAGCAGCACGCGCACATTGCGCGGATCGCTACGCAGATCGTCGGCCTTGACCACCTGCAGGTAGGTCGCGTTCACGAGCAACGCGACCACCATCACCATCACGGCGACGGCGACGCGACGTAGTGGAGTGTTCATTCGCTCGCCCTGCCTTCCGACCTGCGGAACATCTCGGTCGGCGCCTCGGCGATCGGCGCCGGGCCGCGCTTGCGCGCCGGTGCGGGCGCGCGGGCGGCATCGGAGATCTTGATCAGCAGCCCGAGCAGCGCGTAGTTCGCCAGCAGCGACGAACCGCCGTAGGAGATGAACGGCGTGGTCAGGCCGGTGAGCGGGATCAGCTTGGTGACGCCGCCGACGACGACGAACACCTGGATCGCGATGGTGAACGACAGGCCGGCCGCGAGCAGCTTGCCGAAGCTGTCGCGCACGGCCAGCGCGGTCCGCAGCCCACGCACGATGAAGATCAGGAACAGCATCAGCACCGCGGTGAGCCCGATCAGGCCGAGCTCCTCACCGATGGTGGTGACGATGAAGTCGGTCTTGGCGAAGGGCACCTGTTGCGGCCGTCCGCTGCCGAGCCCGGTGCCCGCCAAGCCGCCGGTCGCGAAACCGAACAGCGACTGCGAGATCTGGTACCCGGTGTTGTGGTAGTCGTCGAACGGATGCAGCCAGGTGTCCACGCGCACTCGCACGTGCCCGAAAAGCTGGTAGGCGAAGACGAATCCGAGCGCGAGCAGCCCGCCGCCGATGACCAGCCAGCCCACCCGCTCGGTGGCGATGTAGATCATCACCAGCACGGTGCCGAAGATGAGCAGCGAAGTGCCGAGGTCCTTTTCGAGGACGAGCACGCCGATGCAGACGACCCACACGATCAGGATCGGGCCCATGTCACGCGGCCGCGGGAACTCCATGCCCAGGAAGTGCTTGCCCGCCGCGGTGAACAGATCGCGCTTGGCCACGAGCACCCCGGCGAAGAACACGATCAGCAGGATCTTGGCGAATTCGCCCGGCTGCACACTGAATCCGGGCAGCCGGATCCAGATCTTGGCGCCGTTGACTTCGGAGAACCGGCTGGGCAGCAGTGCCGGAATCGCCAGCGCGACCAGGCCGACCAGGCCTAGGGTGTAGGTGTAGCGCGCGAGCGTGCGGTAGTCCCGCAAGACGATGAGCAGGGTGATGAACACCACGATGCCCAGGCCGGTCCACATGATCTGCTGGTTGGCGTCGGGGGAGGGGATCGGGCTCGAGTCGTACACGGCCTTTTGCGCGTCCGCGAGGTCGAGCCGGTGGATCAGCACCAGGCCCAAACCGTTGAGCAGCGCGATGATCGGCAGCAGCAGTGGGTCGGCGAACGGCGCGAACCGCCGCACGGCCAGATGCGCGATCCCGAACAGCGCGAGGAACGCCAGCCCGTACTTGACGATGTCCCAGGTGATCGATTGTTCCTGGCTCGCCTCCACGATGAACAGCGCCACCGTCGTGATCCCCGCCGCCCCCGCCAGCAACAGCAACTCCTGGTTGCGTCGCGTCGACGGGGGTGGTGCTGGCGCGAATCCGCCAGGGGGGCTGGGGAAAGCCCCAGCCGACGGCGGTGCCGGTGCGGACATCAGTCCGTCACCCGGCAGTTCTCCCCTGAGATCTGCGGAGTTGTCGGGGGGACGGTCGTCGTCGGAGCGGCCGGGGTGGTGGTCGGCGTCGCGGGCTGATCAGGGCCGGGAGTCGGTGCGCCACCGGGGATCGCAGGCGGCTGCTCGGTGGGCAGGACGCCGGGCTGCGGCACCGATTCCTTCTTCGGGCAGGGCGGCAGCAGTTCGTTGCGCGCCAGCATCTTCATGCTGTCGCGCGCCTTGTCCAGCGAGTCCGGCGGCAGGCCCTTCTGGACCTGGTCGCGGCCGGTCTGCTTGAGGTCGCTGACCATCAGCTTCTTGCAGCCTGCCGGCGCCGTCTTGCCCGCCTCGACCAGTGTCAGCTCGCCCTTGCTGTTGACGCAGCCGGTGAGCTCGACATCGTGGATCGAGTAGCCGAGGATCGAACCGGGCAGGCCGCGCATCACGACCACCTGGTCGTTGTCGGCGCCCACGTAGTAGTTGCTGCGAATCATCTTGTAGCCGACAACGAGTCCGACAACGACCGCGGCGATCAGCGCCAGCGAGAGCAGCAGCCAGCGCAGCTTGTGCGACTTCGGTTCCGGCGGCGGCGGTGCGGTGGCGGCCCGGCGCGGTTGCGCGCGCGGCGGGCGCATCGCGGCGGCCCGGCCCGCCGCGGTGTTCGGCGGCGGGGTGTCTTCCTCCTCCTCGGTGGAGGCGGCGCCGGCGACGATCGGGTGGCTCTGGCCGTAGTCGAGATCGATCACGTCGGCGACGACGACGGTGACGTTGTCGGGCCCGCCGCTGCGCAGCGCCAGCTCGATGAGCCGGTCGGCGCACTCGTCGGTGTTGCCCTCGCGCATGGTGTTGCCGATGGTCTCGTCGCTCACGACGTCCGAAAGGCCGTCGGAGCACAGCAGATACCGGTCACCGGCGCGTGCTTCGCGCATGATCAGCGTCGGCTCGATCTCGTTGCCGGTGAGGGCGCGCATGATCAGCGACCGCTGCGGATGGGTGTGCGCCTGCTCCGGCGTGATCCGGCCCTCGTCGACCAGCGATTGCACGAACGTGTCGTCGCGGGTGATCTGGGCGAGTTCGCCGTCGCGCAGCAGGTAGGCGCGCGAGTCGCCGATGTGCACCATGCCGAGCTTGCCGCCTGCGAACAGGATGGCGGTGAGCGTGGTGCCCATGCCGTCGAGTTCGGGTTCGGCCTCGACGTGATCGGCGATGGCGGCATTGCCGGAGCGGGTCGCCCGGTCGAGCTTGCCGAGGATGTCCTGGCCCGGCTCGTCGTCGTCCAGATGCGCCAGCGCGGCGATCATCAACTGGGAGGCGACTTCTCCGGCGGCGTGGCCACCCATGCCGTCGGCGAGGGCCAGCAGGCGCGCGCCCGCGTAGACCGAATCCTCGTTGTTGCCTCGGACGAGGCCCCGGTCGCTTCGCGCGGTATAGCGCAGAACAAGTGTCACGATCGCAGCTCGATCACAGTTTTGCCGACTCGCACCGGAGTGCCGAGCGGAACACGGACGGCGGTGGTGACTTTCGCGCGGTCTAGATAAGTGCCGTTGGTGGAGCCGAGGTCCTCCACGTACCAGTCGTCACCACGCTGAGACAGTCGCGCGTGCCTGGTCGAGGCATAGTCGTCGGTGAGTACCAGCGTCGAATCGTCGGCGCGGCCGATGAGGACCGGCTGCGTGCCGAGGGTGATTCGAGTGCCGGCGAGTGAACCATGAGTCACCACTAGATACTTGGCGCCCTTCTGGCCTCGGCTGAAGGAAGGCAGCACCGTGGAACCGCGTGCGGCCCTGGGCTGTATCCGGATGCCGGATGCCGCGTAGATATCGCTGCGCAAGGTCCGCAGGACGGCCCAGACGAACAACCAGAGCAGCAGCAGGAACCCCGCGCGGGTCAATTGCAGGATCAATCCCTGCACGGCGTTCCACCTCCTGTTCGCCCGGGTACGTCGGTACGGCAGGTGCGGGGCGAACCACCCCCACCAGCGTGCTGGCTTGCGGGCCCCGAGGTCGGGGCCGTGCGTGTGATGGCAGCATCATAGGGCCGACAGCGTCGACTCGTGACGTGCACCGCGCAGCTTACGGGATCAGACGATCCGGATCAGGATCTCGGAATGTCCGGCCCGGATGACGTCGCCGTCGGCGAGCTGCCAATCCTGCACGGGTGAGCCGTTGACCAGGGTTCCGTTGGTGGAACCCAGGTCGGAGAGCATCGCGGTCTGACCGTCCCAGCGCACCTCGATGTGGCGGCGCGACACACCGGTGTCGGGCAGCCGGAAGTGCGCGTCCTGGCCGCGGCCGATGATGTTGCTGCCCTCGCGGAGCTGGTAGGTGCGGCCGCTGCCGTCGTCCAGTTGCAGGGTGGCCGAGTAGCTGGACTGCGCCGCGCCGTACCCGGCGCCCGCGCCCGCGGCCGCCTGACCGTAGCCCTGCTGGGCGCCGTAGCCACCCTGCTGGCCGTAGCCCGCCTGTTCTTCCTGGCCGTAGCCCGGCTCGGCGTAGCCCTGCTGGCCGTAACCGGCCTGCTGGCCATAACCCTGGTCGGCGTAACCCTGCTGGCCGTAGCCGCCCTGCTGGTCATAACCGGGTTCGGCGTAGCCCTGCTGGCCGTAGCCCGCCTGCTGGCCGTAGCCGCTCTGCTGGTCATAGCCCTGCTGGCCGTAACCACCCTGCTGGTCGTAGCCGGGTTCGGCGTAGCCCTGCTGGCCGCCGTAGCCGCCCTGCTGGCTGTAGGCCTGCTGGCCGTAGCCACCCTGCTGGTCGTAACCTTGCTCGCCGTAGCCGGGCTGGGCGCCGTAGCCGCCCTGCTGGCCGTAGCCGGACTGCGCGCCGCCCTGCTGGTCGTACCCGTTCTGATAATCGCCACCCTGCTGGCCGTACGCGGCATCGCCGTAACCGGGCTGGGCGCCGTAGCCGCCCTGCTGGCCGTACTCGTCGGGGTAGGCGCCGGGAGCGGCACCACGTCCGGCGGGCGGCGGTGCGTACCCGCGGTTGCGTGGATCGGACTCCGCGGGCTCTCGGCTTGGCTCGTAGCCTGAGTTGTGCGTCATGGGGCCAGCTCCTGGTTGCGGGTGTGCGGGTCGTTGTGGCGGTTCGGGGCGAGGTGGGGCGGTCCCGCGTCCGGCGTCGGGGTCGACGCGGCCGCTCGCTCTGAACATTCCGGTGTGCAGCGTAGGTGATGCCTCGAACGCCACGTGTACTTCGCCGTAGGTCTGCCAGCCCTGCTCGCGGATGTAATCCTGCAGGTGTTTGGCGAACGCCTTGGTCGTGAGGTCGTGATCGGCGTCGAGCTTTCCGTGATCGGATTCGTTGATCGTGATCACGTAACTGTTCGGCGCGAGCTTGTGCCCGCCGCCGAGATCTTGCACCTGATCTGCGGCTTCGCGCTGCAGCGCGGCCTCCACCTCCTGGGGAACGACGCTGCCGCCGAACACCCTCGCGAACACGTCACCGACGGCGCCCTGCAGGCGTCGCTCGAATCTCGACACGATGCCCATCACAGCCCTCCCTTCGGTGCGCGTGTCCGACCAGGTCGACACGCTGGTTACGGCGTGTCCGGACCCGACCACGTTCCTTGCATGATATCCACGATCCTCCAACCCTGTAACTCCCGGCGAAGCGACCCGGTTCCCGCGCCGAATCCGCTCGCATCACCGCAGGTCAGAGACCCGATTTTATTTTCGGCCGCGGGGCATGTTAGATTTTTCCAGTCGCTCGGGCGAGTGGCGGAATGGCAGACGCGCTGGCTTCAGGTGCCAGTGTCCGTAAGGACGTGGGGGTTCAAGTCCCCCTTCGCCCACAAAGACCAGAGGCTCGATCCACTCGGATCGGGCCTCTCGTCGTTTCTGACGCGGGTTCGCCGGCGTGCGCCGCTCGACGGTCGAGCCGGCGCCGGACAGAGCCGCGATGACGCCGTCGACCGGGCGCAAGGTGAGGCCATAAGGAGTGAACGGCATCTTCGCCATCGCCTCCGGGTCGCCGCCGCGTCGGCCGCCGCCGCGATGGCACGCCTGTTGCTGCGATCGAGAACGAAAGCCACTGCCTTGCCGAGCATTCCGTGCGGATTACCGAGTTGGTCGGCGACGGTCGTGAGCAGGCGATCCTTGACCCCGGGCATATGGCGACCGTAGACGGTCCCCGTGGACGCGAGGCGCTGTGACCTGGGTCATCCGCATCGGCTGACCTACCCGCCGCGGGCGCTCGAAAGTCGCTGGTGAGGCGAAGATCACACCGCGCGGTGCGGGCGGTATTCCGGGCGTTCCGCTGCCGATTTCGGGCCGTTCGGCGGACGGTTCGCAACCAGTAATCTGGCCCAATGAAGGCCCCGTGACAGGTGCTACGGCCCGATTGCTAGGTGCTGATCTTGTTTGCAGCGTTGTAAACAAACTTGAAGTCTCTTTTGCGGCGTTTCGAATCCGGCAAACAGAAATTCCGTTGCCGAATCCCCAGGTGACCGGCTATGCGCGGGGTCCCGTTCACCTTCGGGCAATCAGCGGGAACATCCCCGCGCGAGCTCGGGTGATTCGTTGTCGAAGGTTTGCCGCGGGTGAATTCCCGGTGTCGGTGAGTGTCCGTCGAGTGAGCCGCCGGAAGTTAGCTGTGGCGGTGAAAATCGGTGGTTCGACAGATGTTTGCTGGTTCGCAATCTGTACGCCGGACCTGCGCGTTGGGGGTTGCATGGGCATAACGATTGTGTACAGTTGACGGTAACGCTGGCCGCAGCTCGAGCCCGACTCGCTGCGGCCAGCGGAACTCAAATGGGGGAGTTCGAAACCTTCTCGTTACCTCGCGTAGCTGCCGATTGTCCGGAGCTGTCTCGGCGGGGGTGTGCTCGGAGTTGCCTGCTGCGCAAATGCACGTGCATCTGCGAGTTCAGGCCCGCTCCAGCGACTTTGGCGCCGAAGGCAGCCAGCGATCCGCCGGGTCCGGCAGGGCCGTGGGCGTGGCAGCCGTTGCGTCCTGCTCGTCGGCCACCCGGCGGCCGAGGCCGAAAACGTAGAAGAGGAACGCGGTCTCGGCGGCGAAGCCGAAGGCGATGCGCACGGGGGCGGGCAGCGGACTCGGGGTCACGAAGCCTTCGATCAGACCGCACACCAGCAGAACGACGACCAGGCCGAGTGCCACGGTCGCGGTCACCCTGCCCTGGCGGGCGACCGCGGCCGCCCTGCTGCGCCGACCCGGGTCGACGAGTGTCCAGCCGAGTTTCAGCCCGACCCCGCCCGCGACGAACAGCGCCGTCAGCTCCAGCGTGCCGTGCGGCAGGATGAATCCGAAGAACGACTCCAGCCGTCCCGCGTCGGACATCAATCCACCGGTTATCCCCAGATTCAGCGCATTCATGAACAGCGCATACACAGCCGGGAGGATCAGCACACCGGTGAACAGGGCGATCGCCGACACCCACGAGTTGTGTGTCCACACCTGTGCGGCGAAGGCGTCGTTCGGGTGCTCCGAGTAGTAGGTCTCGAACGCGCCACCCGGTCCGGTGATGATCGAGGTGTCACCCTCGGGTATCCCCAACGCTTTTCGCGCCGCCGCCGAGTTGTCCACAAGGACGGCGATCACGGCGGAGACGGCGAGGAAGATCCCGGCCACGCTCACCCACCACGGCCAGGCGCGATACACCGCCGCGGGAAAGTGCCGGGTGAAGAACCGGCCGACTTCGCGCCACGGCTGCGACCGCGCGGCCAGCACCCGTCCTCTTGCCCTGGCCAGCAGGGCACTGAGCCCGGACACCAGCTCCGGATCGGGGTGGTGACCTTGCAGCTTGGCCAGCTGCTGGGACGCGGCCCGGTACAGCCGGACCAGTTCGTCGGCCTCGGCCCCGGAGAGTTTGCGCTGGCGGACCAGCTGATCCAACCGATGCCACGACCGTTGATGCGCCCAGCTGTAGGCATCGGTGTCCATATCGGGAATGCTAGCCACATGGCCGAATTCACCACCGGCGAAGCGGTGGCGCTCGAACTCCCGATCGCGCGCATCCCCAGCCGTGCGGGCGCCTTTCTGCTCGACCTGCTCATCCAGCTCGGGCTGGCGGCCACCCTCGCCTACGGCGGGCTGATGCTGTTGCTCGCGGCCGAGGCCGATTCGGCGTGGTGGAGTGTCACCGCCGTCGTCACGCTGGTGATCGTGCTCGTCGCGTATCCGGTGACCAGCGAAACCGTCTCGCGCGGGCGCTCACTGGGAAAGCTGGCGTTCGGGCTGCGCGTCGTGCGCGCCGACGCCGGGCCGATCGACTTCCGGCACGCGCTCACCCGCGGGCTGGCAGGCGCGATTGTGGATTTCTGGATGCTCGGCGCGTTCGGCGCTGTCGCGGTGATCAGCTCGCTGTGCTCACGCGACGGCAAGCGGGTGGGTGACGTGCTCGCCGGGACCGTGGTTGTGCACACCCGGCAGACCCTGCCGATGCCGGCGCTGGCCGTCGCGCCGCCGTGGTTGACCGGCTGGGCGGCACAACTCGATCCGGGCGGGATGTCCGACGAGCTGGCCGGGGCGGTGCGTCAGTATCTGACCAGGTTGCGCACGTTGACACCGGCCGCGCAGCACCACCTCGGCACCCAGCTCGTCGCGGCGGTGTGTGCCGCCGTGCAGCGCCCGGTACCGACGGAATACCCGCCGTACCACGTGCTCGGTGCGGTTCTGGCTCGGCGACAGCAGCTTTCGCGCGGCTGAGCCCTGTGGATGAAATCGCCTGTGCACAACATGTTGGCGAGGCGGTGGATGGACTGTGAGTGACGGTGGACAACTTCGGCTGTCCACCATTCACAGGGAACCCGACTGCTTCAGTTCCAGGTACTCGTCGGCCAGTGCCTCGGGCAGCTGGTCCGGTGCCGCGGCGACCACCTGCACCCCACGTCGACGCAGTGATTCCTGTACCAGGGCCCGCTCGGCCAGTACGGTCTCGGCCGCCGCCGCGGTGTAGACGGCGTCGGCGGTGGAACGGTCACGGGCGGCCGCGGCGACGTCCGGGTCGGTGACCGAGACGATCAACACCCGGTGCCGCCGGGTGAGCGTCGGCAACGCGGGCAGCAGATGCTCGGTGACCGTCGGCCCGTCCAGGCTGGTGAACCACACGATGAGCGCCCGCCTGCGCACCCGGGAGATCACGGTCCGCACCAGGCCCGTCGTGTCGGTATCCACAAGCTGTGGCGTCACGCCGGCGAGGGTGTGCATAAGTCTGAGGGGGAGCTGATGTCCGCTCGCGCCGGTCGCCTCGGCGCGCACGCGGCGGTCGTAGGCCAGCAGGTCGACGGTGTCGCCCGCGGCCGCGGCCAGCCCACCGAGCAGCAGCGCCGCTTCGATCGAGGAATCGAGCCGGGTGCCATCGCCGACCCGTCCGGCACTGGCCCGACCGGTGTCGAGCACCATCAGCACGTGCCGGTTGCGTTCCGGCCGCCAGGTGCGCACGAGGACGTCGGCGGCGCGGGCGGTGGCCCGCCAGTCGATGCTGCGGACATCGTCGCCCGCCACGTACTCGCGGAACGAATCGAACTCGGTGCCCTGCCCGCGGGTGTTGGCGACATTGCGGCCCTCGAGATGATGCAGCCGCTTCACCTTCGACCGCAGCAGCCGTTCGCTGCGAAACGCGGGCAGCGCCCGCACCCTGGCAGGCACGTCGACGCGGGTCTGGCGACCGGCCAGCCCCAGCGGGCCGAGCAGCCGCACCGTCACCGGGCCCGCGACCCGGTCGCCGCGATAGGTCGGGGTGAGGCTGGTGCGCAACCGGATCCGGGTGCGTGGCGCCAGCGCGAGGTGATGCGTGCGGTGATCGGCGCGGGCGCTGTCGGGCCAGGCGTCCCACAGCATGCCGCGCACCATCGCCGTGCCGGTGTTGGTCACCACGAGTTCGATCTCGGTGCTCCGGCCCAGCCGCACGACGGTCAGCGGGTCGCGAGTCAGCGTGAGCGAGCCGGCGCGCGCGGTGAGCGCGACATCGAACAGCCCGACCGCAAACAGCGCGACACACGCGCCGAGCACGCCGACCCACGACGGCGCGAGGAACATCACCAGCGCCGCCGCGACCGTGGCGAGCAGCGCGAACCGGCCTGTGACGACCACGCCGCTACACCGGAACCGGCACCGAGACCAGCAACGACGAGAGCACACCCTCGGTGCTGACCCCGTCCAGCTCGGCCTCGGGCCGCAACATCAGCCGATGCCGCAGCACCGCCACCGCCACGGTCTTCACGTCGTCGGGCGTCACGTAGGCGCGCCCGTTCAGCCAGGCGAAGGCGCGCGCGGCCGCCAGCAGCGCGGTCGCGCCACGGGTCGACGCGCCGTGCGCGACGGCGGGCGAGCTGCGCGTGGCGCGGCACAGGTCGACGATGTAGGCGAGCACCTCGGGACTCACCGTCACCTGCGCGATCGCGGCGCGGGCCGCGGCGATGTGCTCGGGACCGGCCACCGGCCGCAGCCCGGCGCCGGCGAGATCGCGCGGATCGAAGCCGTTCGCGTGCCGCTGCAGGATGCGGAATTCGTCGTCGCGCTCGGGCAGCCGGATGTCGACCTTGAACAGGAACCGGTCGAGCTGCGCCTCCGGCAGCGGGTAGGTGCCCTCCTGCTCGATCGGATTCTGGGTGGCGACGACGACGAACGGGTCGGGCAGCGGCTTGGGCTGACCGTCCACCGAGACCTGGCGCTCCTCCATCGACTCCAGCAGCGAGGACTGCGTCTTGGGCGGGGTGCGGTTGATCTCGTCGGCCAGCAGCAGGTTCGTGAACACCGGGCCGTGCCGGAAGGTGAACTCGGCCGAATGCGGGTCGTAGATCTGCGAACCGGTGACATCGCCGGGCATCAGATCGGGGGTGAACTGCACCCTGGCGTGATCGAGCGCCAGCGAGGTCGCCAGCGCGCGGACCAGCAGCGTCTTCGCCACGCCCGGCACGCCTTCCAGCAGCACATGGCCGCGGCACAGCAGCGCGAGCACCAGATACAGCACGGCCTGGTCGTTGCCGACCACGGCCTTGCCGATCTCGGTGCGCAGGGCGGCCAGTGCCGCACCGGCCTCCGCGGCACTCGGCGTTTTCTGCAGGACAGTGTTGTCGGTCATCAGAGCTCCGTCTCGATCCATTCGAGGTGTGCGGCAACGTAATACAGGGTCGTCTCGTCCGGCACCGGGCCGAACAGGACGGTGCCGATCTGCTCGGCCGGCACGCCGAGGCGGGTGGCGACCGTCTCGACGAGCTGATCGTCGGTGAGTTCGCGTGCGCCAAGGCGCGGGCGGATCCGGCGCAGGGTCGCCGTGCGCAGGGTCCGCGCGACGTGGGCGACGTCGCCGGAGCGACGGTACAGACCAGCCTGTCCCGCGAGCAGTTCGTTCGCGGCGACTTCGACCGGTCGTGGTTCACCGACGAGTGCGCCGCGCCTGCGCCCGCGCCACCACATCAGCGCGACGAAGGCGATCAGGAACTGCAGGCCGCCGAAGGCCAGCCAGCCGGGGAGCCGGGTGAAGATCGAGTCCTTGCCCTCGCCGAAATCGGGGTCGAAGTCGTCGGGTCGATCGGGCGGGTCAGGCGGCGCAGGCGGGTCGGGCGCGTCGGGTGCGTCGGGCGCGCCGCACGACTGCAAGGTGGCGTACAGGAGCAAGGCCAGTGCAAGTCCGGCTGCCAGCGTGGCCCAGAAGCGGGGATTGCGGAGCAGCCCTGGAAGTGGTGGAAGTTGCCTGCGGCGCTTGGGCTCCCGTTCGACGATCTCGAGTTCGACCGGCTCGTCGACCGGTGGGGGCGCCGACTGCGAGTACCGGTCGGCGTATTCGAGCCTGCGGTATTCGTCCTCGGTCGCGGTGCGGCCGCCGTAGACGACCTCGTCGAAACTGCGTGCCGCCGGGTGCAATTCGGTGGATTGTTCCAGCGGCAGCGCGGTGGTCGCGTCGTCGGCGGTCTCCTGCGCGGTGCGGGATCGGCGGACCGGGAGGGTGCCGCCCTGTTCGAGGGCGCGCAGGACCGCGCGGAAGCGTTCCCGCAGTGCGCGGTCGTAATCGCGGCGGCCTGCGGCCTGCTCCGCGGCGGCGCGATGGTCGGCGGCGGCGCCGAGGCGTGGTTGTGGTGGGGCGCTGTTCGGGGGCGCTTCGAGGTAGGGCTGTGGCGTGGCGCTGGTGTGGGGTGCCTCGAGGTGGGGACGCGGCGATGGAGCGTCGTGTTCGGGGCGGGGGAAGTTGTTGTCGGTCACCGGGTCTCACCTGGTATCCGGATGTCCATGCCCTCGCGGGCGCAACGGCGGTCGATGTAGCAGACGGCCCGGCTGGTCGCCTCGATGATCTCGCTGACCGTCACCACCAGCAGCAGGCCGCCGACGAGCAGCGTGATGAAAGCCCAGCGATGCGTGCCGGAGAAGTCGGACAGGAAGAAAGGAATGCCGAACGCGGGCACCGCGAGTACCGCGAAGATGAGTCGCTGGGTGAGCCACAGGCCGGCCACGGACCAGTCCGCACCCTGCACCAGCTCTTTCGAGCGGGCAACGGCGACACCGAAACCCGCCTGCTCAGCGAGGATCACCGGCTCGACGACGAACCGGCGCGCCCGCACATACGACAGCCAGATCAACGCCAGGGGATAGGTGAAGATCAGCAGGCTGCCGACCGACAGCACCCCGATTCCGGTGAGCGTGAACATGATCTGCGCGAGAACCAGCGGCCCTGCCCGCCGCGCGGCAGCCCGCAACCCGGCGCGCGCGTCGTAACGGACCCCGCCGAAGTCGGCGAGCGCGATGGCGACGGTGGTGCCGCGCAGCACTAACCGCAGCAGCCACACACCGGCCGCGGTCGCCGAGACCGCGGCCAACGCGGTGCCGTTGTCGGAGCCGTCGGTCAGGTGCGAGACCAATCCGGTGACGCCGAGCACCCCGAGCACGGTCAGCACGAGGGCGCAGCCACCGAGCGCCGCGAACGCCCGGATATGGGCCTGGATCAGGGCGAACGGCTCGTCGAGCAATTCGCGGAAACGCAGGGGCCGGACCGGAACCGTCGGCGGAGACGGTGGCGTTGGCGCAGGCGCTCGTGCCGGATCGATTCCCGCCCCGACGGCGCCGACCGCTTCGACGGGACGCACGCCCGCAGTCTAGCTGTGCTGTTGGAGCGCTGGCGCGCTCGAGTCGCGGCCCCTCCTGTCCCGGCGCGCCGCGCACGGTGGGTTGGGCATAGTCGCCCAACCAAAACCCCCCGAAAGGCGGGGCGGGCCCCCCCCCCCCCGCGCCGCGGGCCCCC